>NZ_CP081150.1:3234248-3557673 GCF_019665765.1 Deefgea tanakiae
GGCGCAAAAAACCTCTAATTCCCGCAATGTCATTTTTAGCATCGTGTGCCTTTGATCGGTTTTTCCGATTAACTAACCAGAAATATCCGTTATTCAAGATGGTTAGGCCGACTTTACACTGTGCTCATTATTTAATCAACACGGGATAAATTATGAAACTCGCCACGCTCAAGTCGCTCATACCGGGCCTACTGCTCGTTGCCGGGATTACCGTTGTTGCTCAGCTCATTGGTGAACAAATGCCGCTGATGGGCGGCGCAGTAGCGGGGATTTTATTGGGTTTGCTGATTCGCAGCCGCTTTTCAATTTCCGCCCAACAATTGCCGGGTATTCAGTTTGCGGGCAAGCAATTACTGCAATGGTCGATTGTCGGCTTGGGGCTGGCGCTGCCGATTAGTGCGGTGATGGATACTGGCTTGAAATCACTCTCGGTGACGCTGGTGACCTTGTCGATTGCCTTTGTTAGCGCTTTTGCCTTTGGCAAATTGCTCAAAATTCCGACCAAATTGTGTGTATTGATTGGTGGCGGTACGGCCATCTGTGGTGGCTCGGCCATTGCCGCGATGACGCCCGTAATTAAACCCGATGATCATGAAACGGCGTTTTCTTTGTCGACGATTTTCTTATTTAATATTGTTGCGGTGCTGATCTTTCCACCGATCGGGCAATGGCTGGGGATGTCGGATGCGGGCTTTGGCCTGTGGGCAGGAACGGCGATTAACGATACTTCATCGGTAGTGGCTGCGGCGTATTCTTGGAGCCAAGCGGCCGGGGACCACGCCACCATTGTGAAGCTCAGCCGTGCGATGCTGATTATTCCCGTTACATTGATTTTGAGTTTTGTCTTTATGAAACGCAATGCGGCAGAAGATGGCCAAGTTCAGCGCGCTAGCATTGCACATGCGGTACCGTGGTTTATCGTGTGGTTTTTGGCCGCGTCGATTTTTAACGGTTACTTACCAGAAATGCTCACCAGTACCGCGCACAGTATTTCGACCATCATGATCACCGCTGCGTTGACTGCGATTGGTTTGTCGACCGACTTAGGCAAAATGAAAAACACCGGCTGGCGTCCCGTTGCCTTGGGTTTGTTGGTTTGGATTATGGTCGCAGGCTCAAGTTTGGTGATGCAATACTTAGGCGGCCACTGGTAAATCGCTGATATTACTAATAAGCAAAGCCGCTCGACTTCTTCAGTGAGGTTGAGCGGTTTTTTATTCAGTCCATCCCGCCGAGAGAGAAGCGTAAATCGTCAATTATGCGGTGTGAATAGTGCGGCTGTTTGCTGTTACTTTTCACCAGATTTGCCACTGACTCGTCATTAGAATGCCGCCATTCAATATGACAAAGAGTTAGTAATGCGTATCCTGATTGCCCTATCCCTCGTTTTGCTGATGAGCGCTTGTTCTACGCTGAGTGAAAGTGAATGCCGCACTGGCGACTGGTACAGTATTGGCTTGCGTGATGGGCAAAATGGCTATGAGTCACGCGCAGCGGATCACGCAGAGTCTTGCCGCAAGCAAAAAGTAAAACCCGATCTGAATTTATACAATAGTGGCCGCAGTGAAGGGCTGCGTAGTTATTGCACCGCATCGAATGGCTATCAAGTGGGCCTGCGCGGTACGCCGGTCGCGAATGTTTGCCCCGCCGCGACGCAAGCGGCATTTCAAAGTGCTTACCAGCGCGGATTTGAGCGCTATACGGTGCAATGCAATTTAGAGCAAACCGAATTGCGCATTAGCCAATACGCCATTCAGCGCGATAAATTGCAAGAAAAAATCAAAGCCGCTGGCAATGACAAAGACCGTCGCCGTTTGCAGCGTGAGCTGGAAAACCTCAATCAACAAAACAAAGATGATCGCCGCATGCGCGATGTGTTGCGCGTTCAAGCCATCGCAGCGCCATTGCTGTATCCACAATAAGCCGATTTCATTCAGCTGGTCGTTTCAGTTAAACATGGTGCTGCGCGATGATTGGCTGATTACGCAGCCGCTCACTGGCGCGCTCGCACAGCGCGCGGGTTTCAGATTCCATTCCTTCTTCATCGGCTAAGTGGGCTAATAATTTGGCGGCTTGTTGCGCGGCATGCTGACAGCCGGTTTCTGCGTGAATGAGCACCAAGCTGAGCGCGCCAGCCCAAAGCGGAGAATATGTCATCGTGACGCTCCTATTGCGGTTGGATGATTTGAGATTCAATTTAAGCCTATTTTGCAATAAATACAATTGAAAATCATTATCATTTGTTGGCTTGTTGATTTGCCACAATCGTGCAGCTTGGGCGCGAGGGTTGGAGACGCTTAGACGCTGAGATCGACTTGCTGCAGCGTGCCAACTTGGCCGTTCTCATTTAGATAGACGCCAGAGCTGCGAATTTGCCCGTAATTTTGATTTTGCTGATTATTCAAATCAAAGTCGCCACGGGCATAGCTTAACGAAATCGCGCCGATGCTCAGCTGACTGATGCTAAGCAACTGGTCTTGGCCGCTGGCGTCTTTGAGCCACAGCTTGAGGTCGGCATAAACGGCATCCCCCTCATCGATCCAACCATTGCGGTCGCCATCGTATTGCGCCAAGTCGGCAAAGCCATTGCCACTTTGGGCACCAAATAATTCAGTCCCATTATTGATTTTGCCATCGCGATTGCGATCTAGCGCCAAATAAGCGCTACCACGGTTGAGCATATGCAAGTTTTCTTTATTGCCATCGGCATCGATATCAAATTGGAAAGTTTTATCTGAGAGCGTTGCAACGGGGGCATCGTAATTGAGCACCAGCGGGTCTTTCTTGGGCCGCGCAGCGCTGCCGGTGGCGATATTGATGTCTATGCTTTGGCTAAAACTGCGGCTCAATTTGAGCTCGCTGGTAAAGCTAATCTCACGGCCATCAGCCGTTTTAATCACGCCCGTTGCTTGAAACTGGGTTTGCTCGCTTTCGTGTTCGCTGGCGTGATATTGAATTTCAAATCCATCTTCGAGAGGGGCGGGGGTATTACTCGGTGAGCTATATTCTGTTGTGTCTTTGGCTTGATGCCCTAATGTTATTTCTCTACCCAGCATCGCCTCAAGCAGGCTTTTGATCATTCGAAGGCGTGGGTCGTTATTAACCGCTTCTTCTTGCTCTTCAATCATCCGCGCGGCACTCGAAATGCTCACTGAGTCGTCAACATTGCTCGGAACGGGGCGCGGTGCTTCATAACGGACGGACATGCGCTCGGTTTGCTCACGCTGAAAACTACGCTGCGCTGATAAGGCTAGATCTGATTCGACAATCCGCATGATGCACCTCAGTGGTGAATGCATGCAGTTCAAAGTTGGCTTGCATGCAAAGCATACTGAGTTTATCGGTCGTATTCATTGAAAGCAGAGGGCGGCTTGCCACGCCATCAGCGTTGAACTGATTAGCGGCAGCAATTTGAGAGACCGAGCTCGCCGATTCGGCAGATGCACGACTAAGCCACACGGCAAAGTAATCTGCAGCTGAATGCATCATTTTCATGACTATGTTTATATATCTAAGGATGAACTTGAATGATCACGGAGTAAAACCATGTCGCGAATCTATATCCATACGGTCTGTGGTCTATTGCTTGTGCTGACGCCCGTGCAGGCAGCGGATGAAGTGATTCGCTCGGAGCGGCATGATTTTCGGGTGCAAACATTGACGCGCGGGCTGGCGCATCCGTGGGCTTTGGCCTTTTTGCCTGATGGTCGAATGTTGGTGACTGAGCGCGAAGGGCGCTTGCGCCTGATTTCAGCCAAGGGCGAGCTAGATCCGCGCGCTGTGGCGGGCTTGCCTGCTGTGGTCGCTAGCGGTCAGGGTGGTTTACTCGACGTGGCTTTGCATCCGAATTTTGTCCAAAATCGTTGGGTGTATTTTTCCTACGCAGGTCAAGAAGGGCGTGGTGCATCCACGCAAGTGGCGCGTGGGCAATGGGTGAGCGACGCAAAAGGCCATCGTTTAGAAAACATTCAACAAATTTACCGGCAACGCCCGGGTAGCGGGGCTGGCGTTCATTTTGGCTCGCGCTTGGTGTTTGATCGCAGCGGTATGCTGCTGATTACGCAGGGCGATCGTGGCGACAAAGATCGTGCGCAGCAACTGACTGATTTGGCCGGCAAGGCCGTTCGCCTGCACGATGATGGTCGCTTTCCTGCTGATAATCCATTTCGCAAAAATAATGAAGCTCGTCCAGAGGTATATAGCTACGGGCATCGCAATATGCAGGGTGCAGCAATAAACCCTGTCAGTGGTGAGTTGTGGGCGACTGAGCATGGGCCACAAGGCGGCGATGAACTGAATATTGTTCGCGCTGGCCGCAACTATGGTTGGCCCGTGATTACCTACGGCGTGAATTACGGCATCGGCACCCAAATTGGCGAAGGCAGCGCCAAAGCGGGCATGGTCCAGCCGATTTATCAATGGACGCCGTCGATTGCGCCGTCGGGATTGGCGTTTTATCAAGGCAAGCCATTTCCGCAGTGGCAGGGCAATCTGTTTGTTGGCGCGCTCAAATATCAAATGCTGGTTCGGCTAGAGCTTGATAGTGATCGCGTGGTGCATGAAGAGCGTTTGCTCAAAAACCAGTTTGGTCGCATTCGCGACGTTCGGGTCGGGCCCGATGGTTTGCTTTACCTGCTGACCGACGAAGCCGATGGCGCACTGCTGCGGCTGGAGCCAAGCTAGGAATTAACTTTAGCTGCTTTCCCTAGCTAGCGAACGTCATAAATTCACCTAAACTGCCTCAACTTCAGTACAGGGCAAGCGGCGGAAGAACGATGTAGCCTGAACGCTGCGCCACATTAAACCGACCCCCTAACCAAAGGCATAAACATGCTTCGTACTCTTTTGACCGCTACTTTGCTGCTCGCCAGCGCGATGACCTTTGCAAACTCACTCGACACCATTCAGCGTAATGGCACGATCACCATCGGCGTGCGTGATTCATCGCCGCCATTTTCGATTCTTGATCCACAAACGCGCGTGCTGAAAGGCTACGACATCGAATTTGCACAGGGCATTGCCAAGCGCCTGAATGTAAAACCAGTATTCAAAACATTGGAATCGAATGATCGCTTGCCGTGGCTGAAGCAACACAAAGTCGATATCGTCGTTGCCGTACTCTCGCGCACGCCTGAGCGTGATAAAGAAATCGATTTCAGCGTGGGGTATTTCGTTACCGATACGCGTATTTTGGCGAAAAAAGGGCGTTTTAATAGTGAGAAAGACTTAGCTGGCGCATATTTATCCGCAGCGACAGCATCGACGGGCGCCAAATTACTGCGACAAAATTTCCCCAAAACCAAGCTCGCTGAGTTTGATGATGTACCAGAAATGATCAAAGCGCTGAATGCTGAAATCGTTGATGGTGTGGTCGACGATGCGCCGGTATTGGCCTTGGCGCTCAATAAAATGCCCGCAGCGCAGCGCAGCCGTTATGCGCTCAGCGACTTTTCATTGGCGCTAGAAATTTACGCGGTGGGCATCCCATTGGGCGAAAAAGCCTTGCAAGCCGCAATCAATAATGCGCTGGTCGACATGGAAAAAAGCGGCGAAGCATTGGCGATTTTCAACCGCTGGTTTGGCCCACAAAGCAGCGCGCCTATTTCTCGAATTTTCACGATTAGCCCAAGTCGGAATTAATTCAATGTATTGGCTGCTAGGCATTGTTCAGCAATGCCTAGCGTCAGATACCTATGAATATAATTTGGTGGCGTTGCTTTCAAGGGAGCCCCGCAGCAAGCGCTGTGGGGAATAAGTCGCTAATCGCTTGTTCGCTGTGGATAAGTCACCTCAGCCTGAGGGCGCATGGCATAATTTTGCTGATCTTACGCGGCAGGTGCCCAGAATGACCCTACAAGAACGGCTTGGCTTTAGCGCCACCGACCGAATTCTCATCGTTCACGCCGACGACATCGGGATGTGCGAAGCCACTGTCAGCGCGTGGCGCGAGCTGCATGGTGTGAGCAATATGAGTTCGGCCTCGGCGATGGCGCCTTGTCCGTGGTTTCCTGCGGCAGTTCAGGCCGCGCAGGAAGCGGGCGATAGCGCCGATATGGGTCTGCATCTAACGCTCAATTGCGAATGGCGCAGCCATTACCGCTGGGGGCCCATTACCGGCCGGGGCAATCTGGCGGGTTTAAGTGATCACATCGGCTATTTCTATCCGCTCGCCGTCGATACGTATCAAAATGCGCGGCTCGATCTGGTGTATGAGGAGCTAGCAGCCCAGCTTCATCGCGCGCAGCAATTGGGGCTCGAGCTTACGCATCTGGATACGCACATGATGACGGCACTGCATCCGGACATTTTCAAGCATGTATTGCGCCTAAGCCAAGAAGCCAAGCTCCCCGTACTCACTCCCCACTACCGCGACCCGAGTACGCTAGCAGAAGACAGTAAAATGCCGCTCGCGCTGTGCGAGCAGACTTCGGCGCAAATTGCTGCCGCGCAGCAGCAAATTAATCCGATCGATGCCTGGGCCGTGCTGCCATTTGGCCAGTATTTGACTAACGAAGAGCGCTTGCTCTGGGCCGATCATGTACTGAAATACTATTTTGCCGCCCCCGGTGTGTATAGCTTGATCGGCCATCCAGCCCACGATACGCCAGAACTACGCGCCATCGCGCCCGACTGGCAAACGCGTGTGGCGGATTATCGGCTTTTTGCCAGCCAAGGCTTGCGCGACCTTATCGCGCGCGAAGGTTTTCACGTGATTGGCATGCGAGAAATTGCCGCTCTGCGCAGTGAGGTTAAGCATCGGCAGCCTGCGGTTTTGGTCTGATTCTGCACTCACAAGTCGTAATTTACGCGGGATTGCCTATCCCAACTCGCTCTAGATGGATGATGGAATGAGGCGAAAATCAAGGTGTTCAAGGCAATACACTAAACTATGCAGTTAAGCTTGCTGTGTAATAAACTGCGGTCGATATAAAAAGCCTTGTACCAAATCCACGCCCAAGGCGCGCGCTTTTTCGAGGTGCGCCATCGTTTCAACCCCCTCAATCACCGTTTGTTTCCCTGTTTCACGTGCATAGCGAATCAGGCTCACCAAGGCGGCTTGATACATTGGGCAATCGAGTCGAGCAAACCAATTGCGGTCAAACTTGAGGCAATCGACTTGAATCATCAGTGGTAGCGACAGCATAGAATGCGGCGCGCCAATATCATCGAGTGCCAATTGCACTTGCCGCTGCGAAAATGCCTCGGCCATCCGAGCGCTTTGTTTGGCATCCGACAAATCACTATTCTCAATGATTTCCAGCACCACATTGGGCCGTTGGCAGATCAACTCCAGCAAGGGGTGGCTCGCTTCGGCTTCTTCAGCCACTGAATAGGCATCGGGATCCAAATTCAGAAATAAAGTACCACTTGGCGCGCGCTCAATTTGCAGCTGCTTCATCTGATGCTCCACCTGAAACAAGGTCAGTGGGCTATCGTGTAAGGCGTCAAAAACATGGTCTGTTCGTAGCGTGGTACCACTACGATCGTAAAAACGCGCCAGTGCTTCATAGGCGGTAATTTCGCCAGTTACCGTGTCGACTAAAGGCTGATATTCCACCCCAAAACGCTGCTGCCCCAATACATCCAGCAAGAGGCTGGCACTTAAATTTCGCATAAGTATGTCAATGAGAATGGTTGTCACTATTGTAACCATCGAGATGGTTTTGCCCAAATGGTATTCGTGTGAAATGGACATGAAGATGAGTTAATACTGTTTTTTATACATATAGAGTAAGTTTTAGCTTGCCTAGTCGGGTATTTGGTCGAGAGCTTGTAAAGAAATTACGCATCAGGGAGAGAAACGCAAAAGTGGATTAATCTGCGCATTTTATGTGGGCGTATTATTTGTGCAGACGCAAAAAATGCGCGCACATTGGTGCTAACCCTAGTTCTTGCAATTTGATTAGCATGCTCTGATACGGGAATGACGGCTGAACCTACTCAATTTGGCGAGTCAACGCTTTTGTCATCTGCGCAGGTGGGGTCAACTAAAGCGGTACTATGACTTGGGCCAGCGTGCCTATTGTATTTTTCTCAGATTCATCAAACTGTCTACCTGGTATCAACATGAAAACGCTCAAGGCCAAAATCCGGCTAGTTTTAATCCTATTGACCTCGCTTGCGGTGGTCACGTTCTGTATTTTTAGCTACTTTGAGACGCGAGCTATCGCGATGAAGGCCATCGACGATCAGCTGATTTCGGCGGCCAACGGTTATCGTTTTATGATTCCCGACGAGTTACACAATGATCTGGTGCCGCGCGAGAGCGCAGATTTGACGCAGATGCGCGCTTTGAGCGTCAAACTAACCCGGTTTGCCGAATCACTTGGCCTGCCATTTGTTTACAGCTTTGTGATCAAAGACAATAAGCCGCACTATGTGTTGTCTTCGCTTTCGGCGGATGAAGAAAAAGATCCGAAGCTAGAGCAATACCTCAAAGTGTACGAAAATCCGAATGAAGCCTTGCTGACGGCATTGCGCGAGAACAAACGCACTTGGGCCGAATACAGCAGTGGCTTTGGTAATTTCCGCTCGATTTATATGCCATTTCGTACTGCCAATGGCAACACGATTGTCGCGGTGGCCGATGCGGATCTCGCCGTGGTAGACAGCACGCTGCGTCACTTATTGCTCAAGGAAGCAGGCACTGGTTTGCTTCTGATTTTGCTCTCGGTGATCGTGTCGTTTTGGCTCAGCAATTTGGTAACCCGCCCCTTAGAAGACTTGCTCGCGGCGATGCGACAGCTTAATAGCGGTGAAGCCGACCTGACCATCCGACTCGATGACCGTCGCCAAGATGAAACCGGTCAGATTGCCGGCGCATTCAATCAATTTATCGGTGAGCTGCACCGACTGATGAAGACCGTTGAGACTGAAACCAATCACCTGAAGCAAGGCGTGCAAAACATTGAACAAGTGGTCGATCAATTGGCCACTGAATCTCGTTCGCAAGCGGACTTGGTTTCAGAAACCGCCGCGACGATTGAAGAAGTCACCGTCAGTATCGCGCATATTGCCGATAGCACCCATCAAGTCGAGCACGCCATCAGTCACGCCGATACTGGCGCACGCAGCAGCGCTCAATCCATGGGCGAGATGAAGTTGCATGCCGCCACGATGGGCACGACGCTGCATGCGCTGGCTGATTCGATTAGCCAGCTCGATAGCCAATCGAAACAAATTAATAGCATCACCCATGTAATTAAAGACATCGCGAATCAAACCAATCTATTGGCGCTGAACGCAGCCATCGAGGCCGCTCGCGCAGGTGAGCAAGGTCGTGGTTTTGCCGTTGTAGCCGATGAAGTGCGTAGCTTGGCCGAGCGCACGGGCCGCGCCACGATTGAAATTGAATCGCTATTGAGTCACATCTGCGAAGAAACCGCCCGCGCCGTCGAGCGCACCACCGCCACCGCCAGCGGCGCCGAATTAAGCCGGCAGACGATTGATGCTGTGAATACGCGTATTGCCACCATGCAGGGTGAAATGCAGGGCGTGCTCACGCAAATCAACGAAATTTCGTCAGCCACTCGCGAGCAATCGCTGGCTACCGAGCAAATTGCTCAGGTATCCGAGCGCATCAGTCAGCAGGTGAATCACACCGATCACACCTTGCAGCAAACTCGTCAGACCTTGAATGGCTTAAATCAAATGGCCGGCTCATTGCATAGTGTGGTGAAGCGGTTCCGTTTGTAATTGAGTATTGATCTGATTGTTTCTTGATGGTGTATAGCCTTGAGGGCTTTAATTGATAATGCTTGTAGGTCTATACTTAAGATGTATTGGGTAATATTCAGATTAGGTTTTGATAGCGTTTAAAGAATCGTGGCATCCCCTCCCCCTTGACGGGGGAAGGGGCGAATTCAGTTTATTTTCAAACATATCAACACCAAGTCTGAACAAAGCCGATGTATTTGCTTTACTCAGACCCTATCTTGATGATTATCAGTGTCTGTAGTTATTTGCAGCGGTGTGACGATACTTGAAAGCATGCCCTTGTCTTATTTGCGTTGGCGCAAATTAAACCCCTTCATTGGTGCAAGCCCTAATTCTTACAATCTCTCTAGCATGGTCTGATACGTCCATCCATGCGCGCCAGTGCGATTTGGCGTGTTAAAACAAAGCAGTATAGGGGGTTGGACTGATGTTTAAGATGATGATGAATAAGCTTTTGCAGGGCAATATTGTGCTGCAAATTTTGTTTGGTATGGCAGCCGGCATTGCGCTGGCTTTCTTTTTTCCAGCGGCGGGCCAGCAAGCGGCGCTGTTAGGGGCCATTTTTGTGAGCGCCTTGAAGGCGGTCGCACCGATTTTGGTGTTTCTGCTGGTGATGCACGCGATTGCGAGCAAAAAAGAGGGCGCGCAAACGCAGATGCGTGGCGTGATTTTTCTGTATTTGATCGGTACTTTCAGTGCTGCGTTGATTGGCGTGGTGGCGAGCTTTATGTTCCCGTCGATGTTAACGCTGGTTGCGCCAGCCAATGGCACGACGCCACCGGGTGGAATTACCGAAGTCTTGCGCACGCTGCTGTTCCAGATTTTCGAGAACCCAGTCAAAGCGCTATCGAGCGGCAATTACATCGGCATTTTGGCGTGGGCCGTCGCGCTGGGTTTGGCTTTGCAACGAGCGAGCGCCAGCACCAAACAAGCGCTGGATGATATGGCGGGCGCAGTGAGCAAAGTGGTGCAAATGGTGATTCGCTTCGCGCCATTTGGTGTGTTTGGTTTGGTCGCCGAAGCAGTGGCGACCACAGGGCTGTCATCGCTACTCGGCTATACGCATCTGCTGCTGGTGCTGGTCGGCGCGATGGTGTTTATGGCGCTGGTGGTCAATCCATTGATCGTCTTTTTGGTCATTCGTCGCAATCCATTTCCGCTGGTATTCATGTGCTTGCGCGAAAGCGCGCTGACGGCCTTCTTTACCCGCAGCTCAGCCGCGAATATCCCCGTGAACTTGGCTTTGTGCAAAAAGTTGGGCTTGGATGAAGACACCTATTCAGTGTCGATCCCATTGGGCGCAACCATCAATATGGCGGGCGCGGCAATTACGATTACCGTGCTCACGTTAGCGGCAGTACATACCTTGGGCATTCAAGTTGATCTGCCAACGGCGCTATTGCTCAGCGTGATCTCGGCGATTGGCGCGTGTGGCGCTTCGGGTGTGGCGGGCGGCTCGCTGTTGCTGATTCCATTGGCGTGCAGCTTGTTTGGTCTGAATGCCGATTTGGCGATGCAAGTGGTGGCAGTCGGCTTTATCATCGGCGTGGTGCAAGATTCGGCGGAAACGGCGCTCAATAGCTCAACCGACGTGCTCTTTACCGCTGCCGCATGCATGGCCGCTGAAACTGCATCCGAAGGCTTTGAACCCGAAGGCGAGTTGGCGAACGAACGGGCTTGAGTGTTGCGTGAATAGCGCGGCGTTAGTGATAAGTAAAAAGCCTCGCGTTTGCGAGGCTTTTTTGTTGTGGCTGAATGAGTGGTGATCTTTTGACGTGAGTCGCGCTGATGCCGCGCGGCACAAGGAAGCTCGTGCTGCTCAACGAGGATTGTTATTAAGTCGATGTATTATCTGCTAGGCATCATTAGTAAAAGGCTGCAATCAAATACATCAGTATCGTAGGGTGTCAACAGTTGCGCGAATTGCACCGGATTTCGTATTTTGGTTTGATTCAATCTGCTGTGATTTTTCAACGCTGAGTCGCGCTAATGCCGCGCGGCACTGACTTTTCTTGAACGGCCAAGAAAAGTAAGCAAAAGAAGGCCGCCCTGCATCTGCGTCCGACTTCGTCGGATTCCCTCGCTGCGGACAATCGGCAAGGCGGCGGGTTTTAACAAAACAGAACCCGCCGAAAGCCCCTTGCCGCTTGTTCCTCGCTCGGCGCGACACAAGGGATCTCGCGCAGCTCAACGAGGCTTGCAATAAAGTCGATGTATTGCCATCTAGGCCTTGTAGATAGATGCCTACAATCAAATACGTTGATTCGTAGGGCGGGTTAGCCGAAGGCGTAACCCGCCAATATAATGCCAACATCACAAATAGCGATCAGCGCGGGTTGATAAAACTAACCCGCCCTACATGGCTGCATCTGCGTCCGACTTCGTCGGATTCCCTCGCTGCGGACAATCGGCAAGGCGGCGGGTTTTAACAAAACAGAACCCGCCGAAAGCCCCTTGCCGCTTGTTCCTCGCTCGGCGCGACACAAGGGATCTCGCGCAGCTCAACGAGGCTTGCAATAAAGTCGATGTATTGCCATCTAGGCCTTGTAGATAGATGCCTACAATCAAATACGTTGATTCGTAGGGCGGGTTAGCCGAAGGCGTAACCCGCCAATATAATGCCAACATCACAAATAGCGATCAGCGCGGGTTGATAAAACTAACCCGCCCTACATGGCTGTGATTTTTCAACGCTGAGTCGCGCTAATGCCGCGCGGCACCCACCTTATCTTTGCTTCGCCAAAGAAAGGTGGGCCAAAGAAAGGCGACCCTAGTATCTGCGCGGGCTACGCCCGTTCCCTCGCTGCGGACAATCGAGGCGGTTGGGGCCAAAACTCGGCCTACGGCCTCAAACATTGCCCCCAAAAACCCCGCCCCGCTTGTTCCTCACTCGGCGCGACACAAGGGATCTCGCGCAGCTCAACGATGTTTGCAATAAAGTCGATGTATTGCCAGCTAAGCATTGTAGATAAATAGCTGCAATCAAATACATTGATTGTAGGGCGGGTTAGCCGTTGGCGCGCCTCGAAGCAAGTCCCCTTGGGGGATAACCCGCCAATCCAATTCAACACCTCACGCAAAATCCAAAAAGGATGATTTAGCGTAGGATGATTTAGCAGAAGGCGTAACCAGACATTCAGGTATGGTAAGCTAGACGTTAATTAAGGGGTGGCTGATCAAGCAACGATTCAGCCATATCGATGGACAGATCAGCGCGGGTCACCACCCGCCCTGCAGGCTATTAATATGAAAAGTGAATATCTAATTACTTTTGAAGCAAAAGACTCTTTTTGTACAACTGTGAAAAAATTTAAAAGCCTAATTTCTAGCCATGCTGAAATCAGCTTCAAGAATGGGGATGTTATTGTATATAAGGAATGTGAGTTTAGTTATCAGTTGGCACAGGGCACTTTAACAGACTCATCTATTTATTATGACCTTATTTTAGAGGATTCTAAAAACGAAAACCATGAAAAATACAAACAACTAGCACGAGAAATAAGAACTATATGCACAAGATCGAGTGGAAGGCAAATCATCATCTTGCATGATGGCATTGGTGAAGAATATTGCATTCAAGGATATCCAACAATATATAAGACAGAAAACTTAATGAGGAAGCTAATAGCCAAATTCATGGCAATTAGCATTGGGTACGACTGGAGTGACAATGCAACACCTAAAGAAGTGCTTGACTCGGTTCGCTCCGAAGGAAAAAAAGAGAAGACGAATTTTCTTCAAGAAGTAGATTTTATTCAGTTATCAAACTTCCTTTTTAAGAAATACAGTAAGGCAGACTCATTGAGATTTATAGAGTCAATAAAAGAAAAAGAAGAGAATGAAACAATTTCAGTGAAAGACCTGAAGCAATATATCCCATTCACAAATTGGGAAAGGTATTTCTCGATAAAAGTCAATTGCGATTCTGAATATTTGAAAACAAAATGGGAGAGGCTGTATGACTACAGGTGTAAGATCGCGCACTGTAAAGGAATTACAAAGAGTGAGCTCGATGATTTGCAGCAAATAAGCAAAGATTTATGTGAAAAGATTCAATCTGCACTTGACTCAATCGGGGACCTCCACATTGAAGATGCAGACAGAGAGGAGTTAGCAGAAAATCTGAGCGGCACTGCAAATAGTAATGTAGCTGAATTCATAACAAAGTATAACAAGCTTCAAAGCATAGTATACACCGCTTGCATACTATCTTCTAATGAGAATGATATTTTTGAAAAACACAAGACTAATCATTCCAACATATTAATGCAATGCAGGTATCTGTACGCCAACAAAAAAGTAATTCCCAAGGAAACAATGGAGTCTATAACTAATGCCCAAAGATTCAGAAACAAGATAGTTCATGGCGTCGGAATTGTAGAGCTTAGTGAGTCTGAGTTAGTTGAAGAGTCAAATAAAATAGACGAGGTACTAGAAGAGCTATCAAACATTAGCTACGAGACACTGGTAAATTTAAAAGGTGTTGATTATAAAAATAGCAATATGCAAGCAGAAATATAAAGCAAATCGCGATCAACGAAGACTCGAATCAAAGAACAAAGACCAATGTTTATGAAAATATTAAAGAATTTATATAATCAACGGGGCCTGACGCCAAATGAATATTTGACGAAAAAATCACCCCTACCTTTAATCTCAAAATTAATTATATTCATCGCATTATTCTTAGGCTCAGTCTATTTTTTCTATGGCTCCTTTGAAAAGGGCAAAGCAAGTTTCAGCTTTCTTGTGGCCGTACTATTAGTGCTAGCAACATTTTACCTTAGCACAATAGCTAATTATATCAATTTATCCTCACAACAATGCTCTCAGGCACTAGACAAAAAGAAGAAAAGATTCAAATTACAAGCCGAGATCCTTTCAGGAATAGCACTAATCAGCTACGTTGGGATTTTTTACAACATTGGATACTCATTTGACGAGAATAATTATTACGCAACTGAAAAACCCAGACACGCATTCAGTACATTTATTAAAAATAAATGTACTGAAAAACACTTAACAGACAGCAGCAACGCAAAAACAGACTGCAAGAATCTTAATGAAACGTTGACCACTATATTAAAAAAAGAAAACAATGTAAGCAAAGAAGACTTAGATGCCCTACAACATCAATTAAAGACAACATCAGTGAATTTAAGCGATCAAGATAGCACGCAGTTAAATAAGCTATTTGAAGAAATGAAAAACTCATATAGTTTAAAAATCAACTCACCCATGATCTTTTTACTACCTCAGCTTTCCCCTATACTAGTGCTCTGGCTACTCACTTTATCGTTATCAAGAAAAATCTCTGTTGCTCTTGTTGAATACTTCGGAGACACACTTCTCAATAAAAAATACATCCAATTCCTCCCTGATTTTCTGAGAAACCTTGATAAATAAACATCAGAAAATTTGACTTATTTCATAAAAAGCTCTCGCTAAATGCCCATGAAAAAGCCCCGCATCTGCGGGGCTTTTTCATCCATCGACGTATCTCCCTACAACCCAAACCCATCAAGACTTCACGCCACATACCCCAAATTCGGTGCCAAATCTCTTTCCGCCTGAGCCAAGCTCACGCCACGCCGCGCCGCGTAATCTTCCACCTGATCCAACGTCACTTTCCCCACGCCAAAATAGCGCGACTCTGGGTGGCTGAAGTAGAAACCACTTACCGCTGCGGTCGGCAGCATTGCATAGCCTTCGGTCAGCGTCATGCCGATATTTGGTGCGTTCAGCACTTTGAATAGATCGACTTTCGGCGTGTGGTCTGGGCAGGCTGGGTAGCCGGGGGCTGGGCGCACGCCGACGTATTTCTCGTCGACTAGCTCGTCGTTGCTCAATGCTTCATCTTTGGCATAACCCCACAATTCGGTACGAACGCGGTGGTGCATGTGTTCGGCGAAGGCTTCGGCAAAGCGATCAGCCAGTGATTTGAGCAAGATGGCGCTGTAGTCGTCGTTGGCGTCTTCAAAGGCTTTGACTGGCGCGTCGATGCCGATGCCGCCTGTCACGGCGAAGGCGCCGATGTAGTCTTTCACGCCAGTTTCTTTTGGCGCGATAAAGTCGGCCAAGCACCAGTTCGGTTTCACATCCCCAGTCTTAGGTTTCGGCAATTGCTGGCGCAGGTTGTGCCACGTCATCGCGACTTCGCCAGTAGCTGGGTCGTAGAGCTCGATATCATCGTGATTGACGCTTGCAGCAGGGAAGAAACCGATCACGCCCGCAGCGGCGATCCATTTCTCGTCGACGATTTTTTTGAGCATCGCTTTGGCATCGGCGTACAAGCTGCTGGCGGCTTCGCCGACCACTTCGTCTTGCAAGATCGCAGGGTAGCGGCCATGCAATTCCCAACTTTGGAAGAACGGCGTCCAGTCAATAAACGGCTCGATTTCTGCAAGGCTATAATTAGTATATTCACGCACACCAAGGAAGCTAGGCGCTGGCGGTGTATACGTTGCCCAGTCTGGTGCAAATTTGTGCGAGCGTGCTTCGGCAAGACTGATCAATTTAGTGCGATCTTTGCTCTCGAAAATCTCACGCGCTTTGGCGTATTCGGCTTTCACTTCGGCGATAAAGGCTGGTTTCAGATCATCGCTCAGCAAGTTCGAGCACACGCCCACCGCGCGGCTGGCGTCGGCCACGTAGATCACTTGGTCGTTCTGGTAATGCGGATCGATTTTGACTGCGGTGTGCACTTTGGATGTGGTTGCGCCGCCAATCAGTAGCGGAATATTAAAGCCTTGGCGCTGCATTTCTTTGGCAACGTGGCTCATTTCTTCCAGACTTGGCGTAATCAAGCCCGATAGACCGATGATGTCGGCGTTGATTTCGCGCGCGGTATCGAGGATTTTTTGCGCTGGCACCATCACGCCCAAGTCGGTGACTTGATAGTTATTACAACGCAGCACCACGCCGACGATGTTTTTACCGATGTCGTGCACATCGCCTTTCACCGTGGCCATCACAATCACGCCTTTGGCGGGCTGATCTTGCAGGCCGAGCGCGATTTTTTCGGCGTCGATAAATGGCTCTAAATGCGCAACGGCGGCTTTCATCACGCGCGCGGCTTTGACCACTTGCGGCAAGAACATTTTACCGGCGCCAAATAGATCGCCAACGACGTTCATGCCATTCATCAAATGGCCTTCGATGACGTGAATCGGGCGCTCAACCGAGCAGCGCGCTTCTTCGGTGTCTTCAACGATAAAGGTCGTTAGCCCTTTGACCAATGAGTGCGTAATCCGCTCTTGCAGCGGCAATTCGCGCCAAGACAGGTCTTCACCCTTGGCCACGTTGGCGTCGCCTTTGAACGATTCAGCCAGTGTAATCAGTGCTTCAGTGGCGGCCAATGGATCATCGGTTTGCATGAGTACAACCGATTCAATCGCATCGCGCAGTACAACCGGTACTTGGTCGTAGGTTTCGAGTGCGCCGGCGTTGACGATACCCATCGTCATGCCTTTGGAAATCGCGTGGTAAAGGAATACGGCGTGGATCGCTTCGCGCACTTTGTTATTGCCACGGAAACTAAACGACACATTTGATACGCCGCCGCTCACTTTGGCGTGCGGTAGATTGTCGGTAATCCAGCCAGTCGCTTCGATAAAGTCCAGACCATAGCGAGCGTGTTCGTCGATACCGGTAGCCACGGCAAATACGTTCGGGTCGAAAATAATGTCGGCAGGGTTAAAGCCGATTTCGTCGACCAAGATGCGGTAGGATTTTTCGCAAATTTCAACTTTGCGGGCGTAGGTATCGGCCTGACCGACTTCATCAAACGCCATCACAATCACCGCCGCACCGTACATTTTCAGCAGGCGGGCGTGGTACTTGAATTGCTCGACGCCTTCTTTCATCGAAATCGAGTTAACAATACATTTGCCCTGCACGCATTTCAGACCCGCTTCGATCACGTCCCATTTCGATGAGTCGATCATAATTGGTACGCGCGAAATGTCTGGCTCGGCGGCGATCAGGTTCAGGAAGGTCGTCATCGCCTTGGTGGCGTCGAGCATGCCTTCGTCCATATTGATGTCGATGACTTGCGCACCGTTCACCACTTGCTGGCGCGCCACATCGAGTGCTGTGGTGTAGTCGCCATTCAAAATCAAACGCGCAAAAGCCTTCGAACCCGTCACGTTGGTACGCTCACCGACATTGACGAAGAGATCGTTATCGCCGATGTTGAATGGTTCTAGCCCAGAAAGACGACATTTGGCTTCAATTTTAGGGATTTTACGCGGTGGTAAATCTTTCACCGCTTGATACATCGCCGCGATATGCGCTGGTGTCGTACCACAGCAGCCGCCGATGATATTGGCAAAGCCCGATGCGGCCCATTCGCGGATATCCACCGCCATCATGTCCGGATCAAGATCGTAACCCGTTGGTGCGAGTGGGTTGGGTAGACCTGCATTGGCGTGCACCGACACATAGGTGTCGGCGATGCGGCTCATTTCTTCGACATAAGGGCGCAGCAGATCAGGGCCGAGCGCGCAGTTCAGACCAAACGAGATCGGATCGGCATGGCGCAGCGAATTGAAAAATGCCTCAGTGGTTTGCCCAGTGAGTGTACGGCCTGATTGGTCGGTAATCGTGCCGGAAATCATAATCGGCAGTTCTTCGGTCTCAGGGCGATCAGCAAAGTATTTCTTGATCGCAAACACAGCGGCTTTGGCGTTCAGCGTATCGAAAATCGTCTCAACCAGCAGAATATCCGCGCCACCTTTAACGAGGCCATCGATGGCTTCAAGATAGGTTTCGACCAGCGCATCAAACGTCACATTACGGAAACCCGGGTCGTTCACATCGGGTGAAATCGAGCAGGTGCGGCTGGTTGGGCCAAGAACACCGGCACAGAAACGTGGTTTTTCTGGTGTTTTGGCTGTTTGCGCCACGCAGAGGTCTTTGACCAGTTTGGCGGCGGCAAAATTGAGCTCCCACACCAAGCTTTGCATTTCATAATCGGCCATCGCAATCGCGGTGCCGTTAAAACTATTGGTCTCGATAATGTCAGCACCCGCATCGAGGTATTGCTGATGAATCGTGGCAATGATGTGCGGCTGCGTGAGCACCAGCAAATCGTTATTGCCCTTCACATCGGTATGCCAATCAGCAAAGCGCTCGCCACGGTATTGCGCTTCATCGAGCTTGTATTGCTGGATCATCGTGCCCATGCCGCCATCCAAAATCAGGATGCGTTGTTCAAGTAAATCTTGGAGTAATTTGAGGCGGGTCATGAATAATCCAGAAATCAATACGAGGTAACCTGACATTTTACCATGCCAGCAGGGAATTGCCTTACTGCCGATGCTCAGCGTAGGCCTTTAGTTGTTGATATTTTGGCATTAATTGCCATGAAACTGCCGACTTTTACCTATTTTCTGTGGGGTGATTTCTTTAAGCTAAGACCATCGATCTTGGAGTTGTTCGTGTATGGCCGCCCCTGTTGTTTTGTCTTCCCGCAAAGTAAATCCCTTATCGCTCGCCAGCGCGATACGCCGGAGTGCGGGTCAAAACGAGTTTCAGGCGAAGATTGCGCAATACGAACTACAAGGTCACCACCTCAGAAAAGTCACGAAAGAAGCTGTGATTGCGCAGCAAGCAGAGCCAGCAGCGGTCAAAACGCAGCGCCTTTTTCCGCATATTTCAACAATGGCGATGATGCAATTCGTGCCGATGCGGCCTGTGGCAGCTACCCGCGTTTTTGAATATGAGGCAATGGCAGCGAGCGTTGAGCAAGACGACGAAATCGGTATCGGAAAAACACTCGATATGCACGCATGAATATGATTCCATTGGTCTTTTTTACGCTGTGATTTTGTAAAGATCGGTGTATGCTGTAATCATTAGTTAGCCCGTGGAGTACCTATCATGTCACCGATTACTTCTTCATCTGTTAGTAATGTGCCCGTTACACCGCCCACGAGTGCAACCAACACTACGGTGGGGGCTGCAGAGCTGCAAAAACAATTGCAACAGCAGCGTCAAGAAGTGCGCGAAACGGTTAAGCCCGTTGCTGAGCAAGTGTTTATTTCTAAGCAAGCGCAGCAGCAATTTGATACCTATGCCGCTAGTGCCGCCAATGCTGCAGATCGTTATGATGAAGATTCTTCGTCGAGCAACAGCAATACGGGCGTGAGCACCGATCAAGCACTCGATACGCTTAAAACGGTACAAAATCGACAAACTGCAGCGGCTCTGGCTGAATATGCGCAGCAACAAGCGCAAGCCAATCCAAGACCGCAACCTGAGCCTAGAGCCGAAGCAGAGCAAAAACCGACAACTTCAATTAAAGCGATTGCATGATTTTTTTGGCAGATCGGATTGAAAAAACCAGCCCAAGTGGCTGGTTTTTTTGCGTCTGCTCAATGCCGTCGCACTTGAGCTTGGCCGACGTAAAAATGTCATGTCAGGGGATGGTTGAGCGAGTATGATTGTTGCAACGCAGCAGGGTTTGTCTTATTTAAAATTGATAAGGAGAAGCAAGATGGCGGGTTCACTCGAAGGAAAAGTTGCCCTAGTGATGGGGATTGCCAATGAAAGCTCGATTGCCTATGGCGTGGCTAAAGCACTGAAAGCGCGCGGTGCCGAATTGATTTTGACGTATCAAACTGAAAAAACACTGAAGTACATTCAACCACTATTTGATGAACTACAGCCGGGCATTACGCAATTGTGCGATGTGCAAGATGAAGCGTCGGTGAGTGAGCTTTTTGCTGCGATCAAGCAAAAATATGGGCAACTTGATATTGGTGTGCATTCCATCGCGTTTGCGCAAAAAGATGATTTGCATGGCCGCGTGGTGGATAGCTCGGCAGCTGGTTTTGCGCTGGCCATGGATGTGTCGTGCCATTCCTTTATTCGCATGGCGCATCACGCCGAGCCATTAATGACGCGGGGCGGCACTTTGCTGGCGATGAGTTATTACGGCGCCGAAAAAGTCGTACCCAATTACGGCATGATGGGGCCAGTAAAAGCGGCGCTGGAATGCGCGGTGCGTTATATGGCGACTGAACTCGGCCCGAAAAAAATCCGCGTGCACGCTGTTTCACCAGGTCCAGTTAAAACCCGCGCTGCCAGCGGGATTCGTGAGTTTGATTTATTGATTAGCAATGCAACTGGCAGTGCGCCGCTGCGTGAATTACCGGATATTGATGATGTCGGCGAAGCCAGTGCGTTCTTGTGCGAAGCGGGCGCGGCTCGTTTAACCGGTAGTACTTTTTATGTTGATGGCGGGATGAATATCTTGGCCTGATAGGTATATGACTGTAGCTATTATTTATCAATTGCTACAGTCATATACATCCGGCACTAGACAGGGGCTCGGCCAACTCGACTCGATTTCTTCCTGCTGATTTGGCTTGGTAGAGCGCGGCATCTGCTCGAGCCACGAGGCTGGCAAAAGCTTCATGTTCGACCATTTCGGCGACGCCAGCACTGCAGCTCAGTTGAATGTCATTTGGCCAGTCCACCTGCGCCAAGCTCAGGCGTATTTTCTCGGCCAATCCTGCCGCGCCGCGTAATTTGGTTTGCATACTGAGCAATAAAAATTCCTCACCTCCCCAGCGTACCAAACAATCACTGGGGCGAATTTGTTGTTGAATTTGTTGGGCAAAACGCTGTAAAACAATATCGCCGATCATATGACCATGTTGGTCGTTCACTTGTTTAAAGTGATCAATATCTAAGAAAATCAAACTAATTGGTTGTTCGCTGCTGCTGCAATGGGCGGTGAGAAATTCAGCCAGACCTTCACGATTGAGTGCCTGCGTAAGCGGGTCGATTCGCACGCGATGAGTGAGTTCTTGGGTTGATTCTTTTAAAGATTGATTGGTGCTTTCCAGCCAACGCTGCCGTTGTCGACTGCGGTTTAATCGACTTAGATTTCGCGACCACTCCCATAATATCCACAGCATGCCTGCAATCAGCCACATAAAGATCAGCAACAAGCGCAAGGACTCTGCGCTAATCCACTTGCCGCGCCATTCTAGCCACGCGACGGTGAATTGTTGCGGCCCCTCTTTGGCATCGTAGCCCGTCGCAATGCGGATTTGCATGACGCGGTCAAATTCGCTACCGGCATCTGCGGGGGGGACATTTTCTTGAATAATCCACCATGATGGGATATTAAAATCCGTGAGTGCAAAGCTGAGCTCTTGCCATCCAGTATGGCTAGGTAGGATGGCTTCCTCTACTTTATGGCTTAAATAATCGTTTTCTCGGCTGTATTTGTCGCTGTAATTAAAAATGGATAGCCTGAGGTGCTCTTCATTTTTGCCAAACAAAAAGCGAACTTTGACCTGATCAAAGCGAGATAAATCAAGCCCTTGCTGCTCACTACCCAACACAATGTCTAAGCCGCAATAGGGTGGATATTTTGAATAAATGAGTTCGCAGTTGATTTGCCAACCTTCTGGTTTTAAGGTCAAAGCGCTGGAGCTATAGGCGGCACCTTCTGTGGCAGGTTCAACGGTGGCGATGGCGGTAAATGATTTTGCATCCATGCGCAAATAGCGGTTCATTCCCCAGTGATGCCACAGCAAGAGCGTTACGGTAAAAATCAGTAAGCCCAATACAAAATACAAGCGTAGCTTGATGGTGGGGGAATTCTTGTATGGAGTTTCTATCCCTTGTCGCCACGGCATCTTAGGCGCCTTAGCTCGACAATGTGGTCAATACCCACATTGTTGCTTCCAGTTGTTGCTGATTAAAATGTGCCGCGTCGCATTGGCACTGCGCTAAATCATTGGCACTGGGCATCTCTCCCTGTTCGCTTTGAATCGCCAGATTGAGATAGGGTGTCAGTACAGTTGGACTACCTGTGAGCGTTTGCGCGACCAGCTCTGGCATTTTCAATTCGTTCAACAATAGGCTGCGCGGTACCCGCAGTAAATAATCAAGTAAAGAAAACAAGCCCGTCAGAAATAGTAATTCGCATTGCTCAGCGCTAAATTGTTTTTCGCCAAGCTGCTCCATCAAGCGGGCTCGTGTTAAGGCGGCTTCGAGTAGTGTTTCATCCAGCGGCGTTGCAGAGCAGGGATTAAAAAATAATAAAGCCAGCCAGCGATATAGACGCTGCTGACCCAGCAAATTTAAAGCATCTAGCAAGTGATGGATGGGGTGATTGAGGCCAAATGCTGCGGAGTTCACGTAGCGTAATAGTCGAGTCGATAAAGCGGGGTCAACGCGAATAGTTTCGGCAATGTCGGCAAAAGGCGCGCCAGCTTGGGCTTGCTGCAAGGCAAGATTGAGGCGCATAAATGAGGCGGGTAGTTGCCCGCCAAGCTGCGGTGCTTGGCTGAAAATAGCTCCTGAAACATAGTTCACGCCCATGCCGATACACGCTTCGGCCGCTTCTTGATTTTGCACCCCATCGGCCCATATTTTGGCGTTCGGTGCTAAATGCAGACTTTGTTGAATGAGGCTGCTGATTTGGCTGATATCCGCATCGTTAATATGGATACGAATGACTTGGAGTTGCTCACCTAAGTGCGGGAAGTTTAGAAGTGCTTTATTGAAATCGCATCCCAGAGTATGCGATTTCCAGTGCTGCTTGAAGTCATGGATTAATTGTGGATTGGACGCGGGTAATGGGCCGCGTGCAATTAAAGTCAGCGCGTGCTCGGTATGAATGCCGGCAAAGCGGGGAGAAGCTAGGCTTTCCCATTCGAGCTCCAACCAAAGTGGTCGTTTTGGGCAATGTTCTTGCGCTAATAAAATACTGACTTCGCAGAGCAAAATATCATCATTACGCAGCAAATGTGCCTCGGCGTGCGTGGCCTGAGGTAAATGGCGTAAAGACAGTGCATAGGCATGGGCGCGCAAATGATGGTCGAGAATCAATTGTCGCCGCATCAAGCCGTGATGCACACCGCTGCGCAGGCTGGTCGGCGGAATGGGTGATGTCGTCGTGGGTTGAGGTGCAGATTGGGAGAACCAATCTTTGAGCCAAGTGAACATGATGAAATTTTAGCTAGAGTTGAATTTTTAGCTTAGTTCATCTGGATTAATTTTGAATTCATCATTTGTCATAGCAATAAAAAAAGCCGAATGAGCTCGGCTTTTTTATTGCGTTCAGTGCTAACGATCGTTACATCGGATAAACACCACCCAAGGCCAAATGCAAATTTACGCGCTGAATGAGACGTTCATTTTGCAAGCGTAGCAGATTGATTTGATAGCTAGCGAGATTTAACTGCTGCTGATGCAGTTGATAATGATCGCCTTTACCAACCTTGATTTGGACTTTCTGTAAGCCAAGCAATTTTTGTTGGTCATTCATCTGCGCTTTTAGCAATTGGTAACGTTCTGCCAATTTTTGCTCAGCATACAAGCCGCCTTCAATTTCGTTCAGCGCACTGAGCATGGTTTTCGCATATTGAACCGTGGTCTCTTGTTGTTGCGCAGTTTTAACTTCAACTTGTGCATCAATCAGACCTGCAGTAAATATCGGCGCAAGCAGTTTGCCAGTGACGCCCCAAATGGGGTTGTTTAAGTCTTTTTGTAATTTAAACAAGTTATTGTCGGCCACGCCAAGCCCTGCAGTCAGTGAAATAGACGGTAAATAGGCTTTTTTGGCGACTTCTACGTTGTAAAACGCTGCGCGAAAACGGCTTTCTGCAGCTCTTAAGTCAGGGCGGCGTTCGGCTAAATCAGACGGCAGGCCGGCAGGAATTGCGCTTGGCTCCGCTGGCAAGGCGGAGGCAACAGCAATCTCGGCGGCAGGGTAACGACCCACTAAAATTTCAAGCGCGCGTTGACTGGCGTTCAGCGCTTGTTGGCTTTGTAATAACTGGCCACGATAATTTTTAAGCGCTAATTGATTGAGTAAGACATCTTGCTGGGTGTTTCGGCCTACTTTTTGCCCCACCTTGATTAGCGCCAACTGTTGTTCTGCCAGCGATACCATCTCTTGAGCGAGGCGAATTTGCTGCGTCGCTTCAGTGGCACTGAGCCAGCTTTTGACCACTGCTGCGGCAATCGATTGCCGTGCGTACAGTGTGTCGAGTTCAGCGGCAAGGCTTTGTTCGCGCGCGGCCGCTTGGCTGCTGCGGGTTTTGCCCCAAACATCAATTTCCCACTGGGCGATCAGCGCTAAACCATTCATCGCCATCGATGAGGTGGGGATGGCCGATTCACCGGCTTGACCGCCGATGGCGATCATTGGCATCAGTGCCGCGCCAGCCGCTTTGACCGCGCTGTGTGATTGTTCGACGCGCAGTGCTGCTAAGCGTAAATCAGGGTTGTTGCGCTGTGCTTCGGCAATTAATTCGACCAGCTCGGCTGGCAAAGTAAAGCCCAAGGCGGCGGCATCAAACTCCCCAGTACTTTTGGCATGTTGCCATTTGGTAGGGAACTTGATCTGAGCTAACGCTTGTTGATGAAGATCGTCTCGCGTTGGTGCGACAGGTATGGCGCAAGAGGCCAATGTAATAATAAGCCCTGTGGCAATACCCAGTCGTTTAATGTGATGAAGTTGCTGATGCATTGTCTCGTATTCCTTAGTGCAGTTTCAGTACGAGATAATTCAATTTCGATTGCATCCGAATCATCACCATCCGCAGTAAATGCAGGGGCGCGAGTTTTTCGGTGTAGACCGCTGCCCCGCCGCGCGCGCCCATCGGGATAAATGGTTTTTCTGCTGGGTCAACGGTCAGTTTGACGGCAAATTTTTGTGCTAATGGTGCATGCAAATGTTCCATTGGCGCATTGGGTACTGTGCCACTTTGTACGGATTGTCCTTGGCCATTGGCCCAGATAATCGAATCCACTTTGGCATGCACAATATCGCCCGGTAAAGTCTTAAAGGCGATTTCCGACTTGTCGCCAGGTTTAATAAAGCGCAATTCATTCTGTTCAAAGAAAGCAACGATGCGCTGTTCATGTTCTACAAAGCTCATTGCTGGACGGAAAGGCATTGAAGCCAAGAAATTGCCTGGCCGTACGGTGACATTGACAGCATAACCATCGGTTGGTGCACGAATAACGGTGGATTCGAGGTCGTACTTTGCCGCTTCGAGTTGCGCTTTAATTTGCGCTACGCTGGCAATATCAGGCCCAACAACACCTTCCAGTTTGGTGGTAATTCGGGCTTCCGCCGTTTTTGCGCTCGCCACCGCCGACTCTGCTTTTTTAACTTCAGTAGCAAAGCTTTCGACGTCAAATTGATTGCCTGCACCTGCTTTGGCTAACTCTTGGGCTTGGCCAAGGCGTTTTTTCATCAGGTCGAGCTGAGCTTGGGCTGAGGTTGTTTGGCTTTTTGCGCTATCTAAATCTTGCCACAAGGTTTTGGCTGATGCGGTGGCATCAGCAACTTGCGCTTCGAGTTGCTTTACTTTCAAGCGATACGGCGTGCTGTCGATCTCGAGCAAAATATCGCCCTTTTTCAGCATTTGATTGCCTTCTACAGCGACGCGCGTCACGGTACCCGACACTCGCGGCACCACTTCCACCACGTAATTGATTGCACGTACATCACTCGATGATGGTGTCACCACATTGATGGTGAAAATAATCGAAGCCGCTAGAAAAATAGCACCAGCGACAGCACCAACTTGGGTTTTGATATTCCATGGAATCACTTTGAGTTTGACGCAAAGTAACCAAACGATAAAAGCATAACCACCAATGATTAACTCAAGCATTTTGCTTCTCCTGCGTTTGAGTTGATGACGCAGATGTTGCGGCTTGTTTGCTGATAATTAGCTCGCGCTTTTTGTTTAAGCCCTCGAGTTTTTCTTTCAGCAATATTAATTCGTCATCGACAATCGCCAAATCCATCGGCTTATTGGCGTGTTCGCCATCGGGCTTGAGGAAATAATCATCGTGTTTATCTGTGCCATAGGCCGCTTTGTAAGTCACCGGTTTGGTAAATGCCCATAGCCATGCTAATGGCCAGAGTAAACCGCCCACCGCAATCGACAATAAGCATAAGATTTGAATGGCATGCTTTTGCGGATGGTGGTGTTTTTCGGCAAAGACTTCGGGTAACACGTGGATTTTCCAGAAGATATATAGCGCCGCAATTGGCAGCACGACAATCAAAATCCACACCATCACATCGGCGATTTTTTCTTCCATGCCAGCCATTGCCCAAGCCGAGGTAGGCAGGATAGATAGCAACGCAGTGATCCCAATAGCGCGAATGCGCAATAGAGTGGTGTTTAGTTTCATTTTTGATTTTCCAGTTCAAGCAATCCAATGAGCGTTGGGCTTTGATTTTTGAATGGCGATGTCGGTTATTCAGTGATGCTCGGGTAATATGTGCTGTACTATAAATTAATACGATTACTTGTATATAGAACAGCGCGTTGAGTGTGGCGTATTGATTTCAATACAAACTACATCATGAGTCAGTCTCAATTTTTCTATTTTGCATTGACATAAAAAAGCCTCACATTCGAATGTGAGGCTTTTTACTGAATCCGAACGCGCTTTATTTTTGTGCAGGCTCGGCGACAAAAATTTCAACACGGCGATTTTGAGCGCGGCCTGCCACGCTGTCGTTGCTTGCGATTGGAGTTGAAGAGCCAACGCCATCAACGCTCATACGCTGGCTCGCCACACCGAGTCCAGCCAAGTAATTACGCGTAGCTACCGCACGATTGACTGATAATGGATTGTTGATCGCATCGCTGCCCGTGCTATCGGTGTGCCCAACAATACGAACTTGTGTCACAGGATTTTGATTGAGCGTTTGAGCGAGGCGGTTAAGGACCGGCTGCATATTCGGTTTGATATTGGCTTTGCCGATATCAAAAGAGAAATCAGCGGGAATTTCGATTTTCAATTCATTATTGGCGGTTTGGCTGACTTCAATTCCTGTGCCTGCTGTAGCTTGTTCCATCGCTTGTTTTTGCTTTTCCATATTGGAAGACCATAAATAAGCACCTAATGCACCTGCAGCCGCACCAATCGCCGCATCACGTCCCGTGTGACGCCCTTTCGACGCTTTACTCACCGCCGCGCCTGCTGCTGCGCCGCCCAAAGCACCTAGTAGCGTATTTTCAGTAGTTGACATATTTGAGCAGCCCGTTGCCGCCAAACTCAAAGCCAATAAAGCAGGAAGTAAAGCACGTTTCATGATGTTTCCTAAAGATGTCAGTAAATTGCGCCTATCAGACCACAGACGTATGCCATTTTGCTATTGAAAAGTACCAAAGTCAGGGTGAGTCTTTTCACAAATGCGGTGATGTCCTCTTATTTCTACTGAATTAGATATGAAAATTCGCTAGCTATTCATTTTACTTACTTTGCATTACAAGTATTGATATTATCTATATATATAATTTCTTGATATGAAAGAAAATGGCGAAGCCACTCAGAACCAAGCGTTTTATTTATATGGCATGGCTGGCGCAGCTGGTCTTAAGTTTTAGTCTTTACAGCTTATTTTGGTGGCAAAACCAGCATATTTTACATACGCAAAAACACAATCAAATTGCCCAGCAAATTGCTCAACTGCAAGCCCAAGCCGATACGGTATTGGAAAGTTTTGCTGCATTTCAATCTCGGCAAGCATTTCCTCAAGATAAATCAATTCGGCCTTTTGCTGAGTTATTGCTCAGTCGCAATCCACATATTTATTGCTTGCAGACGGTGCAGCGTATTACGCACGCCGAAGTAGCTGGGCTTGAGAGCACGATGCGCGCAGCGGGGTATCGTGGATTTAAGGTGCATGATTTTGATTATGAAAAAACCCGTAAAACAACAGCACTGAAAGTGCGCGATGTGCACTTTCCTATCGTTTTTATGGCACCTTTGCCGCGAGAAGCAGAGGATGTGCTCGGGCTTGATGTGAATGCCGTGCATTTTTTAAGCCCACAGCTACAAAATTCAGGCAATCAAGTCAAGGCTTGGAGTACGGGGCCGTTTCGTTTGATTGAAGGTGAAATCGCCTATGGTATTACGATCCCAGTCTATCAATTAGGTGGTCAGAAACCCGATGCCAGTTGGCCGCTATATGCTGGTTTGGTGATCAAAGCCAATAGCTTGATGCCTCAGCTGCAAGACCTTGCGCCAGGTTGGCAGGTCAGTATGGATTACATTGGCTCAGTGACTGCGCAGCAAAAACAATTGTTTAAGATTACCTCGCCCGGTGAACTATTTTGGATCGCCAAATTGTTACCGACCATCGAAATGGTTTCGGTTATCGCTTCTGATTCGCAGCCGTTTGAATTGCGTACCCGTCAGCAATTGTCGTGGCGCAGTTGGTTGGGGATGGTGCCTTTGATGATGCTGTCCTTTTTGCTGCTGGTCTTATTATTGGCATTGCGTTGGCAACATAGTGAACGCTTGCGTCGTATCACGGTGCAGCGGCATAAAAATCAGCTGCATCGCTGGGCAACGCAAGATCGCCTCACTCGCTGCGCGAATCGGCAAAATTTTGACCAGCGCATGACTCTCGCAAGTCAAAGTGGCGTCCCATTTACCTTGGCTTATTTGGATTTGAATTATTTCAAACCGATCAATGATCAATACGGGCATTTAGCGGGTGATGCGGTCTTGGTCGAAGTGGCGCAACGTTTGCGCCGTTCGGTGCGCAGCCAAGATTTAGTCGCGCGTTGGGGCGGTGATGAATTTGCCATTCTGGTGGTGGGTTTGAGTGACAACGAGCGGTGCGCGGCACTGCGACAAGCTTTGCTGGATGCTTTAGCTCCGCCATTTATCTGGCAATCGCAATCGTTGACGCTCTCTGCCAGTATCGGTATCGCCAGTTATCCGGCCGAGGCCGATAGTGTGAGTGAATTGCTGCAGTTGGCCGATCAGCGCATGTATCGACATAAAACGGCAATGCGCAATCGAGAGATTGAAATTTAAGGACATGTTCAGATTTGGTGTTGATATGCATGAGAATGAGCTGAAGTAGCTCCTTCCCCCTTGACGGGGGAAGGTTGGGATGGGGGTGGCAATGCTTGTTTTGACGCTAAATTCAACATTTCACCCTCACCCTAGCCCTCTCCCGTCAAGGGAGAGGGGACAAAAGCGCAAATCCAACATCAACACCAAATCTGAACATCACCAAATTTAACTAGGGTATTGCTTGATAGGCATTATTCTTTAATAACTAGCAAGCAATACCTATTGATTATTTCCCTTTGACCAGCGCCATGATTTCAGTGGCATTGAGGGTGCTGGCGCGCTGTTGAATTTCGGGTAGGTATTTGGTTTGCAAATCTTTAGCCGGTGCCAGCGTTTCTTGGAAAGTTCGTTTGAGTAAATCGGCGCTCATCGTACGGCCGCCGGCGTAATAGCGTTTCGCCACTTGGCCTAGCGCATAGGTGCTGGCAAAAGAAAACGCCATGCCGGTCGCTGCGCCGCCGATGGTTTTTCCCCATTTTCCACCGACTTTACCAAACAAGCCGCCCATCAATTTGCGGCCAAATTGTTCTAGGTATTGCGAGGTCAATCCTACGCCAACAGTCGAGATAAACTCACGAATATGCCCTTGATCCAGCTCGTAGCCATAACGTTGCCCGATGTTGTACACCAGCTTGATCTGCAGCGGAATTATCGCCACCGAAGCCCAAGTTTGCGGCAATAGCTCGAGCGCGCCATTCAAAATCGACGATTTCAAAATGCTGCTGTCTATCTCGGCGGTATTCACGAGGGCGGCGTTGCTTGGCGTTTGTTGCGCCAGCGGCGTTGCAGATTGCAAAGGCACGATGTTTTGGCCCGCTTTGGCGAGGGTATCGGCGTCGCGTTGGAATAAGGTTGATATCGGTGCGCTGGCTTGCGCAAGGCGCACTTTTAAGTCGGCCAAAAAGGCACTTTCTGCGGCGCTGGTACTGCCATCGGCATCGCAGACGCACACGGCCATTTCATAAGCAAATTGGCGCTCAGCGGGGTCGGTCAACTGCGCGCAGACGCTAGCCAGATCAATCCGTTTGAATAACACGTCTTGATAGAGGCGACTTAAGTCCAGCCCGCTATCTTGCCCCAAAGACTGCGCTAGGCCACGAATATGCTCGCGTTCACGTTCGTCGTTATTGCCGTCGGCAAAGGCGGCGAGTAAGGCGATGCTCAAAATGGCTTGTTGCTGGGCGGCTTGCATGGTGTGCTCTCAATCAAATAATAAAGACTAGACCAGAACGCCGCCGCTTTGTTCCCTTTACTGCTGAGGTGCTGACCGCAGGTATTGTAATAAGCGCCCACGATAAGCGCTGCCGTCATGCAAGGGGGTGGTCAACATCGTTTCGCTCATTGTAAAACCACGGCTGGCCATTTGCTTGTGAAATGCGCTGCGATTGCTGCGATTGGGGTCGATGATCAAGATCTCTGCCTTGGGCGCGGCATGTAAATCAATAAATTCGGCCAAAACTTCGGGGTGTCCGCGTTCATACAACACATCACTACCGATGATTAAATCAAACTCGCCTAAGCTAATGTTTTCCCGTCCCCAATTGCCGGTGCAATATTTCAGCGCGGGCAAGGTATTGAGCACGAGATTGGCTTTGAGGAAGGTTTCGGTCAAGGGATGGCAATCACTGGCGGTGATATCGCCAAGGCGGCGATGAATCACCATACTGGCCAGCGCCAAACCGCAGCCAATTTCCAAAATCCGTCGTCCACCGAGTTCATACACCTGCATCAAATCGGCCAGCTTTTGCGCCGACGGCCAAACTTGGCCAAACAGCGGCCAGCACGATTCAGAAATGCCCGCCGCTTCTGCTTCGCCGAGCGGGTCAAAAAATTGCTGTTTATCCAGCAAAGAGCGAATTTCTAAATCAACGCCGCCGACAACGGCAACGGCTTGGCATTTGACTTGATAGCCAAGTGGCAGGGTAGAGGGCATGAGCGGGCCTTGGGCATATGCGGCGAAGAATTCAATTCGAACCGACGCAGCGCATGGGCGCTTTGCAAGGCGAGGAGTAGACGGCGGGGCAGAGGTGCGTATCGTTAAAGGTGGCCCATGCTAACACTGGCCAGCCACAGATCGCAGAATAACTCAGAACAGCTTTGTCAAATCGCAAGATTGTTCAAAACTGTAACCCTCAAACCGGGCTAATAATGCCACTGTAATCAGCGAGCCAATCCAACTAGTATCAAAGCCTTGTTTCAAAAAGGGATCGCCTGTGCTCAATCTTGCTTTCATTACTTATGTTTCGATCATGTCGGTTACGCCGGGACCGAATAATTTGATGCTCGCTGCATCGGGCGGTAATTTTGGCTTTCGCCGCACCATTCCGCACATGCTCGGCATCAGCATCGGTCATGCGGTGCAGGTGTTTTTGGTCGGGCTGTTTTTGGCTTGGATTATGGCGATGCTGGGTAGTGTTCGCCCGATCTTGGCGGTGCTGGGCTGCAGTTATTTGCTATGGCTATCATGGAAGATCTGGCTTTCAGCATCACCGGAGGGCAAAGCAGTTGCACGGCCGATGTCATTTATTGCCGCAGCCGCATTTCAGTGGATCAATCCCAAAGCTTGGGTGATGGTGCTCAATACGGTGATTTTATTTCTGCCTCAAGGGCAACAACATTGGCAGGCTGCCTTAGGTTTGGCACTGTTGTGCGCCTTGATTAATCTACCCTGCATCGGTGTATGGGCATGGCTGGGTGACGCATTACGCCATCATTTACTCGTACCTAGAAATCTAAAAATCTTCAACGGCATCATGGCCACGTTAATGGCGCTGACTGCGTTTTATTTGTTGTACGATGAGTTGATTGGTCTGATTTAGTGCTTAGAGTATTGGCTTGTAGTCATTGATAAATAATATCTACAGCCATATACATCAATGGGTTTGTATTTTCAGTTGTATGGACGAATTCTTTTAACGTGCGCCAATCAAAATTTGCACCGTACACACTGCTTATGGTTTGAAATAAGGTCGATTTTGGTCAAGGGGCATGCCGTATTTTTTGGCTAGTTGTTCGTAGAGACCTTGTTCACGAAAAATTTTTTAGCGCGACGTTAAAACGATCTCTTACTATGGGTTCGCGGAATTCAAGACGATAGAGGGTCGGCGGGAAAATCGCAAAAGGACATAAGGCTTGATTGCCAAGGGGATCTATTTTCTTGTGTTCATACTTAAAAATGTTGATATCACTAATCGCAACATCAAAACGCGCCGCCAATAGCATGCGGTTCATTAGTTTTTGCGGTGATAGCTCGCGGTAGTTTATTTTGTTGCTGGCAATTTTGGCAAAGTCAGCCCCTAAATATTGGCTGGCGTTGTGAAAAGCGGTTACTTGATACGGCGCGAGGGCTTTGATTGAATCAATGTGGATCTGTTTTTGGCACAATGTAATCGCCATATTTTGGTAGGCAATATAAGGCTCAGAAAGATAGTTGCCGGTATTGCTAATTACGCCATCGAGCTGCCCATCGCGAAATTCAAGCAGCGCACGTTTATTGGGTAAATATTCGATTTTAACTTTGTAGCCCGCCAGCCTGAGCGCTTGGGTGACAATATCGTATTCAATGCCGCTTTGATTGTCGGACGATACATAGGGCATTTTGGTTTCGCCCTGCGCGACGTGCAGCACGGGCGGTGCAGCCCATGCTGTGGATAAGCAGCAGAGATAGAGCAGGAAAAAGCGAGGAAATAAAGACATCGCAGCTCGCTGATGTGGTGCTAAAGAGTTAGCTTAGGCGCAATTTAATAGTGATGCACCTTAATTGATGCTGGAATTTAGATTTACTCAATGTTGTAACCACACTGAAACCGACCCTGCTGGGCAGGGAAAGCTGGCCCAGCCATCGGCGTTAGTGTGAATGGGCTCTGGGCAATGTGCAGTGAGATCGTTAAAGCGCGCTTTCGCTTGGCCGACATACATGCGTTTGTAACCAGCGAGGCCATTACTCATCACGACCGCCATCGCTTTGGGATGCTCGGTATCACCCAAGCGCGTCCAGCCGATGCAGTTGGGGAAGTCGAAATAATCGCATTGCTGGCCGTAGGCATAATGCTGGCGGGCATGCAGGAAACGGTCGATTAGAAAGCGATGGCTCGCTAGCGTGATCTCGTGGGTTTGGCCGTCTTTGCCGGTGTCGCTATAGCTGGCACCGTAATAATCGGGGTAGAAAATGCAGGGATAACCTTGTTGGCGCAGCAGGATAAACGCATACGCCAGCGGTTTAAACCACGCTTCAACAGGGGATTCCAAGGCTTGCATTGGCTGAGAGTCGTGATTGTCGACAAAGGTCACCACATGATCGGGGCGGCGTTGCTCGACATTATTAAAACCGAGTTGGCACAGGTTATAGTCCGCGCCTTGGCGGCTGGCGATGTGAAATTGGTAATGCAGTGGCACGTCAAAGGCGGCAATCCGCCCGCCGAGACGGTCAATGTAATCGACCAATTCTTGTAAATCGGGCGTCCAATATTCGCCGACGACGAATAAATCTTTGCCCGCGTGTCGTTCCATCGCATCAATCCACGTTGGGAAAAACCACGCGGCGATGTGTTTGATGGCATCGAGCCGAAAGCCATCAATACCAGTGGTATCGAGCGTCCATTTACCCCAGTTGATGACTTCGTCTTGCACTGCCGGATTTTGAAAATCCAAATCGCAACCCATTAAATAGGCGTAATTGCCCGCGTCGAGCGCAACTTCGTCGTCGAATTGTTTGCCTTCCAATAGGTAAATCGTGTCGTGCGAATTGGGATTGTTTGCGTCGTAATCGACCGCATCAAAATGCGTGTGATTCCATTGAAAGGTCGAGTACTTGCCTTGGCGGGCGGGGAAATTAAATTGCGTGTAAGCGCTGATTTCGCGCGCTTCACCTGCGGCATTGATGCGGTCATTCTGCAGAAATGGCGTAGCGCGGCAGGGTTCGGCGACGTCGCCGCCCATACGGTGATTCAGTACTGTATCGGCGTAAATCTGTAGGCCAGCGGCTTGCGCCGATTGGATTGCGGCGAGGTATTGGGCTTTGCTACCGTACTTGGTGCGAACACTGCCTTTTTGTTCAAACTCGCCTAAGTCGTACATATCGTAGACGGCGTAGCCCACGTCGCTTGCGCCATTGCAGCCTTTGTAGGCGGGCGGTAGCCAGAACGCGGTGATGCCGGCTTGCGCCAATTCGCTGGCGTTGCGGCTGACTTCATCCCACAACGTGCCATCGGCGGGGTTGTACCAATGAAAGTACTGCATCATTACGCCATTTGTTGCCGCCATGAATCAAACTCCGCCGATCTGCAAGAAAACCCATAGTACGCAATAAGCAGGCGCTGTAGATGACGAGTTGATGAAGATGGGGGCTTGAGCTGAAGTAATTAGCGTTGAAAAGCTTTTTTGAGAATCGCGTCGAGTTCGCCGTTGCGTTTCATTTGCGCCAGTCCCGCATTAAAGTGGCGCATTAGTTGCTCTGCGTTCGGATGGCGGCGACTAATTAATAAATGCATTGGTTCATCATGCACGGGTTTGGGGCTGATATTGATTTGTTGGAGCGCTTCAGCACCCAGCTGACTGCGAATAATGTGCATGCCGATGATTTCTTCACAGGGGAACGCGTCAATGCGATTGGCAAGCAATTTAGCAAAGTTTTGCACGTCGGTATTGGCTTGATCGGCAAAGAGGGTGCGATTGCTGATGAGTGTATTCCACGTTTCGCCATAGCTGTAGCCATTGGTGACGCCAACGTATTTGCCCTTTAAATCGCTGAGTTGCTGCCAGTGGATGGGGCGGTTGCGATTAAAAAACAGCATCGTTTTACTGCGATAGACGGGCTGACTTATCAGAAAGTCTTTTTGCCGATCTGCATTACTGCTCCACAATAAAGTGCCTGCCACGCGCCCAGTGCGGGCTTCTTCAAGCGAGCGCTTCCAAGGATAAAAATGGTAAGTGACGCGCACTTGTTTGAGCGCAAAAGCTCGGCTCACAATTTGGCTGCCATAACCATAGCTAGGCAAAGTTTCACCTAGCAGCGGCGGCCATTCGCCATTGGCTAGAGCGATGCTTTGTGATGCTGCATAGCTAGTGTGGCAGCAGAGCGCTAAAAATATAACCGTAGCGCGAACTAAATTGAGCATGTTTGTATTGTTGCGGTTGGGTTAGCGAGGCAGCACCAAGATGGGGATGCAGATTAGCTTCATCATATGACATCTTTGTTTCAATGCAGAGTAAATCCAAGGCGGCTTATGTAAATTGCATGGCGTTGCTTGTGATGGTATGAACAATTTGCATTGAATGTTGGCTTTATTACAGTTAATTAAATGGGGGTTATTGTTACTCTGCTGGCATAGATTTTAGGCAGAGGAACTACTTTAGTGTCGAATATTTTGATTATCAATGCGGGAAAACAGTTTGGGCATTCCAATGGTGAGCTGAATCACACGCTCAGCAATGTGGCGCACGAGACTTTGTTGAGCACTGGTCACGCAGTGAAAGTAACTGAGGTAGATCAGGGGTATGATATTGAGGCTGAGGTAAATAAATTCTTGTGGGCTGATACCATCATTTATCAAATGCCAGCTTGGTGGATGGGCGCGCCTTGGATCTTAAAAAAGTATATTGATGAAGTGTTTACTGCTGGGCATGGACGTTTGTACAGCAGTGATGGGCGCAGCCGCAGCGATGTGAATAAGAAATATGGTTCTGGTGGTTTGCTGCAAGGCAAAACCTATATGTTATCAGTCACTTGGAATGCGCCGAAAAGTGCATTTGATGCCCCCGATGATTTCTTTGGTGGCGCAGGTGTTAATCGTGTGTATTTGCCATTTCATAAAGCCAATGAATTTTTGGGCATGAGGGCATTGCCGACTTTTATCTGCAACGATGTCATCAAACAACCCGATATCGCCAGTGATATTACTCGCTATCGCCAGCATTTAGTCGCCTACCTACCTGCTGAAATCATGGTCCCCGCGTTTGAGGCGGTAGCTTAAAGATGTACATGTATCGGCTGCTGTAGCTTGGCCACTAATAACTAGCGGCCGATACATTGAGTGCTGGTGGTTTTTTAGAACTTTTCACCACGCAAAACGCGCACTTCACTGAGCCACTGCACCAGCGCATAGTTCGCGCCAAATTGTTGTTGCACAACGTTAGCCAGTTGTTCTGCTGTCGCCGTGTCGGTAATCAATTCAATTTGAATATTCTCATTGGCATCGAAATTGCCGTGTTTTTCACCGTGTGCACCATTGCCGCGCGCCGCGACGATGGTCCAGCCGCGAATTTTATTGGCTTCAAATAATTCAATTAAATCATTTTCAAGCACCGCTTCGGTCACGATGGTGAGCAAAGTACGAGTAGGGAAGTTCATCACAGCTCCTTAGGCGACGTAACGCGCAAATTGCAGATAAAGTGGAATGCCCACCAAGATATTAAACGGGAAGGTTATCCCCAGTGCGGCCCCGAGTGAGAGCGCAGGATTGGCTTCCGGCAGCGCCATGCGCATCGCGGCAGGCGCGGCGATGTAGGAGGCCGAAGCCGCTAGCACGGCCATCAAGGTGATGCCACCGAGCGACAAACCCATCATCAGGCCAAAGGCAATGCCAACCCAGCTCAACGCCAATGGCAGGCCAATACCAATCGCTAATACCAGCATACCGTGTTTGCGCAAAATCCCGAGTTTGCCCGCAACGACCAAACCCATTTCCAGCAAGAACAGCGTCAATACCGGTTTGAATAAATCAATATACAGTTTGTCCAGCGGTTGTATTCCTTCAGGACCCGCTAGTGCGCCGATTAGCAAGCCGCCCATCAGTAGCACCATACTCTTGCCAAGGAAGACTTCGTGCAGCAATTTGCCCCAGCCGTGCCCTGATTTAGCGGCGCTTGGCCCCAACCGCGCCAAGACCACGCCGACCATCAGCGCTGGCATTTCCAGCAACACTAAAAACAGCGTCGTTTGTGACTCGTAGTCAATGTTTTGCCGACCTAAAAATGCCACGCCGACCGCATAAGTGACCACTGAAACCGAGCCATAATGCGCCACCATACTGGCCGCATCGACTTGGCTGAGCTTGAGCCGCAGCAATGGATAAATTAGTAGTGGAATCAACGCGCCCATCACCAGTACCAGTGCTGCTTGCGGCAGTATCGTGAGAATGGGTTGCTTGGCGAGAATCAAGCCGCCTTTAATCCCGATGGCGAGTAATAAAAACACCGATAGCGTTTCGTATAAAGCGCTGGGTAATTTAAGGTCGGATTTAGCGCAGCCTGCGGCTAAACCTAGTAAGAAAAACAGCACCACTGGATCGATTTGCATGTAGGAATCTTTCTTGTCTATTCGTTATGTTTTCGAATTTACTACAGATTTTAAAAATTAAAAACATATAAAAACAAAGGTTTTTGTACGAAATGTATGTAGTCAAACTACGTAACAGAGGTTGGGCTGCATGTGTATTCTTACGGCTTATCGTGCCCGAGTGAAGGTAGGAATGTGTTCGCCACAAATTTTGCCTACCAGTCTGCGAAACCTGGCGCGCTTGAGGGCGCTTTAAGACTTTTGGGTTTTTAGTATGGGTGGCGGCAATTTACCCCATTTTTTGAGACATCGGAACTGCGCTTTTACCGAACAGGTGGGAACGTCATCAAACCGCATGTCTAGTGTGAAACGTCAGGCAGCTAGTCCCTGTCGTCGCTCTGCACATTCATAATTTAGATATCTAAATTATTTCGTGGCGGGCTCTGGCGTTGATCGTGGCATTTCGTTCAAGCCCATGCCGTATTGAGTTCTGATCTTTTCGAGCACTCCGCGTTTTTCTAAGCGCGCCATGGCGGCGTTGAGGGCATTGAGGTCGGCTTCGGTGGTGCTTTTTTTGTTGAGCATCAGTCGCACATTATCGTTAAGGACTAATTTGGGTAAGGCGGCCAGTGGCAGCTTTTTCAGTTTGGCCTCATAGACCAAGGCGCCGGTATCGCCCATGACTAATTCGGCACGATTGACTTCAAACATCTTGATCGCTTGGGCGAATGTTTCAAACGGCGATAATAAATTCGCTTCATTGAGCCAGAAATAATGGCTCTTGTAGTCGTCCCCGTACCAACCGGCATTTGGCGCGAGTAAGGTAATGCGTTGCTTTAAGATAGAGCCGAAGCTATCGATCGATTGATATTTTTCTAGTTTTTTGGGAGAAGTAAATAAACTAACTGATTCATTTCGGTAGGGGCTGCTGAAATAACTAAATGCTTCCCGCTCTGGCGTTTTTGATGCCGCGAGCATTACATCAATTTCACCTTTGCTAAACATATACTGCCGCCGTTTACGCGGTACTTCCGCGCCGATCTCTAAAATGCAGCCGGCTTCTTTGAAAATTGCCTTGGCGATTTCAATATCCAGTCCTGCTGCTTGGTTTTTCGCATCGGTGTAGATATAAGGTGGCCATTGCTCGATGGTCATTTTCATCGGTTTACTGCAACCGAGTGCCGGAACGCTAATCAGCGTGGCAGCGAAAATGCAGCAACTAAAATCGCTTTTGCGCATGGCGGTCATCTTTATAGTGATCGAGAACATCTTTCACTATTGCTGCTCTACTCGCAATTGCCAACACTAAAATACAGTTTATGGTGTCAAGATAGGCCGCAATAAAAAATACCCCAGCATTGTTCTGGGGTATTTTAATGTAGGCATTAATAAATAATGCTTAGCCGGCAATACTACTGGGCAATCATCTGCTCTGCTTGAATTGCTGTCAGCGCAATCGTGAACACAATATCGTCGACCAAAGCGCCACGTGATAAGTCATTTACAGGTTTGCGCAAGCCCTGCAACATTGGACCCACGCTGACCACATCGGCGCTGCGCTGCACGGCTTTGTAGGTGGTGTTGCCCGTATTCAAATCGGGGAACACAAACACCGTCGCTTGGCCGGCCACTAGACTGCCCGGTGCTTTTTGTTGGCCGACTTCGAGTACTGATGCCGCATCGTATTGCAGTGGGCCATCAATCATCAATTGCGGATGACGTGCTCTGGCGATTTCAGTCGCGCTGCGCACTTTATCTACGTCGACGCCGGTACCTGATTGCCCCGTTGAGTAGCTAATCATCGCTACTTTCGGCTCGATACCAAAGGCACGCGCGGAGTACGCACTTTGCGCCGCGATTTCAGCCAGTTGTTCGGCATCAGGGTTAGGATTGACCGCGCAATCGCCGTAGACCAAAACTTGTTCGGGCATCAGCATGAAGAATACCGATGACACAATCGATGAGCCAGGTGCAGTTTTGATCAATTGCAAAGCTGGGCGAATCGTATTGGCCGTGGTGTGAATTGCGCCGGAAACGAGGCCGTCGACTTCATCAATCGCCAACATCATTGTGCCAAGCACGACATTGTCTTCGAGTTGGCGTAGCGCTTGGATCTCGGTTAGGCCTTTCGATTTACGCAATTCAACCATCGGCGGCACGTATTGAGCGCGGATGTCATCTGGGTCGAGAATTTCGAGTGATGCTGGAATGACCAAACCTTGCGTCGCAGCAATCCCTTCGATCACCGCACGTTTGCCAAGCAAGACGCAGCGGGCGATGCCTTTTTCTTCACATGCAATTGCCGCGCTGATGGTACGTGGCTCTTCGCCTTCGGGCAGCACAATGCGTTTATTGGCATTACGTGCTTTTTGAATCAGTTGATAGCGGAAGGCCGGAGGGCTCAAGTGATGAACCAGTTTTGTGTTTACGCCGACTTTAAGCGCTTCGCTATTGAGTTGTTCGGCCACCGAATTCATTACGCGTGTCATGCGGTCTTTATCATCTGCCGGTACTGCGGTTGGTACCGTACTAATTGCCAAGGCAGTACCAAAGCTATCACCTTCGGTGCGTAGCACTGGGATGCCGGTGTGGAAGGCCATTTCAGTAAATGCGCGCACGGTTTCATTGAGTTCGGTATTGTGTGTGAGCACCAAGCCTGCCAGTTGTACGCCATTGCTGGCGGCGAGCGCTGTTGCCAAAATCACATCGTCGCGGTCGCCCGAGCTGACAATCAGCGCACCGGCTTTCAAGCGGCGAATCACTTCGGGTACGGCACGTGCCGCGACCACTGTTTCTGTGACGCGGCGCTTGGTTAGCTCGCCTTTGATGATGATCTCAGCATTTAAATGCATGGCGACATCGAGGGTGCGTGGGGCGAGTAGTTTGGGATCAAATTGCACGACACCCCAGATTTTTAGCTCGCCTATTTCGGCTTGCATTGCCGATAAATCAAAGTCAACGGCGGCCTTATTGAAAATCACGCCACCAACGGTCACGCCTTCATTTCGAAATTGGCGCTCAGTCACGCGAATTTCTTCGGCGGCGGTTTTCGCACTCGCATCAGTAACGATAATCACCGTGGCTTGCAGGCCGAGCGCCATTTCGGTATTCAGTTGTGTGGTAAATGGATTGCTCGGGTCAGGATGCAGACCTTCCACCACCAATACATCGGCATCTTTACCTGCCGACATACTCATCGTGATGATTTCTTCGAGTAGGTCGTCGGTTTCATCAATCGAGACTTGTTCAATCGCGTAGTTGGCTGGTAGCGCATCAGGGACATCAAGCTGGCAAATTTGTCGCGCAAAATGCGTAGAGCGTTCAATTTCACACGCCGATTGGTCTTGCGCAACGGGTTTGACAAAACCGACCTTCAAGCCTTGGTTTTGTAGGCAACGCACGACACCGAGCGTGACCGAAGTAAGACCGACATTGAGCCGCGTAGGGGCAATAAAAAATGTTTGCATGAATTTAAACCTACTATTGAGGTGCTCGAACTGTGAGCAATAACGAGACTATAACTTGGCTGAGGTTTTCTTTATATGACACAGCTCTAAGTTTGCCGCTTTTTTTCGCGGTATTTTTCCCTGTTTTTGGGGACTTAACTGCGGTTTAATGGCTGTTCGCTGAAATACACTCTTGGATTGCTAATTTAATTGGGCAGCGGGCAAAATGCTGGAATAAGATGAAAACCTGATTTTGGAGAAGGCAATGCAGACCCAGCGGATTGAAATCAAACAGCATGGTGGTGTCGAGGAAATGGCGCTGGTGACTCGCAAGTTACCCGATTTAGGCGCGGGTGAAGTCTTGCTCAAGCACTTGGCGATGGGTGTCAATTTCATCGATACCTATCATCGCAGTGGGCTCTATCCTTTGACGATGCCTTCGGGTTTAGGCCTAGAAGCCTGCGGCGTGATTGAGGCAATTGGACACGGTATTCATGACCTACAAGTCGGTGATCGCGTCGCGTATGCTGGCGGGGCTGTGGGTGCGTATGCTACCTACCGTATCATGCCTGCTGATAAGCTGGTGCTGGTTCCTGAGGCAATACCTGATGCAGTTGCTGCTGGAACCTTGCTACGCGGTATGACCGCGCAGTACCTATTAAAACGCACTTTTCCAGTTCAAGCTGGGCAAACGATTTTGTTTCATGCCGCCGCCGGAGGCGTGGGGCAAATTGCTTGCCAGTGGGCGCAAGCAATGGGGGTGAGGGTCATTGGTACGGTGGGGTCAAAAGAGAAAGCGGGGCAAGCCAGCGCCTATTGCGATCATGTCATCAATTACCACGACCCCGATTGGGTGGCGCAAGTGCGCGAACTCACCGCTGGCGAGGGTGTTCCTGTGGTTTACGATGGGGTGGGCGAGGCGACGTTTGCCGCTTCGCTCGATTGCTTGGCGGTGCGCGGCATGTTGGTGAGTTTTGGCAATGCATCAGGGGCGGTTTCAAACTTTAATCTGGGCTTGTTAGCGCAACAAGGATCGCTATTTTTGACGCGGCCGACTTTGGCGCATTACACCCGCAATCGTGCTGAATTGGTTGAAACGGCGCAAGATTATTTTGCTGCGCTGGCCAAGTCATGGATTGTGCCGCAAATCGGTCAAAGCTACGCAATGGTTGATGTGCAGCAAGCGCATTTGGATTTAGCGGCACGGCGCACGACGGGCTCGACTATATTATTTCCATGACGACATTGATCTATTTACATGGCTTTTTATCGAGCCCGCTGTCGCAAAAGGCGCAAGAAACGACCGCATGGATGGCCGAGCAAGGATTAGCGGCGCATTATCTTTGCCCTAGCATTCCGATGGAGCCACAAGCGGCGGCGGCGATGCTGACCGAACTTCTGCAGCCATTACAGGGCGATTTTTGTTTGGTTGGTAGCTCGCTTGGTGGTTTCTTTGCCACGTGGGCGGTGGAGCAATTTGGCGGCAGAGCGGTATTGATTAATCCTGCCGTGCGCCCGTATACGCTGATTAATCAGTATTTGGGCGAGCAAGAAAATTACCAAACGGGCGAGATTCATTTTATAGATGCTGGTTTTGCTGATAAGCTTTGTCAGCTTGAGGCTAGGCCGACCGATTTGAGTCGTTACTGGCTGCTGGCGCAAACTGAAGATGAAGTGCTCGATTATCGAGATGCCGTGGCTTGGTATGCGGGTTGCCAACAAACGATTTTACCCGGTGGCGACCATAGTTTCATTGGCTATCCAGAATGGCTGGCGTCCATTTGGGCTTTTGCATGTTCTAGTAAGTTAAAATCATCAGAATAAGAGGAAAGGCATGTCGACTCCGCAAAGTGGTATTTTGCCCGCAGCTTCAAGTCATGGTTTATTTTTGTTATTTCGCCGCCGTTTAGGGCGCCGAGCGGATGCAGAGTTGAAAGCCTTCTTTGCCAAATTGCCCCATAAAGCGGATGAATTGGCCACAGCAAATCCGGATGCAAAATTTTATGCGGTTGTCGGTTTCGGCGCGGAGGTCTGGCCCGAATTTTATGCGGGAGAAAAGCCGACTCTATTGCGTAGTTTTCCGCGTATTCCGGGCGCTATCCACCCTGCGCCAGCCACTTCGGCCGATGTGATTTTGCATTTGCGGGCCGAGCGCTACGATTTACTGCATGAATTTGCCGATCAAATCGTGCAGGCTAGTAGCCACTGTTTGGACGTGATCGAAACCACGCATGGTTTCCGCTATCGGGATTGCCGAGATTTAACCGGCTTTGTCGATGGCACAGAGAATCCAGAAGATGAAGATCGCGCCAAAGTCGCTTTGGTCGGGAACGAGGATGCCACGTGGGCTGGTGGTAGTTATTTACACGTGCAGCGCTACGTTCATCGGATGGAAATCTGGAATAAATTGCCAGTGAAGCAGCAAGAAGCGGTGATTGGTCGCACCAAAGAAAGCAATGAAGAGTTGTCCGATGAAGACAAACCACTGACTGCGCATATTAGCCGCGTGGTGATCGAAGAAAACGAGCAAGAGCTAGAAATCTTGCGCCAGTCCTTGCCGTATGGCACGCCGGGCGGCGATCAAGGTTTGTACTTTACGTCTTACTGTAAAACGCCGGTAAATTTCGAAAAAATGCTCGCCAAAATGATTTCGCCAACTTCGGATGGCCGCGTCGACCATTTGCTTAACTTCAGCCGTGCCGTCAGCGGAGCTGCATTTTTTGTCCCTAGTCGAGAGGCTTTGGCTCGATTGGCCAAATAATTTAGAGCCCCATTAATTGCAAAAGCCGTTCAGTTGGAAGACTGAACGGCTTTTTGTTTAGTATTTGCTTTTGGGTATTAATTGCTAATGCCTAGAGGCGTATACCCTGTTTTTTTATTTTGTCTCTGCAAACAAACGCTCAGCGTAAACCGCTTCGGGGAATACGCTTCGCCACCATAAGTCTTTCGTGTAAAACCCTTCGTTCTTGGCGCAGCGCTCGGCGACGGCATTGTAAAACGGGTCGGTATTTTCGCTCAAACGTGCTAGCTCAGCGGGTAAGCAAAATAGCGGTCGACTTTGTAATTTATCGGCTAACACTTGTGCTTGTTCTGGGTCGCGACTGCCTTTGATAAACAGAGGCACATCACCGCGAATTCGCGTTTGTTCTTGGTTCAGAATGTTTTTAAACTGCAAGTTTTTTGGATCGCGATTACTGAAAAAGCTCGCATCGAAAATGCCACGCTCATAAAACTCTTGATTCAGCCCCGGCTTGTGGTCTCCAAAAATAACAATAATCACATCTCGTTTGCGCGCTTTGGCGCTGGCTTCGATTTGCTGGGTAAAGGTTTTAAACTCGTCGATAGCCTGCCCAAGGCGGGCTTGGTATTGTGTAATCCCAGAGTCATTTTCTTTGATAAATGGCCCATGCGTATTCACTGTGACCAAAAACATAAATTGCTTTTTACCCGCTGGCGCAACCTTGTAATGCGCGAGTGCTTGGTTATACAATGAAAAATCTTTTGGCCAACCGTCTTTACGTTTCCAGTACATTTGATCGACAAAGGCGATGCGCTGAAAACCCATTTTGGGATACACCGTTTGTCGCTTCCAGAACGTGCCAAAATAATTATGCATGCCGATCGTGGTGTAGCCTACATCGGCCAGTGCATGCGGTAGCGCACTGATTTTGTCGCTGAACTGCCCTGCAAAATTCTGAAAATCGATGCCGGGCAAGGTGTAAGCCGAAAGACCGGTGAGCGCTTCAAATTCGGCCTCGGCCGTACCGCCGCCATACACAGGGCTAATCACACGTGCTTCGCTAAAACCCGCTTGAGTCAGTTCGGCCATTTTGGTCGGTAAGCGCGCATCGGTATAACAGGATTCGCACATCACCACGACGATGTCGGGGCTGCTCGGGTTTTCTGCCGCAGCTAGCGCTTGCGTATAAAATTGGTGTTGCCCCGCTTTGGGTTTGTGCGCCGTTTCGGCGGTGAGCATTAAATGCCCCAAGATGCCATTTTGCCGCGCATTGACGCGAAAATTGTAATTGGAATAGTTGCTGCCTAAATATTGCGCCATCAGTGGTTGCGCGTAGGCCGACATTTTTCCCGTACTATCCAGCTGCATCCCCACTAAAACACACAAGATGAGCGCCAAGCCAACTCGGCGTTTGCTAAAACTAGGGTGCCGCCATAGGCCATACGCGAGCGCTGCCAGCAAAATCAGCGCATACGCCCAAATATGCCAATCCATATAGCCGGTGAGCGCCATGCCTTGGCCCACTTCAAATAAATCAGCACCGAGTAAAGGCTCGCTGGTTGCGACTTCTTTTATATAAGAAATATTCAGCAACAGCCCTTCAAGCGCCAAAGTGGCGACTACCGCAGCCCAGCGCTGCAAAAAAGCGGCGAAGAAGAAATACAGCAGCAGTGAAAAGCCGACGCGAGGCATATTCCATTGCGTATCCACCCAGATACGCCCTGCAATCAGCGCCAAAATAGGCAATGCAATTGGTATGCAGCGTTGTGCGAGCGGGCTGGAGAAAAAAGCGGGTAGTTTCACTAGCAAACAATCATGACGAAATAAAGTCGGAATTATAAAGCTTTGATGAATTTTTGTAGTTGTGAAATAAGACCGACTGATTAAAGGCATTGGCTTGTTGCGCTGCTACCGGTGAGAATCTGCATCAGTAAGTATTAGTACTTACTGATGCAGATTTGCTTACAAGCTATAATCAATCTGAGTTATTTCCTTTCAGATCAATGAATTGACCGCGCAACGTTCAATTTTTCAAGTTAAGAACGAATTTCACTTCCTTCCATCTGCTCTAGAGTGCCTTGTGAGTGGTTTTCGAATTGATCGACACAATTCGGTCTATGTTGAAGTACGTTGACCTTCTCTAGCGTTCCTTTGGAGTGGCGCATGTTGTTTCGGCCAAGCAGCCATTTATCTCGCGGTTTTACTTTAATCGAGGCCATGATTGTGGTCGTGATTTTAGGGATATTGCTGGCCATCGCCTTGCCGTCTTTTACGCAAATGATCGCGAAAAAAAATACCATTAGCGCCGCAGAAGCAGTGCTGTCGGCCATCAATTTGGCGCGCAGTGAAGCGATCCGTTCAAACCGAAATTCTTATATGGTGGTCGATAGCGGTACAGCATGGTGTGTGGGGGTTGGGCGCACTAAAGGTACGCCGAGCAGCCCATGCAGTTGTCAACCGGGCGCAACGACGGTGTGCGATTTGGCCAATTACACTGTAGCTGATGGGAAAAGGACCACCTTGGCGAACACCGGCTTTGATGCGATTCAATTTGACACGGTACGTGGTTTTCCTTTGAGTAAAACGTCAACGGTGTTGACGAGCAATCAGGTCATTACATTAACTAGCCAAAACAATAGTCAAATGGCGATTACCGTTACCTTAAATCCAGTGGGGCGCGTTAAATCCTGCGGCAAAACGGCAATGGCGGGGTTTCCAGCATGCCCATAGTTCATTCAATGCGCCGAGCACGTGGTTTTAATTTGATTGAGCTGATGGTCGCGATGACCATTGGGATTTTTTTACTACTCGGCGCGAGTACATTTTTCGTCAATATGCTGAAAAGTACCGGTGACAATCTCACTCGCAATAAATTGGATGCGGAATTGCGCCTTGCGCTGCAATTTATTAGTAATGATGTCAAACGCGCTGGTTATTACCAAGGTAAGCCTTCTTTAGATACTGCCGATCTAGCTGCGCTGACTGCGGCGAGCATTACGGGTAATGGAATCAATGTGGTGAACGCCTCGGTGAATCCAGATACGTTTTTGCGTATGTATCGGCCCAGTGTAACGCCTGCGGGTAGCTGTCTATTGTATGGCTATAACCGTAATGGCAATTTGATCGGGGGTAATCGGGTCGATCAGTATGACGATGGTGAGTTAACGGGCATTCGCTTGAGTAATGGGGTGTTGCAAGTCAGAACTTCATGCGCAGCTTGTGCGTATACCAGTTGTTCGGCTGGGACTTGGAGTGATCTTACAGATAGTGCCTTGATTGAAATTACGGCGCTGAGCTTTAGCAATGGCGATGTGGTGTGTAACGGTTCGACTCCACCTGCGGCTCAATGTCCGTGGCCAAGTGGCTCGCCCTTATTGTCATTGAACGTCACCATCAGTGGACGTTTAAAAACAAAACCGACCGAAGTGAGGCAACTATTCACTCAAGTTTGGTTAGAAAACCAAGTCATTGCGTTTCCATGAGGTCGATGATGCGAAAAGCTGAGCAAGGCATGGCGACCTTATTTACCAGCATTATGATTCTAGTGCTGCTGACGGGCATTTTGGGCTATCTCAATCGTGGCTTATTTATTGAGCAAAAGTCGATTTCTAATCAAACTTGGAATCTACAAGCTAAACAAGCTGCCGAGGCGGGTATTGGCTATTTCATTGCGAATATTCAGCGCGATAAGACGGTCTATCTCGACAGTAGCAATGTCATGTTGGCTGCTCAACAATCGGCAATTGATGGTAAAGGCAATTTGGTATTTGCAGAAAATAAGGTCATCGGTAGTTTGACTGCATTGGGTCGAGCCAGCGCATTTTATTTTCAGGTTCGTCAAATCGATAGTAAAACGCTCAGAATCGCCAGCACCGGTTTTGCCGATTGCAGCTCACCGAGTGGTACGTTTGCGAATTGGTCGAATACTTGCTCAGCCAGAGTGGTTATTACGCAGGATTTGAATCTTGCCGCGGTGGGGCTGGAAAATTCTTTGACGGTGAAAGGGCGTGTCGACGTTTGGGGGGCGGTCGATGTCAGTATGCGCTCTGATGCGCCGCTTAAAGGCGTTACGCTGAATACGGGTGGCACGGCCACTGGTGCTCCAGCGCAATTTCGCAATGAAAAACAAGGCTGGGCAGATGATAGTAAAAAAAGTGATAGTACTTTGGCCAGCACGAGTAATGGCGATTTGTTTTACAGTGTGTTTGGTCAACAGCCCAGTCAATATCTAGATACCAGCAAATTCACCCGTTATCAAACCTCGGGCGGTCAAACGACGGCCGCTTACGACAACAGTACCTATCGCCGACTGAGCGTGGCGGAGTTTAATGCGGAATGCCAAAATAAAAATAGTGAGTTAAGACGGCCATATCGACCTAAATCGTATACGCCAACGTATGTGGCGGGGCCGGATGCGAGCTTTAGCAAAACCCCGCGGGGTGCGGTGTATTGGATCGACCCTTCGCTGGATGTCGGTTCCGGTGGTCAGATCAATCTAATGGCAGGGCAAAATTGTGTTGCTGGTTATAGTCAGACTCTAACAGCCGATAATGGGACTGATGCCTTGCCCGGTTCTCCGGGAACACCTGTCCCTGCTTTATCCAGTTCTGATTTTATTCCCTTGGCGGCAGGAGATCCCGCGATTGGCAATGCGACTTTGGCGGCGGGTTATTCCTACAATCGAGGTGTAACATTGATTTTTGGCGGCAATGTCATCTTGCCATCGAAGTCTCGTTTGTTAACCTATGGTGCAACTTATGTGCGTGGGAATTTGAATTTTACTGGGGCGATGCAAATTAATGGGGCGGGGATTGTCGAGGGAGATTTAATCGGCAATGGCTCTTTTGCGACGAAAACTGAATTGCGTCATTTGCAAGGTTTGAATATTTTGTCGAATTTCTCGGTATCCAGACAAGCGGGGCGTTGGCGTGATTATGTCCAATAAGCCGAGCTATCGATCGCAAATTGGCGTGGGTTTAATTGAAGTACTGATTTCGCTGCTGATTTTGGCGGGCGGTTTTCTGGCGCTTACTCGGTTTCAAGCGCAATTAACTCAGAATCAAGCGATTGCAATGCAGCGCGCCGAGGCCACTTTAATTGCCGACCAATTTATGAGCCAATTAGTGGGGGTGTTAAACGGTAAAGTCTCGGTGCCAACCTCGAGTACGACTGGGCGAGTGAATGGCATCAATGCCACGTATGAGATTCATTGGCTGACAGTGACCAAATCCAGTGCCAGCCCAAGCACCTTCAACAACAATACCAATTGCGCTTCGTCGTGCGATGTTTTGCGAGTGGATGTGGTGGTCTATTGGAATGATGCTGCTGGCGGCAGAAATAATGTGAGTTTGAGTCGTTTATTGTCAATGCGATAGTGATTTTCTTGGTATTGCCATCCACCCTTTGTTTTATAATGGATGTATGGCAATACATCTAGATTAAAATAATTGATGTACTTGTATCGCTTGTTTTTCGCTGGCCTGCCAAGCTTGCCAAAGCCGTACAATGTGATTGATTCGCTGTTGCAATAAGGACTGATCCAAAAAACCAGACTCTTGATTGTGGCTAATGAGTGCATCACGCCAATTGAGAACTTCATCCTCGCTCAATGCCCAAGCACCATCCAGATCGGTGATATTCCATAGCCAATACGGCGATAATAATCCATGCGTCTGCAAAAGTTCGGGCGTCACGAAGAGGCCAAGGTGCTGCAACTGATCTTGCCAAATTTTGCGCACATGCTGATTGGCGTGTTCACGCTGAATGCCACTGCTGCGCTGATGCTGGTGCTGGCGATAACGCACGAGCGGAACGCCTAAATTGGCGAGTTGCCCATATTGGCCTAGCCGAGTCAGAAAATCCCAATCCTGCGCCATATCCATTTTGGGTGTGAATAACACGCCGCTGGCTTGCCACAATTGGCGATTGATCATTAGCGCGGGCATGGCCATGGCGCAATAAAACAAGTTGTCGACGCTGATTTCGGCATGGATCAACGGGAAAAGCCGTACTGACACGAGTGGATTACTATCGTTAAATACATGCATATCACCCGCCACCGCGATGACCGTTGGATGCTGAATGAGGAATTGCGCAGACTGCACAAATCGTTGCGGCAGGCTGATGTCGTCGGCATCGTGAAATGCAATCCAATCGCCTGTTGCCGCAGCTAAGCCTGCATTTCTTGCGCACGACACGCCTTGGTTTTCTGGTAGCTCAATGAGCTGGGTTGCGCCTCGCGTAAAATTAGCGCTAAACGCTGCGATTTCATCCTGCCCAGAATAACGGCCACCATCATTGATCAGGATAACTTCAATCTGCGTAAAGCCGGTGTGGTCGGCAGTGCGTAGTCCATCGAGCATGGCCGTGAAGTGTGCTGGATGAGGATTGAAAAAAGGAATGATGATGCTGAGCTTCATGAGTTCGCAGTGCCTGAGTAGATAGCCAGAGTGTTGAGTTTACCTGCCTAGCTTGGCTTTGCATGCAATTGATGCCTGTGCCGTGGCAAATTGCAGTCGAGTTGTCACGATTGTTTCATCGATTCTGCATGAATTTGCAACGCCTTCAGCGTATGCTGAGCACTGATATTAAGTGAAGGTCTTCCCCTCGCGCTTTGGGTTTTGTCTATACCGTTATTGAGGTCGTTTCATTATGCAATTACAGGGCCACTCCACTTTATATAAAGATCAGCATGCAGGGCATTTGCTGGTGCAGGTGCATTCTGTTGAGCATATCGGGCATATTAAAGAGATGGCCATGCAGGCGCGCGAGGATAAAAAGTACGCGAAAGCGTGGATGTGGCATTGTCTGATTATGATGTTTGGCTTTGGGGTTCGTGCCGAACGGCCAGATGTACAAGCAGGTCATGAGCATTTAAGGGAGGCGATACGGCGCTACGATCTGGCATTTAAACTCTCGATGAATGAAGAGCAGCAAGCTCGGGAAGTGGCACAATACTTGTTTGATGCTATGGGTGCCAAAACTCGCCGCAAGATTGCTCGGCATAACTATCACAGGATGATTCAATAACATCGCAGTTGTGCCAGATGTATTGGCAAAGCAAGCGATCTATTTCCGGCATCTTAGCTTCTCCTTCATAGAATAATGGCAATTCATCGCGCATATTCACTTCACCTTGAGTATTTCATGAGCAAAAGAGCGCTGATTATTAGCGGTGGCGCACCGAATGCCACTTTGGTTGCGGGTGCACTAGAAGCCTTTGCCGAGTTGGGTCTTGAGTTCGATATTATTTCAATGGCAGGCGCAGGGGCATTGTTGGGGTTGATGTATAGCGCGCCCAAAAATGGCGATGTGATTGGCACTTTACGAGGTATGCAGCAAATGGGGATTGCTGATTTTTTGTACCGCGCTTTTCCCGTCAACTTTAAAGTATTCAATAAGCCAGGTCCGATGGCAGAGTTTTATCGCAATTTGTTATCGAGCAATCCGATGGTACAGGCTTTGCAAAATTGGCCTGTTCACGATGCGTTTTCACAAACACTGAAAGACAGTAGTGAGTTGCTACTCGCCAGTGCGTGCCCGAGCGATCTTTCGCAGCAATCTTTGGGCTTGTGCGCGCATATTCCGTTTGCTGAAAAATTAATCGACTTTGCCGCGCTGCCTGCGTGCAAGGCTGATTTATGGATTAATGCGTATAACTTGAGCCAGCGGCAGATGGTGAATTGGTCGGGCGAGCAAATCGACAATCAAAAACTGCAAGCGGCTTTGTCTTTCCCTTATCTGTATCCGCCGACCCAAATCGATGACGATTACTATATCGAAGGTGCCGCGATTGATTGCTTGAATTTTAAAGCCTTGATCGATCATTACGATGGCGATTTGGCCGAAATCGTGATTTTTGACTTACTCGGTGCCGATAAATTATTGCGCCCACCACGTGATTTGTACGATGCGTGGGTGATGTCCATCATGACGCCCTTAGTGGAAATTGCGCGCGATGATGTGAAATTGTTTGAGGCTTTGCATAATGCCGAAGGGCGAATCAAGCTGCACAAGGTGCCACTGCTGGAAGCGATTCCCGCTGAGGATCTGCCCGATGTCTTTGATTGGTCACGCAGTAATCTGAGTAAGCTCTATCAATTAGGTTATCAAACAGGCAAGGCCTACGCGCAACAGCATTTATTGTGATGTATTGGCCTGTAGTCTTTTTATTTAAATGCATATAGGCCGATACTTAATAAAAATAACGATTAAGAATGGATTCTGGCTGGAATGCAAAAAGCCCAACTTTTCAGCTGGGCTTTTTACTTGGTATTGGGTGTGGGTCGTGCGGGATTCGAACCTGCGACAAACGGATTAAAAGTCCGCTGCTCTACCAACTGAGCTAACGACCCAACGAGTGGGGTACTACTTATTACTGGTGGGCTGTGGCGGGTTCGAACCGCCGACCTACGGATTAAGAGTCCGCTGCTCTACCAGCTGAGCTAACAGCCCGTTTTGATTGGGTGGTGGGTCGTGCGGGATTCGAACCTGCGACAAACGGATTAAAAGTCCGCTGCTCTACCAACTGAGCTAACGACCCAACTGCTTCGTTCAGAGACAGCGATTATAGATGGTTTTAAAATGGCGTCAACCCCTTTTTGCAAAAAACATTGAGTAAGTGACAGTAAAATGACACTGCAATCCCAAACTATCCTCGCGTACAATGCGCTAACAATTTGATTTAAGGGGAAATAGCACATGCGTTTATTACATACAATGTTGCGTGTCGTCGATTTAGATCGTGCAATTGCTTTTTATTGTGATGTGCTTGGGATGCGTTTATTGCGCCGGCATGATTTTCCAGCGGGTCGTTTTACTCTGGCCTTTGTGGGTTACGGCGATGAGTCTGAGCATAGTGTGATTGAACTTACGCATAATTGGGACACGAAAGCGTATGACTTAGGCACAGCATTTGGGCATTTAGCGATTGAAACGGATGATATCGTGGCCACTTGTGATGCGGTGCGAGCCAAAGGCGGTAAAGTTGTCCGTGAGCCGGGCCCGATGCAGCACGGTACGACGGTCATCGCTTTTGTTGAAGACTGTGATGGGTATAAAATTGAATTTATTCAACGCTAGGGGGTATTGGCTTATATGCATTTTTGGATAGTGCTTATAGGCTTATACATGTGAGATTTGAATTTAACTGAGTATCTTAATGAATAAAAAAATATTAGGCTTGTTGGCGCTGTTGCCGAACGTTGCCATGGCGGCCGATTTTGATGGTGCGCAATTGTCCTTGCTGTGGGCTGCGCCATTTGCTGGTTTGCTGTTGTCGATAGCACTGTTTCCCATTTTCTCGCCTGGATTTTGGCATCACCATTTCGGCAAAATTTCAGCATTTTGGGCCGCGGCATTCTTGCTACCATTTATTGCCTCGTTTGGTCTTGATACAGCGGCGAGTTTGGTTGTACACGCGATGCTCGCTGAATATATCCCATTTATTTTGATCCTGTTCGCGCTGTACACGGTGTCAGGCGGGATTTTGGTATGGGGTAATTTGCATGGCTCTCCAGCATTAAATACCGGAATTTTGGCATTTGGCACGGTGATTGCCTCTTTGATGGGCACGACCGGCGCGGCGATGCTGTTGATTCGTCCTTTGCTGAAAGCAAACGATAATCGCAAACACAATGTGCATGTGGTGGTGTTTTTTATCTTTTTGGTCGCCAATATTGGCGGCGGCTTGACGCCGCTGGGTGATCCACCTTTGTTCTTGGGTTTCTTAAAAGGGGTTGATTTCTTGTGGACTGTCGAGCATATGCTGGCTCCGGTTGCATTTGCCGCCAGTATCTTGCTGGTGATGTTTTATGCCATCGATAGTTATTACTACAAGAAAGAGGGCGTGTTGCCGGTCGATAAAACCCCAGACAGCAAATTGCAGTTCTTTGGTTTGTGGAACTTTGCTTTGATCGCGGCCATTGTGGCTTGCGTGGTGATGTCGGGCGTTTGGAAGCCGGGCATTGCTTGGGATGTGATGGGCACGCATGTTGAATTGCAAAATGTTGTTCGTGATGTGTTGCTAGTGGTGATCGCACTGCTGTCGTTAAAATTCACGCCCAAGCAAGTTCGTGCCGGCAATGATTTTAATTGGGGCCCGATTTTAGAAGTGGCTAAATTGTTTGCGGCTATTTTTATCGCTATGGCGCCGGCGATTGCTATTTTGCGCGCAGGTTCGGCCGGGGAAATGGCTGACTTGGTGCAAATGGTGAGCTACTCAGATGGCGCGCCAATTGATCATATGTATTTCTGGATGACAGGCCTACTGTCGGCCTTCCTCGATAATGCCCCAACGTATTTGGTCTTTTATAATTTGGCGAGTGGGGATGCAGAAATCTTGATGGGGCCAATGGCTTCAACGCTATTAGCCGTTTCGGTCGGGGCTGTGTTCATGGGCGCATTGAGCTATATCGGTAATGCACCTAACTTCATGGTGAAGGCGGTCGCTGAAGATCGTGGTGTGAAAATGCCTAGTTTCTTTGGTTATATGCTGTGGTCTTGTGTTTGCTTATTGCCGATTTTCTTTGTGATGACGTTTGTCTTCTTTTGATTTTTGAGTCAATTGATCAAGAGGCCAGCTTTGCTGGCCTTTTTTATTGGCTACGAGTTTGCGCTGCGAATTAAGTATCAACTTCTATAGTGAATACACTGTGTATGCTTAGGGGCTGAGTGATGCCCGTATTGGTTTTACGATTTGCTTTTTTGTTACCTGTTTTGATGCTGCTGAGTGGCGTTCTGAGTACCGAGTACATTGCAGAACAAGAGAAAACCCGTGCTTGGGAAACGGAGAAAGAACGCGTACTGGGCGATGCGGCTGCTTTACGTTCTCGCATTGAAACCGAGCTGAGTTCGACTTTATATTTGGCTTCGGGTATCGAAGCCTATATTCGTGCCGCATATCACCCAGACAAATCGGCCGAGCTTAATCGCATGCTGGCCAATATCTATTTCCGTGGTCGCAATATTCGTAATATTGGTATCGCTCCTGATAATCGAATTCGTTACATCTATCCTTTTAAAGGAAATGAACAGGCCATTGGACTTTACTATCCAGATATTCCAACGCAGTGGCCTGCGGTTGAGCGCGTGATTTTATCGAAAAAACCTTTTTTGGCCGGCCCCGTGAGGTTGGCGCAAGGCGGCGAAGGCCTCATTTATCGGGTGCCGGTGTTTACTGCCGAAGACCAATATTGGGGAATGTTTAGTACCGTGCTGGATATTGAGCCTTTCTTGCGTTCAGTTGGTTTGCACGAGGGCAATAAAAACGATGTCTTATTACGTGGGAAAGACGCACAAGGTATTGAAGGCGGCGTAATTTGGGGGAGTCTACAAAGTATAGATCGGCACGCGCGAGTTGAAATGGCGATTGCGGTACCTGGCGGCTACTGGAGTTTGTGGTTAAAGATTCCAGAAACGATTGGCTTAGCCAAGAGGATTGATCGAATTCGTTGGGTGGGTTGGGGTTTGACTGCGCTGTTGTCTGGATGCGTAGCACTATTATTATATGGTTATCGGCGAGGACGACGCTTGATGGTGGATTTGGCGATTGCCAAAGAGGCCGCTGAGGCGGCTTCGCGTTCCAAAAGTGCATTTTTAGCCAATATGAGCCATGAGGTTCGCACGCCGATGAATGGCGTGATTGGAATGAGCCAATTGCTGCTCGATAGCCCTTTGAATTCACAGCAGCAAGAATACGCAACGATTATTCGCCATAGCGCAGATGCCTTGTTGACCGTTTTGAATGATATTTTGGATTATTCCAAAATTGAGGCGGGCAAGTTATCGATTGAGCGGCTCGAGTTTGATTTTCGTGAGTTGCTCGAAGAGGTGACGGATCTTTTAGCGTTACGAGCGCAAGAAAAAGGCTTGGAGTTGATGTGTGATATCGACCCTCGCTTGCCTGTGAAAGTCATGGGCGACTCGACTCGATTGCGGCAAGTGTTGACTAATTTAATTGGGAACTCGATTAAATTTACCGCGCGGGGCGATGTTGCACTGTTTGCGCGGCTGCTCAGCCAGCATGAAAACCAAGCCACCATTGAATTGAGTGTGCGCGACAGTGGGATCGGCATGGCTGCCGATCAGCTTGAATCGCTCTTTGAAGCATTCAATCAAGCCGATAGCTCAATTTCTCGACGCTTTGGCGGGACGGGGCTGGGCTTGTCGATCTCACGTCGCCTTGTGCAAATGATGGGTGGCGAGTTGCACGCAGCGAGTCAGCTGGGCGAGGGCGCTTGGTTTACCTTCACGATTCAGGTTGGTTTTTCGGCGGCTTTATATCCTCCGTTGCAGTTGCCTGAATCCCTGCTCGGTATCGAAGTGTTGGTGGTTGATGATGGCGCATATAGCCGCGCTCAACTGGCGGTGCTACTGGGGCATTTGGGGGCAAAGGCCAATTTGACTGCCAATGTTGCCGAGGCACAAATGGCTTTGCAGCGCTCAGAGCGAAGTGCGCAAGCCATACGGCTGATCTTGCTTAAACGAGATTTGCCCTTGGTGGGCGACGGCGACTTTGTTCAGCAAATGAATGCGGTCACGATTCAACTGCCACCGATTGTTGTGATGACCACGCATCAGTACCCCGTGTCATCGTCCTCGCAATATAGCGCCAGTTTGATGAAGCCGATTAAGTTAGGGCGCTTGCAAGAGTGTATTTGCCGGGTCTTATTAAGCCCTGCGAATCGAATTGTGAGTCTGCCGCAAGCCATTTTGCCACAGCCTGCGGCGCTCCTTAGAGTCCTCTTGGTTGAAGACAATCCAGTGAATCGCAAGGTGGCACGAGCCATGTTAGGGCGTTTAGGTTGTGAAGTCGAAAGCGCTGAAAATGGGCTTGAGGCTCTGCATATGCTGGAGAATGCCGACTACGAATTGGTCTTGATGGATATTAATATGCCCGAGATGGATGGCTTGTCGGCAACACGGGCGATTCGTAGCCCGCAGAGTAGAGTTAGGCAGCGTGATATTCCGATTGTCGCGATGACGGCGAACGCCATGTCGGGGGACGAAGACATGTGCCGCCTTGCGGGAATGAGTGACTATTTAAGTAAACCCGTCAATTTTGAGCGACTTAGCTTGATTGTTTCTAAGTTCATCAAATCAATGTAATTTTTGCCAGTGGTCATAACGTATTTGTCATTAGCAAAATTTACTTCTTCTGTTAGTATTTAGATCGACTTCGCCGATGGTGGTCTGAGTTTGTGTCGGAACGGGCTTTTTTTGCTTTGCGTCAAATAGAAATAGCCGAAATCTATATGTCCTGCCGCAACTTTGATTTGTATCAGTAGCCAGTCCGGCTGTCTCCGTATACTGCATCACATAAGGTGATTCACTGATAAGGCAAATCACCGAGCAATTACACTATCACAACCCAGAAGAGGTTTAACCGTGGCTCAACTATCAAAAGAACAAATTGGTAAAATGCATCGTTACTTTCAGGCAGCGAATTACCTGTCTGTAGGTCAGATTTATTTGCTCGACAACCCAATGTTGAAACAACCGCTGAAACGTGAGCACATTAAGCCACGTTTGTTGGGTCACTGGGGCACGACTCCGGGTTTGAACTTCATCTTCGTTCACGCCAATCGCGTTATTGTTGAGCGCGATGTATCAATGATTTACATCACTGGCCCTGGCCATGGTGGTCCTGGCTTTGTTGCCAACACTTGGATTGAAGGTTCATACGAAGAATTCTTCCCTGCGATTGATCGCACTGAAGCAGGTATGCAACGCTTGTTCAAGCAATTCAGCTTCCCACGCGGCATACCTTCACACGTAGCGCCTGAAACTCCAGGTTCTATGCACGAAGGTGGTGAATTGGGTTACAGCGTTTCACATGCCTACGGCGCAGCGTTGGACAATCCAGACCAAGTGGTAATCGCAGTGGTGGGTGACGGTGAAGCAGAAACTGGCCCATGCGCAGCATCTTGGCACTCGACTAAATACATTCACCCGATCAATGACGGTTTTGTATTGCCAATCTTGCATTTGAACGGCTACAAAATTGCAAATCCAACACTTCTAGCCCGTATGGACAAAGAAGAAGTGACTGCATTGTTCACAGGTTACGGTTACGAGCCAATCTTCGTTGAATTGAAACAAGAAACATTTAACGACAAGTTAGAATCTTTTGACCAAATTCACCAAGACATGGCTGCGGCAATGGACTTGTGTATGGATAAATTTGCTGCGATTCGTGCTAAAGCTGAAGCCGAAGTGGCAGCAGGTCAACCGATCGTTCGCCCACGTTGGCCAATGATTGTAATGCGCACGCCAAAAGGCTGGACTGGCCCGAAAGAAATTAAAGGCAAAAAAGTAGAAGACTACTGGCGCAGCCACCAAGTTCCGTTCTCTGATATCGATGCAGAAAACGTGATCAACTTGGAAAACTGGATGCGTTCGTACCAAGTTGAAACTTTGTTCAACGATGATGGTTCTGTGAAACAAGATATCGTTGATTTGGCACCAAAAGGTATCAAACGCTTCGGTTCTAACCCAATCGTGCACGGTCAAGTTTCGAAAGACCTGAAAATGCCTGACTTCCGTAACTACGAAGTGAAGTTTGCAAAACCAGGTACTGAAAATGCAGAAATGACTCGCGTTATGGGTAATTTCCTAGCCGACGTGATGAAAGAAAACGAAGCTGAGAAAAACTTCCGCATTTTTGGCCCTGATGAAACCGCATCAAACCGTTGGAATGCAACGATTGAGTATTCAGGTAAAACTTGGTTGGCGAATCACTTTGAAGTGGATGGCATCAACAAGAACGACAATCTGCAACAAGATGGTCGTGTAATGGAAATCTTGTCTGAGCACACTTGCCAAGGTTGGCTCGAGGCATACAACTTGACCGGTCGTCACGGCTTCTTTAGCTGCTACGAAGCGTTTATCCACGTGATTGATTCAATGTTTAACCAACACGCAAAATGGTTGAAAACAACGAAACACATCAACTGGCGTAAACCAATTCCGTCATTGAACTACTTATTGACTTCACACGTTTGGCGTCAAGACCACAACGGCTTCTCTCATCAAGATCCAGGTTTCTTGGATCACGTGATCAACAAGAAAGCTGAAGTGATTCGTGTGTACTTGCCAGCAGATGCGAATACTTTGTTGTCGGTAACTGACCATGTATTGCGCTCACGCCACTATGTGAACGTGATCGTTGCGGGTAAACAACCTTGCTTGCAATACTTGACTATGGACCAAGCGATTAAACACGCTACCACTGGTTTGGGTATCTGGGACTGGGCATCGAACGACCAAGGCGGCGAGCCAGATGTAGTTATGGCGTGTGCGGGTGAAATCCCAACAATGGAAGCATTGGCGGCAACTGATTTGTTGCGTCAACACTTCCCTGACTTGAAAATCCGCTTCGTTAACGTTTGCGATTTGATGACCTTGCAACCACAAGAAGAGCATCCACACGGCTTGTCGGACCGCGAATTTGACGCGATCTTCACGACTGACAAACCAGTGATGTTTGCCTTCCACGGCTACCCATGGTTGATTCACCGTCTGACTTACCGTCGTAACGGCCACAGCAATATCCATGCTCGTGGTTACATCGAAGAAGGCTCTACTTCGACACCGTTCGACATGGTTGTAGTGAATCAGTTGGATCGTTTCAACTTGGCCATCGACGTGATTGATCGTGTACCGCAATTGCAAAAAATCGGTGCTCACGTTCGTCAAAAACTGGTTGGTAAACTCGTTGAGCATGCTGAATACATTGCTAAATACGGCGATGATATGGACGAAGTTAAAAACTGGAAATGGACTTACTAATTAGCAATCTCACCCAGTAATGGGTGTTTGCTAAATGATAAAAGCCCGTGCAAACTGCACGGGCTTTTTCTTCGTGAGTGCCTTAGGCTCTGTTTACGTTTGTTTTCCACTCGCGTTTGTGCGGATTTTGGCCTGAAACAAGGCACGGAGCGCGAAGTGTAGTCATTCTACACAAGTGCTTCGTAACGCAGCGTAAGGCCAAAAGCCGCCAAACCCTGAGGGCTGGGCGCTTTTCGAGGCGACACTGCGTTTACGAGCGCTCACATAGAATGACTATGAATCGCTTCCTACGCCTTGTTTCGCCTTGAAAATCGCTCCAGCGCGATGCGTAAAACAAACGTCAACAGAGCCTAGATAAAATGAGCGCCAACTAAAGTAAAACCCCCGCAGCAGAGTGGCTCGCTCTCCGATACAATGCTGCAAAGCAATAGTATTGCCAGACATTTTGAAAAGAGATTGAACGTGTCCCAACCCAGCGAAACATTACAAGCTTTATGTGCTATTGCCCGCAAGGTGGCCGCCACCGAAGTGATGCCGCGCTATCAAAAAGTAGTCGCAGAAATCAAGCATGACGGTAGCTTGTTTACCGAAGCTGATTTGGCTGCGCAACAAGCGTTGCAACGGCTACTGCCTGCCTTAGTTGATTGTCCTGTGCTGGGCGAGGAGATGACGCAGGATGAGCAGGAAAAGCTGTGGGAAACCTGCACGGATGGCTTGTGGGTGGTCGATCCGATTGATGGCACCAGTAATTTCGCGCATGGATTGCCCTACTTTGCGGTATCGATCGCCTTGTTTCGCGCGCATCGCCCAGTGATGGGGGTTGTGTATGTGCCAGTACTGGATGAGTGCTTTGCCGCCGAAGCAGGGCAGGGCGCTTGGTTAAATCAAGATCGCTTGCCGTTTTTGGGTGACGATAAAAAATTAAAGCACGCGATGGCTGCCGTTGAAACTAAATGGTTGTCGGGTCATTTGGCGACGCGAATTGTGACCGTGAATCCCTATCATAGCCACCGAAACTACGGAGCCTCAACCATTGACTGGTGCTGGCTCGCGGCAGGGCGCACAGATGTCATGCTGCATGGTGCTCAGAAACTATGGGATTACGCCGCTGGGGTGTTGATCTTGCTGGAGTCGGGCGGGCAGGTGGGCTCTATTTTTCATGCAGACTATTGGCAAGAGAATCCATGGCACCGCAGCGCTGTCGCCGCACGGACGCCATCACTCTATAAAGCCTGGCAAGCATGGGTACAAGCGAATAAGTAGGTATTGCTCTGTAGGCTTTAATAAATAATGGCTAGGTGTCTATACCTAGCCATTGTGCTGTCTACCCCTTACCACTTAAGCCGCCAATTGCTCCAGTATGTATTTAGCGCCTTTATCGATACCTAAATGTTGCACTAAATAGGGCATCATTTCTTTGAGTTCTTTGGCCAAAGTCCATGGCGGGTTCAGGATGAACATCCCGCTGCCATGCATACCAAAGCCATCAACACGTGGCGCATGAATGGTGAGAGCCACATGCACCCAGCTCTTTGCACCAAGTTTTTTTAATTTCTCTGGCAGTTGCTTGGTTTCTTCGCGTGATAACTGCGGATACCACACGGCATAGGTTCCCGTTGGGAAGCGTTCCAGTGCCTCTTTGAGCGTTTCTACTACACGCACATAATCATGTTTCTCTTCATACGGCGGATCAATCAACATCAAAGCACGGCGTGGTGGTGGCGGTAGCACGCTTTTGATGCTGGCAAAACCATCTGCTTGCACTACCTTGGCAGCGCGGCCGGCATCTAGGAAATTTTCGGTGAGTAATTTACTGTCGCTCGGATGCAATTCAAATAAACGCAATTTATCATCACGACGTTGCAAAGCCTGTGCTACATATGGCGAGCCAGGATAAAGCTGCAAATGCGCGCTGCCTGCGTTCAGCTCTTTAACGACATCGATATAGCGTTGCAGCGGCGCGGGTAAATCATTGCGCTGCCACAGCCGCGCGATGCCGGTTTCAAACTCGGCATTCTTGGTTGCATAGCCTTGCGTCAGCGAATATACACCCGCACCGGCATGGGTATCGATGTACCACCAAGGCTTGTCTTTTTGATTCATATAGTCGAGCAACATGACTTCGATACTGTGCTTGAGAACGTCGGCATGATTGCCGGCGTGGAAAGCGTGGCGATAACTGAGCATATATATACATATTAAAGAGAACTTGAATGCGCTAATTGTACTCGTTCAGGCGTTTTACTTAAGTTTTGATTGCTCCGAAGGTGATTTATTGACGTGCAGCGGACGATAGTAGATTTGCTATTGGCTATTTAGTGCGCTTTGGTCTAGATTTAGATGTTATGAAAATCAAAGACTTATCACCTTGCTTGGATTTTCTTTGCCGATAGGTGTTGACGGGTCTGCGGGGCGTGGGTATAGTTCGGCCTCTCTGCTGCTGACACAGCAAACGAAACAAGCGGTTCTAAAGCAAGTTTCGGTGTCTAAGCCACTGATCTTTAACAAAATACAGCCGATGAGTGTGAGTGCTTGATTTGCAAGTCAAACAAGTGCTTGCATTCACAAATGAGAAATAACTCGATGTTTACATCGAGGCGCTTTAAGTTTTGAGCGCAAGCCAAGTAGTACAAAATTAGCACAGAGATTAAACGAAAGAGTTTGATCCTGGCTCAGATTGAACGCTGGCGGCATGCTTTACACATGCAAGTCGAACGGTAACAGGGTGCTTGCACCGCTGACGAGTGGCGAACGGGTGAGTAATACATCGGAATGTACCCAGTAATGGGGGATAACGCTTCGAAAGGAGTGCTAATACCGCATACGCCCTGAGGGGGAAAGTGGGGGACCGCAAGGCCTCACGTTATTGGAGCAGCCGATGGCTGATTAGCTAGTTGGTAGGGTAAAGGCCTACCAAGGCAACGATCAGTAGCGGGTCTTAGAGGACGATCCGCCACACTGGAACTGAGACACGGTCCAGACTCCTACGGGAGGCAGCAGTGGGGAATCTTGGACAATGGGCGAAAGCCTGATCCAGCAATGCCGCGTGCGTGAAGAAGGCCTTCGGGTTGTAAAGCGCTTTTGTCGGGGAGGAAATCCTAGTGGCTAATAACTACTGGGGATGACAGTACCCGAAGAATAAGGACCGGCTAACTACGTGCCAGCAGCCGCGGTAATACGTAGGGTCCAAGCGTTAATCGGAATTACTGGGCGTAAAGCGTCCGCAGGTGGCTTGATAAGATAGACGTGAAATCCCTGGGCTCAACCTAGGAATTGCGTTTATGACTGTCTCGCTAGAGTATGGGAGAGGGGGGTGGAATTCCACGTGTAGCAGTGAAATGCGTAGAGATGTGGAGGAACACCGATGGCGAAGGCAACCCCCTGGCCTAATACTGACACTCATGGACGAAAGCGTGGGGAGCAAACAGGATTAGATACCCTGGTAGTCCACGCCCTAAACGATGTCTACTAGTTGTTGGGCTTTTCGGAGCTTAGTAACGCAGCTAACGCGTGAAGTAGACCGCCTGGGGAGTACGGTCGCAAGACTAAAACTCAAAGGAATTGACGGGGGCCCGCACAAGCGGTGGATGATGTGGATTAATTCGATGCAACGCGAAAAACCTTACCTGGTCTTGACATGTACGGAATCCTTTAGAGATAGAGGAGTGCCTTCGGGAACCGTAACACAGGTGCTGCATGGCTGTCGTCAGCTCGTGTCGTGAGATGTTGGGTTAAGTCCCGCAACGAGCGCAACCCTTGCCATTAGTTGCTAACATTTAGTTGAGCACTTTAATGGGACTGCCGGTGACAAACCGGAGGAAGGTGGGGATGACGTCAAGTCCTCATGGCCCTTATGACCAGGGCTTCACACGTCATACAATGGTCGGTACAGAGGGTCGCTAACCCGCGAGGGGGTGCCAATCTCACAAAACCGATCGTAGTCCGGATTGCACTCTGCAACTCGAGTGCATGAAGTCGGAATCGCTAGTAATCGCGGATCAGCATGTCGCGGTGAATACGTTCCCGGGCCTTGTACACACCGCCCGTCACACCATGGGAGTGGGTTTCACCAGAAGTAGGTAGGCTAACCGCAAGGAGGCCGCTTACCACGGTGGGATTCATGACTGGGGTGAAGTCGTAACAAGGTAGCCGTAGGGGAACCTGCGGCTGGATCACCTCCTTTCAAGAGAAAGACGAACAAATTAAGTACTCACACTCATCGGCTGTAGATTTGAAGAATGTCGGATTGATTGAGATGAATAATCTGAATTGAGATGACAACGATATGGGTCAGTAGCTCAGTTGGTTAGAGCACCGTGTTGATAACGCGGGGGTCATAGGTTCGATTCCTATCTGACCCACCACCTTAGTTGGGGGCTTAGCTCATCTGGTAGAGCACCTGCTTTGCAAGCAGGGGGTGAACGGTTCGAGTCCGTTAGCCTCCACCATTAGTTTGGTCTGGAACTACCTAGTAGAAAATAGAATTCTATGGATTGCACGATGTATTGTGCAGTGTATTTTATTCTGGTTTCTAAAATTAGAATGATTCACGAAAGTGAATTGAAATATCGATCTTTAACAAAATAGAAGAAGTAATTAATTCCAATAAACATTGTTGTGGAATTAGATTTAGAGATTACTGCTTGCAGTGATGGATAAATTTGATTTCAAAGTAAATATATTGGGTTGATTGTATCTGTTCAGTTGAATTGGTCTCATGCCAGTTTGATTGAACCGCAAGTGAAATGAGAACTCACTTGCAAGTCGCAAATACGATTTCAGTAACTTGAAATACGTTTACGTGTTTGAGGTTATAGGATCAAGCGAATAAGTGCATCTGGTGGATGCCTTGGCGATGATAGGCGACGAAGGACGTGATAGCCTGCGATAAGCGTGGGGGAGCTGGCAAAGTGCTTTGATCCCACGATTTCCGAATGGGGAAACCCGGCCCTTTTGGGTCACTCTAGACTGAATACATAGGTCTAGTAGAGCGAACCCGGTGAACTGAAACATCTAAGTAACCGGAGGAAAAGAAATCAACCGAGATTCCCAAAGTAGTGGCGAGCGAAATGGGAAGAGCCTGTACGTGATAGCAGTAGACTTAATAGAATGGAATGGAAAGTCCAACCATAGTGGGTGATAGTCCCGTATATGAAAAGTCAATTGTGGTACTAAGCGTACGAGAAGTAGGGCGGGACACGAGAAATCCTGTTTGAAGATGGGGGGACCATCCTCCAAGGCTAAATACTCATCATCGACCGATAGTGAACCAGTACCGTGAGGGAAAGGCGAAAAGAACCCCGGGAGGGGAGTGAAATAGAACCTGAAACCGGATGCATACAAACAGTGGGAGCCCTTGAAAAATGGGGTGACTGCGTACCTTTTGTATAATGGGTCAGCGACTTACGTTCAGTAGCAAGCTTAACCGAATAGGGGAGGCGTAGGGAAACCGAGTCCGAATAGGGCGCATAGTTGCTGGGCGTAGACCCGAAACCAAGTGATCTATCCATGGCCAGGATGAAGGTGCGGTAACACGCACTGGAGGTCCGAACCCACTAACGTTGCAAAGTTAGGGGATGAGCTGTGGATAGGGGTGAAAGGCTAAACAAACTTGGAAATAGCTGGTTCTCCTCGAAAACTATTTAGGTAGTGCCTCATGTATCACTGACGGGGGTAAAGCACTGTTATGGCTAGGGGGTCATCGCGACTTACCAAACCATGGCAAACTCTGAATACCGTCAAGTGCGAGCATGGGAGACAGACCTGGGGTGCTAACGTCCTGGGTCAAGAGGGAAACAACCCAGACCGCCGTCTAAGGTCCCAAATGATCAATTAAGTGGAAAACGAGGTGGGAAGGCACAGACAGCCAGGATGTTGGCTTAGAAGCAGCCATCATTTAAAGAAAGCGTAATAGCTCACTGGTCGAGTCGTCCTGCGCGGAAGATGTAACGGGGCTCAAATTGATAACCGAAGACGCGGATATGACCATTTATGGCATATGGTAGAGGAGCGTTCTGTAAGCCTGTGAAGGTGTCTTGAGAAGGATGCTGGAGGTATCAGAAGTGCGAATGCTGACATGAGTAGCGATAAAGGGAGTGAAAAGCTCCCTCACCGAAAACCCAAGGTTTCCTGCGCAACGTTCATCGGCGCAGGGTGAGTCGGCCCCTAAGGCGAGGCAGAAATGCGTAGTCGATGGGAAACAGGTTAATATTCCTGTACTTGATATAAGTGCGATGTGGGGACGGAGAAGGTTAGGTTAGCCAACTGTTGGAATAGTTGGTTTAAGTGTGTAGGCGGATCCCTTAGGCAAATCCGGGGGGTCTTAACGCTGAGGCATGATGACGATTCACTTAGGTGATGAAGTAACTGATACCCTGCTTCCAAGAAAAGCCACTAAGCTTCAGCTTATATTGAACCGTACCGCAAACCGACACAGGTGGGTAGGAAGAGTATTCTAAGGTGCTTGAGAGAACTCGGGAGAAGGAACTCGGCAAATTAACACCGTAACTTCGGGAGAAGGTGTGCCTTATAGGTGAAGAACCTTGCGTTTGGAGCTATATAAGGCCGCAGAGAAATGGGGGCTGCGACTGTTTATCAAAAACACAGCACTCTGCCAACACGAAAGTGGATGTATAGGGTGTGACGCCTGCCCGGTGCTGGAAGATTAAATGATGGGGTGCAAGCTCTTGATTGAAGTCCCAGTAAACGGCGGCCGTAACTATAACGGTCCTAAGGTAGCGAAATTCCTTGTCGGGTAAGTTCCGACCCGCACGAATGGCGTAACGATGGCCCTACTGTCTCCTCCCGAGACTCAGCGAAGTTGAAGTGTTTGTGAAGATGCAATCTCCCCGCTGCTAGACGGAAAGACCCCGTGAACCTTTACTGTAGCTTTGCATTGGACTTTGAAGTGGTTTGTGTAGGATAGGTGGGAGGCTTTGAAGCTGAGACGCTAGTTTCAGTGGAGCCGTCCTTGAAATACCACCCTGACCCCTTTGAGGTTCTAACCTTGGTCCGTTATCCGGATCGGGGACCGTGCATGGTAGGCAGTTTGACTGGGGCGGTCTCCTCCCAAATTGTAACGGAGGAGCTCGAAGGTCGCCTAGGTACGGTCGGACATCGTACTGATAGTGTAATGGCAAAAGGCGGCTTAACTGCGAGACCGACAAGTCGAGCAGGTGCGAAAGCAGGACATAGTGATCCGGTGGTTCTGTATGGAAGGGCCATCGCTCAACGGATAAAAGGTACTCCGGGGATAACAGGCTGATTCCGCCCAAGAGTTCACATCGACGGCGGAGTTTGGCACCTCGATGTCGGCTCATCACATCCTGGGGCTGTAGCCGGTCCCAAGGGTATGGCTGTTCGCCATTTAAAGTGGTACGTGAGCTGGGTTCAAAACGTCGTGAGACAGTTTGGTCCCTATCTGCAGTGGGCGTTGGAAATTTGAGGGGGGCTGCTCCTAGTACGAGAGGACCGGAGTGGACTGACCTCTGGTGTACCGGTTGTCACGCCAGTGGCATTGCCGGGTAGCTAAGTCGGGAAGAGATAAGCGCTGAAAGCATCTAAGCGCGAAACTTGCCTCAAGATGAGATTTCCCTAGGGTTTTAAATCCTCTAAAGAGTCGTTCGAGACCAGGACGTTGATAGGTTGGGTGTGGAAGCGCAGTAATGCGTTAAGCTAACCAATACTAATTGCTCGTGAGGCTTGATCCTATAACCTGAGACGCGTAATGCGACGAAGATATAGTCAACCCAAAGAAAGTAGAGTGTACGTAAGTGCATGATACGAAAGATAAATACTGAGACAGTGTGGTTGGAAAGTGTAGTATAATTACTTCTTCTATTGATTTGTGAGTTAGCGCTGTAGGCGTGTTACTAGAAATAGTGCAGCTGAATGCGATAATTCAAAGTGTGGTGAGAAAACTCACCGCACCAGACAGTTTAATGTCTGGCGACCATAGCGAGGTGGTCCCACTCCTTCCCATCCCGAACAGGACAGTGAAACACCTCAGCGCCGATGATAGTGCGGATTGCCCGTGTGAAAGTAGGTCATTGCCAGACTTCCCTAAAGAGAAGCCCGATTCGAAAGAGTCGGGCTTTTTGCTGTCCGAAGGAAATAGATTGGAATAGACGGGACTAGTATTGCTATATAGCTAATGTATATCAATGCATTGATAGTAATACCCGCTACTATTTGAATGCTCGTTAGTTAGGCCAATCTCTTTCATTGCCGTATTTTAAATAGCAATAATCGGTGGCAACCAATCGAGATCATCGTGTTGTTGCAAGCATAATCAAATACATACCGCTTTGAATTTAAGTCTAATCGATTGAACTGGATGTTTTGGCATGATTTGGTATGTCTATATCTTAAATTGTCGCGGTGGGCGCTTATATACGGGGGTCGCACTTGATGTTGTGCAGCGCTTTGAGGCGCATTGTGCAGGTAAGGGGGCGCGATTTACTCGCGCATTCCTACCCGAGTCGATAATGGCACAATGGCCTTGTGTGAATCAGCGTGTCGCGCTGCAACTTGAGTATGCAATTAAGCAATTAAGTGCGGCAGACAAAAAGGCATTTGCAGCCGGTCAGCATGGCAAAGTCGGAAAGCATTTAAGATTTGAGGACTGCATGTGGAGTGCGCCGCCTACTGTAATCGATGAGGATTAAAGATCGGCTTGGCTTTCGTTTGTACTTTGGTCGAGCTGTTCTATCGTTTGGCGTAGCCACCAGACTAATAATAAGCCAGGTATCGCGATGATAGCGGAAGCAACAAAGAAGTTGGCCCAGCCGAGAGAAACAACTAAATAACCCGAAGCAGGCCCAACGTAAACGCGGCCAAATGAAGCCAGTGCAGATAGAAGCGCATACTGTGTGGCGGTGAAATTAGGGTTACATAAACTCATCAAGAGTGCGACCGCAGCTGTGGTGCCCATGCCGCCGGCTAAATTTTCCGCGCTGATGGCAAACATAAGTAGCCCAATGTCGGGGCTACCATGAACTGCAATGAGCCAATAGCCTAAATTGGTAAAGGCTTGCAGTAGGCCAAAAATCAGTAGTGAGCGAAATAAGCCCCAGCGCAGCATCAGGATCGCGCCCAGAAATCCACCTAACAGCGTAGCGACTAAGCCAAACACTTTGTAGGCTTGGCCGATAATTGACTTGCTATAACCCATGTCCAATAGAAATTTGGTCGATAAACTGCCCGCAAATGCATCACCTAGTTTATAGCCGATCACCAGTGCCAATAAAATCCAAGCCCCTTTTCGAGAGAAAAACTCCTGCAATGGCGCAAAAACGGCTTCACTCAAAGTCCGAGGAGGGCGTATTTGTAGCCTAGGTTCGGGTGCGATAAAGGTAATGAGAGCCATCCCGCCCATCAATGCCGCCATGACTAGGTATGTTTGCTCCCACGTTAAATAGCCATCGGCCAAGATGAGCGCAATGGCACCCGAGGTGAGCATCGCCATGCGGTAGCCAAAGACACCAACCGCAGCACCTGCACCACGTTCTTCGGGTTGTAAAACCTCAGTGCGATAGGCATCAATCACTACGTCTTGGGTGGCGGAGAAAAATGCAATCATCACAGCCAACAAGGCAAACGTGGCTAAATGAGTTTTGGGGTCGAGGCCACTCATGGTGGCGATAGTGAGGGCGAGTGCAATCTGGCTGACCAAAATCCAGCCGCGTCGGCGGCCGAGCAGCGGCATTGGAAAGCGGTCGACTAGAGGGGACCAAAGAAATTTCCACGTATACGGCTGGCCAACCAGCGTAAACCAGCCAATCGTTTTAATGTCTAAACCCGCATCAGACAGCCATGCCTGAAGCGTCGAGCCGGTGAGCGCCAATGGCAGGCCAGAGGCAAATCCCAGTAACATTGCGGCACAAATACGGCGATTGTTAAAAACGGCGAAGTACTTTGAAAACATGGGTATTGCTCTCTATGCTTTTTTTGGTAATTGCTAGGAGGCAATACCTATTAATTTTTATATGATTAACGCGCGTTGTTGTTTACTGATTATGCTTCACTGTATTGCTCGGAATACCTTAAAGCGCGTAATCGTAATCAACAATCAATGGCGCGTGATCCGAAAATTTCTCGTTTTTATAAATACTCGCCTGAGTTGCCGTAGGCGCTAATTTTGGGGTCACGATTTGATAATCAATACGCCAACCGACGTCCTTGGCATAGGCTTGACCGCGATTACTCCACCATGAGTAGCCAGGAATTTCTGGGTAGAGCGTACGCCAAATATCAACCCACTGCAGCTCACTGAGCATCTTGCTAAACCAAGCCCGCTCTTCAGGTAGAAAGCCAGAGTTTTTTAGATTACCTTTCCAGTTTTTCAAGTCGATCTCGTTGTGCGCGATATTCCAGTCGCCCATGATGATCACCTCACGGCCCGATGCGGCCAGCTCGGCTAAGCGAGGCCAGAAATGATCTAGGAATTGGAATTTAACCGTTTGTCGTTCTTCTGATGATGAACCCGATGGTAGGTAGAGCGAAATAATCGAAAGGTTGCCAAACTGAACCTCTAAATAACGGCCTTCGCTGTCGATGTCGGCGATGCCGAGTCCGACGATGACCTTGTCGGGTTGGCGGCGACAATAGAGACCGACGCCGCTGTAGCCTTTTTTTTCTGCGTAGTTAAAGTACCCGAATAGGCCGTTGGGATTTTGCATTTCTGGCGTGAGATCTGCTGCTTGCGCTTTTAATTCTTGTACGCCGACGACATCAGCATTTTGGGTCGCTAGCCAGTTTAAAAAGCCCTTGGTGGTGGCAGAACGAATACCGTTAAGATTGGCTGAAATGACGCGCACGTAGAGAAATCCTTGTTCAAGGGTGATATGCTTCGGGGCTATTAAAAATGTGTAACGTTTTAGAGGAAATACACCGCATGACTGATTTTCGCCGCGACTTCATCCAATTTGCTGTTGATAGCCAAGTACTTTGTTTTGGCGATTTTATCACCAAAGCAGGGCGTGCTTCGCCGTACTTCTTTAATGCGGGACTTTTTAGCGACGGTACATCGGTCGGCGAATTGGCTCGTTTTTATGCGCAAGCTGCTTTGGCATCGGGTGTTCAATTCGATATTTTGTTTGGGCCTGCCTATAAAGGTATTGTTCTGGCTTCTGCGACCGCAGTGGCTTTGGCCAATGCAGGGCACAATGTACCATTTGTCTTTAACCGTAAAGAAGCAAAAGATCACGGTGAAGGTGGTGTTTTAGTTGGCGCTCCCCTCAAAGGCCGTGTGATGATTATTGATGATGTGATTTCTGCTGGCACGTCGGTCCGTGAATCCGTTAAGATTATTCGCGATGCCGGTGCTGAGCCTGCAGGCGTTTTGATTGCACTAGATCGCATGGAACGAGGTCAAGGCACTTTGTCGGCAGTCCAAGAAGTTGAGCAATCCGTTGGTATTCCTGTTATTCCTATTGCCAGCTTGCAAGATTTGTTGGGATTTCTTGCAGAGAAAGAGGGAATGACTGACAATCTAACTCGTGTGCAAAATTACCGTAATCAATACGGTATTGAATAATTTTTGAAGGTTGGCTATGCGCTATGTGTTGGTTTTGATATTCGCTGTACTTTGTTTGCCTAGCTATGCTGCGCCAGTTTATCGCTGGGTGGATGAAACAGGCAAAGTCCAATATAGCGATAAGCCACCAGCAGGTCAGTCGAAAGCGCTGATGGAATTAGATAAGTCAGGTCGCATTCGCAAGGGCAATGAGCCGCAGCTTTCTCCGGTGGAGAAAGCTGAGTTAGAGGAAAAAAAGAAAGCGGAACAAGAACGCCGTCGAACAGATAAAGCATTATTGCAGTCATTCTCTAAACCAGAAGAAATTGATTTACTCCGCGATCGTCAGGTTGAAGCGGTTCAGGCGGGTATTCAGACGAATCGACTACGCCGTGAAGCAGTAATAAAACGTGCGGACCAGCAACAGCAACAAGTGCAGCGTTTGCAAAAGTCTAAACGCGCAGTCCCTGCGGACTTGCAAGCGGGTATTGATGTGAGCCAAAAAGAAATAGAAGACATCGATAAACTATTAATGGCACAACAAAATGAAATCGTCATGATTCATGACCGTGCTGCCACGCAGAAAAAGCGTTTTATTGAGTTGAAAAACGTTCAGCCTAATTAAGATTGCGTTTTGACAAGGCCTGTTTGGCACGATGATTTTAAGCTGCGGGTTTTACCGTGTTTGATGAGCGCTACGGTAATGGCACAATCCCTCCTTTAGAAGAAGTAAGCAAAAATGATAGAACAAAATACGCAAGTACGTGCGGTCCTTGGGATTGATATTGGCGGGACTGGCATCAAAGGTGCACCAGTTAATATTGATACGGGTGAGTTTTTGGCTGAACGGCATAGGATCGAAACGCCACAGCCAGCGACGCCTGAAGCGGTTGGTAAGGTGGTTAAAGCCCTGGTGGATCATTTTAAATGGACTGGGCCGATTGGCTGTACGTTTCCGGCGATTGTGCATAACGGCATGACGATGTCGGCTGCGAACGTTGACCAAAGTTGGATCCAAGCCCCTGCGCAAGAGATTTTGGCTAAAGCAGCGGGACTTCCTTTGGTGTTACTCAATGATGCCGACGCTGCTGGGTTGGCTGAAGTCGTTTTCGGTGCGGCCAAAGGTCGTGGTGGTAAAACTATTGTCATTACTCTCGGAACGGGGATTGGCAGTGCTTTGATTGTCGATGGGCAACTAATCACGAATACTGAGTTTGGCCATCTGATTTTTCCAAGAAATGAGATTGCAGAGAAATATTGCTCAGCCAAAGTGAGAGAAGATTCTGACATGAAGTGGTCTGAATTTACTGAGCGACTAAATAAATATTTGCTTCACCTACAGTTACTATTTTCTCCTGATTTTATGATCATCGGAGGAGGGATTAGCAAAAAGCATGAGAAATTCATCCCCGATTTGAAGGATTTGCGTTTTCAAGTTGTTCCTGCGGATTTAAAGAACGATGCTGGTATTGTAGGAGCTGCATTAGAGGCCGCGCGTTGTAATGGCATCTAACTGAGTTTCGTGTTCAGTACATAAAAATCGCCTGGCATCCGCTGGGCGATTTTTATGGTGCACTCAGATTTTTGTTTGAATGCCGATATTGTTGTCCTTGATACTATAACTACTTTCATTGAGTTACGACGTTAATGTTGATTTACTTGGATAAAATTGAATTAAGCCAGCCGTGCTGCTATCTATTTTTGTCGCATCTAACATTTCATCATCAAAACGCTCATCGCTCTATCAGTAAATTTTCTAGTAAAAACTAGTGAATGACTCGCGCAAGTCTCTGTTTTGCCTTAGAATATTCGCCCTTTGCCCTTATTTTGGAACTGCGCCATGCGCTATCCCGTTCGATATGATGTGATTGTAGTTGGTGGTGGCCATGCCGGTACCGAAGCTGCACTAGCCAGTGCCCGTATGGGGCGTAAAACATTACTGCTGACCCACAATATCGAAACCTTAGGGCAAATGAGTTGCAATCCTTCGATTGGCGGGATTGGTAAAGGCCATTTAGTGCGTGAAGTGGATGCATTGGGTGGCGCTATGGCCTTGGCGACGGATATGGGGGGGATTCAATTTAAGACCCTTAACGCCAGTAAAGGCCCCGCAGTACGCGCAACGCGAGCGCAAGCGGATCGAGTGTTATACAAAGCTGCAATTCGTGGCATGCTTGAAAATCAAGACAATCTCGATATCTTCCAGCAAGCGGTAGATGATTTATTGCTCGATGGCGATAAAGTCATTGGTGCGGTGACACAAATCGGCATTGAGTTCATGGCCTCCAGTGTCGTACTCACTGCTGGCACCTTCCTCGGTGGCAAAATTCACGTCGGGATGGAAAACTCAGTCGGTGGCCGAGCTGGCGATCCGGCATCGATTACTTTGTCGCATAAATTGCGCGAGCTGAAATTACCTGTTGGCCGTTTAAAAACGGGCACGCCGCCTCGTATTGATGGTCGCACGATTAATTTAGCTATTCTCGAAATTCAGCCGGGTGATACACCAGAGCCCGTGTTCTCGGTGCGCGGCAATCAAGCGATGCATCCGCGACAAATGCCGTGTTGGATTGCGCATACCAATGAACGCACGCATGACATTATTCGTTCTGGCTTTGATCGTAGCCCGATGTTTACTGGCAAGATTGAAGGTGTTGGCCCGCGCTACTGCCCAAGTATTGAAGACAAAATCAATCGTTTTGCTGACAAAGACAGCCATCAGATTTTCCTTGAGCCTGAAGGCCTCACGACGCATGAGTTTTATCCGAACGGGATTTCAACCAGTTTGCCGTTTGATATTCAATTGGCCGCGGTGCAGTCGATGGTGGGCCTTGAAAATGCGCGCATTATTCGTCCTGGCTACGCGATTGAATATGATTATTTTGATCCGCGAGCACTCAAAAATAGCTTTGAATCGAAAGCGATTGCGGGCCTGTTTTTTGCTGGCCAAATCAATGGTACGACCGGTTACGAAGAAGCGGCTGCGCAAGGTTTGTTTGCGGGCTTGAATGCAGCACTCTATGCGCGTGATGAAGCGCCATGGTGTCCAGGGCGTGATGAGGCGTATATAGGGGTATTGGTCGATGACCTAGTTAGTAAGGGCGTTACCGAGCCATACCGTATGTTTACGAGCCGAGCGGAGTTCCGTCTCCAATTGCGTGAAGACAATGCGGATTTGCGCTTGACTGAACATGGCCGTCGTTTAGGCTTGGTCGGTGATGCGCAGTGGCAAGCGTTTGAAACCAAGCGCGAAGCGGTAGCGGTGGAATTGGAGCGCATTAAGTCAACGTGGGTAAACCCAAAAATCCTCGCCGCTTCAGAGGCTGAGCGCGTGCTGGGTAAGGCGATTGAGCGTGAATACACCTTGGCCGATTTATTGCGCCGCCCAGAAGTCACTTATGCGAGTTTGATGACTTTGGATGTGGCTGGGCCAGGCGTTGCAGATGAAAAAGTCGCCGAACAAATTGAGATTCAGGTTAAATATCAAGGTTACATTGAACGGCAACAGTACGAAGTCGCAAAACGCGATACCCTAGAGGACGTCGTGTTGCCCAACGATTTCGATTACAGCGTGGTTTCTGGTCTGTCGAAAGAAATCCAGCAAAAATTAACGACCCAACGTCCACAGACTTTGGGCTTAGCTTCGCGCATTTCGGGTGTTACGCCTGCTGCGTTGGCCTTATTGGTCGTCTATCTCAAGAAAAGTCAGTTGGTCGCCGCAAGCCAGCAAAATAAGGTAGAAATTTAATGAATGCAGTGACAGATAAAAGTCTAGCCGACACTTTAGCGCAAGGCTTGGTGGCAATGGGCCTAGCGCTCAGTACTGAGCAGCAAGCAAAATTACTGGCGTATGTGGGTTTGCTGGATAAATGGAATAAAACCTATAGCTTAACGGCGATTCGTGAGCCTGAGCGCATGGTGCCGCATCATCTGCTCGATTCCTTGGCGCCGTTGAATAAATTACCAGCCCACGCCTTGCGGATGTTGGATGTGGGTTCTGGCTTTGGCACGCCAGGCATTCCATTGGCGATTGCGCGCCCTGATTGGCAGCTCACTTTGCTCGACTCAAACCATAAAAAAACGACGTTTTTGCGCCAAGCGATTTTGGAGTTGAAGCTCGATAACGTGACGGTGGTGACCGATCGTGTTGAAGCGTATCAGCCAGAAGCAGGTTTTCAGGTGATTACTTCTCGCGCGTTCTCTGAATTGGCTGAATTCATTCGTCTGACAACACACTTGTTGGCTGAAGGTGGCGAGTGGGCCGCGCTCAAAGGGGTATATCCCTACGAAGAAATCGCGCTATTACCTAGTAGCGTACACGTGGTAGGGGTAGATAGTTTGGCGGTACCTGGACTGGATGCAGAACGCCACTTGGTGCATGTGGCTAAAGTTGTTTGATCTTCAGGCAGTTCACTCTAAAGCGACTCCAACCCCAGCGGGAACGACGATGAAAGTGTTGGCCATAGCAAATCAAAAAGGTGGCGTAGGTAAAACGACGACCGCAGTCAATTTGGCGGCGAGCTTGGCGCACTTGGGCAAGCGTGTGCTGCTGGTTGATTTGGATCCACAAGCGAATGCGACGATGGGTTCGGGTATCGACAAATCGAAACTTAAACATTCGACGTATTCCTTATTGCTGGGCGACTCAAGCATTGAACAAACGCTCAAAACTTCTGAAAGTGGTGGCTATGATTTGCTACCTGCGTCACGGGATTTAGCGGGCGCAGAAGTAGAGTTGGTGGATGCCGATTCGCGTGAAACCCGCTTGAAAACTGCTTTGGCACGTGTTGCAGTCAATTACGATTACATTTTGCTTGATTGCCCGCCAGCTCTGAATTTGCTGACCTTGAATGGCTTAGTTGCCGCGGATGCGGTGATGATTCCGATGCAGTGCGAATATTTTGCGCTAGAAGGTTTGTCGGATTTGGTCAATACGCTGCGCAGAATTAAGCAAAATCTAAATAAGAAAATTGAGATTGAAGGTTTGCTTCGGACGATGTTTGACCCGCGCTCGACCTTAGCGCAGCAAGTCTCTGAGCAGCTCGTCAAGCATTTCACCAGCAAGCTCTACCATACGGTGATTCCGCGTAATGTGCGCCTTGCCGAGGCGCCGAGTTATGGCCGTCCTATTTTGGCTTACGATAAGTCCTCCAAAGGTGCGCAAGCCTACTTGCAGCTCGCTGAAGAAATGTTAGCGCGGCACGATGCACTTGAAGCAGTCCCCACGGTTTAATTGGAATTCAATTTTTATGGTAAGTAAAAAATTCAAAGGTCTTGGCCGTGGTTTGGATGCCTTGATGGGCGACCCATCGGCAGGCGATATGCTGAAAACTTTGCCGCTCGATGCGCTGCAGCCGGGTAAATACCAGCCGCGAACTTTGATGAATGAAGAAGCACTCGAAGAATTGGCCGATTCCATCCGCGCACAAGGCTTGATGCAGCCGGTGCTAGTGCGTGAAATTGATATTGATCGTTATGAAATTATTGCCGGGGAGCGTCGCTGGCGCGCCTCGCAACGCGCCGGATTGACTGAGATCCCCGCGCTGGTTCGTGTGATTGCCGATGAAACGGCATTGGCAATGGCCTTAATCGAGAATATTCAACGTGAAAATCTCAATCCACTCGAAGAAGCAGTTGGGATCCAACGTTTAGTCGACGAGTTTGGTTTAACGCAAGAGTCGGCCGCGCAAGCGGTTGGCAAGTCTCGCTCGAGTGTTGCTAATCTATTACGGCTACTGAATTTAACAGAGCCCGTGCGCGACATGTTGATGGCGGGGCATCTGGATATGGGCCATGCGCGTGCTTTGCTGCCGCTCGATACCCTACAACAGCTTGAGGCCGCACGATTAGTCGTCTTGAAAGGTCTGTCGGTACGTGATGTAGAAGCGTTGGTCAAAAAAATGCAGCAAGAGCCGGTCGCCGCTAAAGAAAAACAAGTTGACCCTGATGTATTGCGTTTACAGGAAAGTGTTTCGGAGCGAATCGGCGCACGTGTGCTGATTCAATCTGGCAAGAAGGGGAGTGGCAAGGTGACGATTGAATATGGCAGTCTTGATCAGCTGGATTCATTGCTGAGTCGTTTGTAAGTTTTTGGTGCATGCTAAAGCTTCAAAATGAAGCGTGACTGTGAAAGCGGCCGCAATATTCGATTTGTTACTGTTTTTGAAAGAATTTATGCCGTTTTTTATTTGTCATGAAATAAAAATAAATCTGATAAAGTCAACGGTAAAAATTGACTCAGGGCAAATCAACTACGTATAATCGCGTCGTTTCTCTTACGGTGGTGCTATGTACGGGAAGGCACAGATTCGGGGCGTGATTCGACTCAAGGTCGCTTTTACAATAGTCCTTACAATTGCGCTTTTTTTGATCGTAGGTCAAAAAGCGGCAATTGCCAGTTTTTTCGGTGGTTTGATCGCCGTGCTAGGCAGTGTGTTGTACTCACTGATTGCCTATAGCGCGGGGATTGCCGCCGCCGCAGAATTGCTGCGCAGACACTTCGCTGCAGAAATGGCCAAGTTGTCGCTGACGCTGATTGCGTTTGCAGCATTCTTTATGTTTTATCGGGAAGTCGCTTGGGTTTGGGTGTTCGTCGGATACCTTGTTGCAGCAAGCGCCTACTGGTTTGGGCTTTTAATTAAATTTGACGGTAAAAAGTAAATTATGGCACAAGACGCAACTAGTTATATCCAGCATCACTTGACCTTTGCTAAGGCAGATGTTTATGGTGGTTTTCACTTAGATACCTTTGGTTTTTCATTGGTTCTGGGCTTGCTCTTTGTTGGTGTGTTTGCTTATGTAGCACGCAAAGCAACTTCAGGTGTGCCAGGCCGTTTGCAAAACTTCGTTGAATTGATTGTCGAGATGGTCGATGGCCAGGTAAAAGACACTTTTCACGCAAAATCTAAAGTAATTGGCCCATTGGCACTGACGATTTTCTGCTGGGTGTTCTTGATGAACGCCATGGACTTCTTGCCTGTGGATCTGTTGCCGTCATTGGCGCAATGGATTGGTTTCACTTTCTTCGGCGCTGACCCGCATCATGTTTATTTGCGCGTTGTTCCGACAGCTGACGTGAACTTAACCTTCGCAATGTCACTCACAGTGATGTTGATGATTATTGGCTTCTCGATTGCATCAAAAGGCTTGTTCGGCTGGATTAAAGAAATTTTTACTGCACCGTTCCATGCTGAATCTCCATTAATGATCATTTTGTTGGCACCAGCTAACTTTGCCATGCAAATGGTTGAGTTAATCGCAAAACCTATCTCTTTGGCTCTACGGTTGTTCGGCAATATGTATGCCGGTGAATTGATCTTCATTTTGATCGCCTTGCTACCATGGTGGGTAAACTGGGTATTGGGTACGCCATGGGCGATATTCCACATCTTGGTTGTTACCTTGCAAGCCTTCGTATTCATGATGTTGACGATTGTTTACCTCAGCTTGGCTGTAGAAGACCACTAAGATTTCTGTCTGATAGCGTGTGTCGGTTGGGTGCACGATGTTAGACAAAGCTTTACCCAACCTTGTTTTTTGATTTAACCCTTAGGAGTATTACAAATGGCTGCACCTGAAGTTCTGGCACATATTGCTTCCGTACAAGGCATGACTGTTATCGCCGCTGCTATCATCATTGGTTTAGCTGCGATCGGTACCGCTCTTGGTTTCGCTATCCTCGGTGGCAAATTCCTTGAGTCTGCAGCTCGTCAACCAGAAATGATCCCAGTTTTGCAAACTAAACTGTTCATTATCGCTGGTCTGTTGGATGCGATTTCGATGATTGGCGTTGGTGTGGCTATGCTTTACACCTTCAACAACCCATTCCTGGCTGCTCTGACTGTTGCTGCTCAATAATCATTTGATCAGCCTTTAAGGAGGACAATCAGCGTGGAATTTAATTCGTCTCTCATAGGTCAGATGATCACTTTTGGTCTCTTGATCCTGTTCACGATGAAGTTCGTTTGGCCTCCGCTGACTAAGATGATGGATGAGCGTGCTAAACGCATTGCGGACGGCCTAGCCTCTGCAGATCGTGCTAAGCAAGACCTCGAAAATGCTGAGAAAAAATCAGCAGAAAAATTGCGTGAAGCTAAGCAAAGCGCAGCCGAGATCATCGCCCATGCAGAAAAGCGTGCAGCGCAACTTCTCGATGAAGCCAAAGGCAATGCAAAAGTGGAAGGCGAACGCCTGATCGCTGGCGCCCAAGGTGAAATCGAACAGCAAATTCAGCAAGCAAAAGAAACGCTTCGCCAACAAGTCGCTACTTTAGCGGTTGCGGGTGCTGAGCAAATCTTGCGTCGCGAAATCGATGCCGCTAAACATGCTGAGATGCTGACATCTATCAAAGCGGAACTGTAAGACAGTCATGGCAGAACTTATAACCGTCGCTAGACCCTACGCCGAGGCCGTATTCCGGCTGGCTAAAGAAAGCAATGCGCTTTCTCAATGGTCAGATGTGCTTGGTAACTTGGCATTAATTGCTGATAACCAATCTGTTCTAGACGTAGTGGCTAATCCGAAGTGTTCTGTTGATCAAGTACAGGAGCTGTTGGTTGGGCTCCTGGGTGCTGACGCAAACGCCGAGGTTAAAAACTTCCTGGCAGCAGTGCTCGAAAATCGTCGATTTGCCACTTTACCTGCGGTATCGACTTTGTTTGAACAACTGAAAGCGGCAGACGAAGGTGTAGCGCAAGCTCACATTGAATCTGCTTTTGCTATGACTGATGCCCAACTGGCCGAACTGACGGCTACACTCACTCAGCAACTTAACCGCAAGATCAGTGCCGACGTTAGCGTCAACCCCGAGTTAATCGGTGGTGTGAAAATTACGATTGGTGACTTGGTTATTGATGCCTCTGTTAGTGGCAAATTAACCACCCTTGCGACAAGCCTGAAGAGTTAGGAGAAATCATGCAACTTAATCCGTCCGAAATCAGTGAACTGATTAAAGCTCGGATCCAAAATCTACCGCAAGGCGCACAATCCAGCACGACTGGTACTGTTGTGTCGGTAACTGACGGTATCGTGCGTGTGCACGGTTTATCGGAAGTTATGCAAGGTGAGATGTTGGAGTTCCCGGGTAATACCTTCGGTTTGGCGCTTAACTTAGAGCGCGATTCTGTTGGTGCTGTTATTTTAGGTGACTACAAACACATCGCTGAAGGCGATGAGGTTAAATGTACAGGTCGCATCTTGGAAGTCCCAATCGGTCGTGAATTGATCGGTCGCGTTGTTAACGCATTGGGTCAACCTATCGACGGCAAAGGCCCATTGGGCACAACGCTTTCTGCTCCGATTGAAAAAATCGCACCAGGCGTTATTGCTCGTCAATCAGTATCACAACCATTGCAAACCGGTATCAAGTCAATTGATACCATGGTTCCAGTGGGCCGTGGTCAACGTGAGTTGATCATTGGTGACCGTCAAACAGGTAAAACTGCTGTTGCTCTTGACGCGATCATTAACCAAAAAGGTACTGGCGTTACTTGTATCTACGTGGCGATTGGTCAAAAAGCGTCTTCTATTGCGAACGTGGTTCGTAAATTGGAAGAGCACGGTGCTTTGGGTCACACGATTGTTGTTGCTGCTGCCGCTTCTGAAGCTGCTGCATTGCAATACATCGCTGCATACTCTGGTTGCACGATGGGTGAGTACTTCCGCGACCTCGGCGAAGATGCGTTGATCGTTTACGATGATTTGTCTAAGCAAGCTGTTGCTTACCGTCAAATTTCGTTGCTATTGCGCCGTCCTCCGGGCCGTGAAGCATTCCCTGGCGACGTTTTCTATCTCCACAGCCGCTTGTTGGAACGCGCATCGCGTATCAATGAAGTTGAAGTTGAGAAATTGACGAATGGCGCAGTGAAAGGCAAAACTGGCTCATTGACTGCATTGCCTATCATCGAAACGCAAGCGGGTGACGTTTCTGCTTTCGTTCCAACGAACGTAATTTCGATTACTGACGGTCAGATCTTCTTGGAAACTGACTTGTTCAACGCGGGTATTCGCCCAGCGATGAATGCGGGTATTTCGGTTTCACGTGTTGGTGGCGCTGCGCAAACTAAAGTCATCAAGAAATTGGGTGGCGGTGTGCGTTTGGCATTGGCTCAGTATCGTGAATTGGCAGCTTTTGCTCAGTTCGCATCTGACCTTGACGAAGCAACACGCAAGCAATTGGAACGCGGCAAGATGGTTACTGAGTTGATGAAACAAGCTCAGTACGCACCAATGAAAGTCGGCGAGTTGGGTGTTACCCTGCTTCTGATTAACAAAGGCGTTTATGATGACGTTGCTGTTGATCGTGCCTTGGCTTTTGAAGCTGCATTCTTGAGCGAACTGAAAGCCAATCACGCTGATGTATTGGATCGCGTTGATGCCAAGGGCGACCTGTCATCTGACGACGAAGCAGTCATCTTGAAAGCGGCGAATGCCTTTAAAGCCGGCGCTGCTTACTGATTTGAGACGTTGATAAAAGGATCAAATCATGGCAAGCGGTAAAGAGATTCGTACTAAGATCAAGAGCGTAAAAAACACGCAAAAGATCACCCGCGCCATGGAAATGGTTGCCACGTCGAAAATGCGCAAGGCTCAAGAGCGTATGAAAGCGGCCCGCCCTTACGGTGAAAAAATCCGTAATGTGGCTGGCCACTTGAGCCAAGCTTTAGTCGACTATGAGCATCCATATCTCCAAACGCGCGACACCGTCAAGCGGGTTGGCCTGATTATGGTGTCTTCGGACAAAGGGTTGTGCGGTGGTTTAAATACCAACGCCCTGCGTTCGGCTTTCAATAAAATGAAAGAATTGCATAACAATGGCGTTGAAACCGTTGTAACAGCAATCGGCAATAAAGGTTTGGGTTTCATGAAGCGCAATGGCGCGAAGGTGGTTTCTTCGGCTATTGGTCTTGGTGATACGCCACACTTGGAACAGCTGATTGGCCCGATCAAAGTGATGATCGATGCGTATATCGCTGGTGAAGTAGACGAAGTACATATCGTTTACACGCGTTTTATCAATACGATGAAACAAGAGCCAGTAATTGAGCAATTGCTACCACTAGCAAGCGAAGCGTTTGAAAAACCGAAGTCTGCGCACAACTGGGAATACCTGTATGAGCCAGATGCAAAAACGGTTGTTGATGATTTGATGAACCGCTATATCGAGGCCTTGGTTTACCAAGCCGTAGCGGAAAACATTGCATCAGAACAAGCTGCACGTATGGTGGCAATGAAGGCTGCAACTGACAACGCGGACAATGTAATCGGCTCCCTGCAACTGCTGTACAACAAAACGCGTCAAGCGGCAATTACGAAAGAACTTTCGGAAATTGTTGGCGGCGCAGCAGCAGTTTAATTGGGCCCTGACGGATTAACTGGATTAGGAAAAACGATGAGCCAAGGTAAAATCGTACAAATCATTGGGCCAGTTGTTGACGTGGAATTTCCACGCGACAATATCCCCAAGGTGTATGACGCGCTCAAACTAGTTGGCGCAGAACTGACGCTGGAAGTTCAGCAACAGCTCGGCGACGGCGTAGTGCGCGCCATTGCCATGGGTAGTACCGATGGTCTTAAACGCGGTACAAGCGTTACTAACACTGGCGCACCAATCATGGTGCCAGTAGGTAATGCAACTCTGGGCCGTATTATGGATGTATTGGGCAACCCAATCGATGAGGCAGGTCCTGTGAACGGCGAGGCAACTCGTGCAATTCACCAATCTGCACCAAAATTCGATGAGTTGAACCAAAGTATTGATCTCTTAGAAACTGGTATCAAGGTTATTGACTTGGTTTGCCCGTTTGCTAAGGGTGGTAAAGTGGGTCTGTTCGGTGGTGCCGGTGTGGGCAAAACCGTTAACATGATGGAATTGATCAATAACATCGCAAAAGCGCACAGCGGTTTGTCTGTGTTCGCTGGTGTAGGTGAGCGTACTCGTGAGGGTAACGACTTCTACCACGAAATGAAGGACTCTAACGTTCTTGATAAAGTGGCGATGGTTTACGGTCAAATGAACGAGCCACCAGGCAACCGTTTGCGCGTAGCGTTGACGGGTCTGTCGATCGCGGAACACTTCCGTGACGAAGGCCGTGACATCTTGTTCTTCGTGGATAACATCTACCGCTACACCCTCGCTGGTACTGAAGTATCTGCATTGTTGGGTCGTATGCCTTCTGCCGTGGGTTACCAACCTACTTTGGCTGAAGAGATGGGTGCGCTTCAAGAGCGTATCACTTCAACTAAGACTGGCTCGATTACATCGATTCAAGCCGTTTATGTTCCTGCGGATGACTTGACCGATCCATCACCAGCAACAACCTTCGCCCACTTGGATGCGACTGTTGTTCTGAGCCGTGATATTGCATCGTTAGGTATCTACCCTGCGGTAGATCCACTCGATTCAACTTCACGTCAATTGGATCCGCAAGTGGTTGGCGACGAGCACTACTCTGTAGCGCGCGGCGTTCAGCAAACTCTGCAAAAGTACAAAGAATTGCAAGACATTATCGCGATTCTGGGTATGGACGAATTGTCTCCAGAAGACAAATTGGCTGTATCACGTGCACGTAAGATTCAACGTTTCTTGTCGCAACCGTTCCACGTTGCTGAAGTCTTCACTGGCTCACCAGGCAAGTACGTTCCGCTCAAAGAAACCCTCAAGGGCTTCAAGGGCATCTTGAATGGCGATTACGATCACCTTCCAGAGCAAGCCTTCTATATGGTTGGCGGCATCGAAGAAGCGATCGAAAAAGCCAAGTCGATGCAATAAGGGGTTAAGCGATGGCCATGAGCATGCGTGTGGACGTAGTTAGTGCTGAAGAACTGATCTACTCTGGTGCCGCTGAGTTTATCTCGGCGCCTGCCGATAAGGGTGAGATTGGTATCTTACCGCGGCACGCTCCGTTGCTGACCCGCATTCGCCCGGGCGCGATCCGTATTAAGATCGCAAACTCGAACGAAGATGATGTCATTCTGTTTGTTTCAGGTGGCATGCTCGAAGTTCAGCCGGATGTGGTTACGGTATTGGCCGACACTGCGATTCGTGGCGCTGACATTGACGAAGCAAAAGCGTTGGAAGCTAAACGCCGCGCTGAAGAATCATTGAAAAATTATTCGACGTCGATGGACTTTGCTATGGCGCAGGCCGAATTGATGGATGCAGTAGCGAAACTCGCTGTTGTGTCGAAATTGAAACGGGGCGGCCACTAATCCTGCATTGAATGGTGCAAGATTAGCGATCTAAAAAATGAAAAAGGCAGCTTAGGCTGCCTTTTTCTTTGTCTGAACTCAGGGTCTGTTGACGTTTGGTTTGCGGATCGCGTTTGAGTGGCTTTGGGCCTGAAACAAGGCACGGTGCGCGTGACTTAGTCATTCTAAGTGAGCGCTTCGTAACGCAGTGTCAGGCCCAAAGCCGCCAAACCCGCAGGGCTGGGGCGCTTTTCGCGGCATCTCTTCGTTATTTCGTGCTCGAATAGCGGGCTATTGGTCGCACGAACTGCCTTGATCTGCCGCGAAAATCGCGCCAGCGCGACCGTAAACCAAACGTCAACAGACCCTAGGGCATGACAGATAAATTGCAATAAAGTGATGTCATGCTGTCCGTGCATTACGTTGAAGATTAGAATAGCGACAATTAATCAATTTTTTCTCAGGGATCCAAGATGAGTTCTGCATTAAACGTGGTGATTTTAGCGGCCGGACAAGGTAAGCGGATGTATTCAAGTCTGCCTAAAGTCTTACATCGTTTAGCAGGCAAACCTTTGGTTCAACACGTTATCGATACCGCACGGCAATTGCAGCCACAAAAAATGGTCATCGTGTATGGTCATGGCGGGGAACAAGTCCAAAAGCAATTGGAAGCTCAAGCCGATTTAGCGTGGGCACATCAGGCCGAGCAACTTGGTACGGGGCATGCGCTTGCGCAAGCTATTCCACAATGCGTAGGTGGCATTACCCTGATGTTGTATGGTGATGTGCCACTCACACGTTTAGCCACCATTCAGTCCTTGCTTGAGGCCAGTGCAGGCGACAAGCTTGGGATTCTGACTGATATTTTAGAAGACGCTACCGGCTACGGTCGTATCGTCCGCGATGCCGCTGGCAAGGTGACTTGCATCGTCGAGCAAAAAGATTGCACACGTGAGCAAGCGCAGATTGGTGAAATGAATACCGGCATTTTGGCCTTGCCGACAGCGCGCGTAGCGGGTTGGTTGTCGGAACTCAAAAATGACAACGCCCAAGGCGAGTATTACGCAACGGATTTGATCGCGCTTGCTGTGCGCGATGGCGTTGAAATCGCAACCGTGCAGCCACAAGATCATTGGGAAGCTGAGGGTATCAATAACAAATTACAGTTGGCGGGTTTAGAGCGTATTCACCAAGCTGAAATCGCCAAGTCTTTGCTGACCGCAGGCGTGGGCTTGGCTGACCCTGCGCGGATTGATGTTCGTGGTACGCTCAAACATGGTCAAGATGTGTTGATCGACGTGAATTGCGTGTTTGAAGGTGACGTTGTACTCGGTAAAGGCGTAACGATTGGTGCCAATTGCGTACTGAAAAACGTGACAATTGCCGATGGTGCGGTGATTCATCCCTTCTGCCATTTGGAAGACGCCGTAGTTGGTGCTGGCAGCTTGATCGGCCCATACGCGCGTTTGCGCCCTGGTGCAGAGTTGGCCGAGCAAGTGCATATTGGTAACTTTGTCGAAGTTAAGAAATCAACGGTGGGCGTCGGCTCGAAAGTGAATCATCTGAGCTATATTGGCGATGCAAAAATTGGTACTGGCGTGAATGTGGGCGCAGGGACAATTACTTGCAATTACGACGGTGTGAATAAATTCACCACAGTGATTGAAGACAATGTTCGAATTGGTAGCAATAATTCGCTCGTAGCACCTGTCACGATTGGTGCTGGTGCGACAACGGGCGCTGGTTCGGTGATCACTAAAGATGCGCCGGCTAATGCGTTGACGATTGCACGTGCCAAGCAACTCACGCTCAGTGGCTGGCAACGTCCCACAAAAATTACAAAATAATTGATATGTATAGGCTTGTGGCCATTGATAAATAATGTCCACAGCCTAATACTTGTTGATTCTGTGTTGTTCGATTCAATGTTTCACATCTGGAGTACGCTATGTCCCTATTACTTGACCAACCATTAACTGATGAAGAAATGGATCAGCTCGATCAATTTTTGTATTCAGATGCGGTCGGTAAAGACGCGATGTCTTTGTCGATGCTGCACGGTTACCTGACTGCCATTTTAATTGGCCCAGCGTCCGTGATGCCGAGCCAGTGGTTAGGCCAAATTTGGGATCGACCTGAAGCCGCGATTTTTGCCATGCCAGAAGGGGATGCCATCATTAATTTGGTGATGCGTTTATACAATCAAATTGCTGATGAATTGGCACAAGATCCGCCAGTTTATGAGCCATTGTTGTACTGGGAAGATGAGTCAATGCAAAATTCGAGCATCGAAGAATGGAGCTTGGGATTCTGCTTTGGCGCCGGTTTGGCCGAAGATGAATGGCAGCCGCTGATTGATGAAGAAGAAGGTCAGTTTATGTTTATGGCGATCATGAGCGGTTCGGACGATGAAATGCGCGAAGATATGGTCAAAGAAGGGATTGATTTAGTTCGTCATGACAATGAAGTCGCTGAGCAAATCCCTGAAATGGTGATTGAAATTCGCGATTTCTTCCGCGAAAACACCGAGTCAGCGCGCAGCAAACATCAATTGCATTAATTTGCCGCATCTTTTGGCAAAATAGTGCAGGAATATGGCTGTGTAAGACAGTCGGAGGCGCCATAAGGGCGCCTCATCAGTTAAAATTGACGGTTTAGTATTTAAAGGGCGGCATCGCCCAGCAAGGAAACTCATGAGTCTCAAGTGCGGTATTGTTGGCTTGCCCAACGTCGGTAAATCTACGCTTTTTAATGCGCTGACTAATTCTGGTATCGAAGCAGCTAACTACCCATTCTGCACCATTGAGCCGAATGTCGGTATCGTTGAAGTGCCAGATCCTCGTTTGGCCGAATTAGCGAAAATTGTCAATCCACAAAAAATTCAATCGGCGATTGTCGAGTTTGTCGATATTGCAGGTCTGGTGGCTGGCGCGAGTAAAGGTGAAGGTTTGGGTAACCAATTCTTGGCCAATATTCGTGAAACCGATGCGATTGTGAATGTGGTACGTTGTTTTGAAAACGACAATATCATTCACGTTGCAGGTCGTGTTGATCCGATCGACGACATCATCGTGATCGGTACTGAATTGGCGCTAGCCGATATGAACACGGTGGAAAAAGCGATTCAACGTGATGGCAAGAAAGCACGTTCGGGTGATAAAGAAGCCTTGGCCTCTATCGCGGTGCTTGAAAAACTACTGCCGCATTTGAACGAAGGCTTGCCAGCGCGTTCACTGAAGCTGAGCGATGAAGAGAAAGCCGCGATTAAACCGCTTTGCTTGTTGACGATTAAGCCAGCGATGTATGTAGCCAACGTCGCTGAAGATGGTTTCGAAAACAATTCTCTGCTCGACAAAGTACGTGCGCACGCAGAAGCCGAAGGCGCGCCCGTTGTTGCGGTTTGCGCATCGATTGAAAGCGAAATTGCAGAACTCGATGAAGCCGATAAAGTTGAATTTTTGGAGTCACTCGGTCAAGACGAGCCAGGCTTGAATCGCTTGATTCGTGCTGGTTATGAGTTGCTCGGTTTACAAACCTACTTCACCGCAGGCGTGAAAGAAGTACGTGCTTGGACCATCCACAAAGGTGATACCGGCCCACAAGCGGCAGGCGTGATTCATACCGACTTTGAGCGCGGTTTTATTCGTGCGCAAACGATCGCGTTTGAAGACTTCATCGCCTACAAGGGTGAGCAGGGCGCAAAAGAAGCTGGCAAAATGCGCGCCGAGGGCAAGGAATACGTCGTTAAAGATGGTGATGTATTGAACTTCTTGTTCAATGTTTAATACTTGTCATTCGTTTGAAATATATTTGTCATAAAATTGGAGCCTTAAATGAGCCGTACTGTTCAATGTGTCAAATTAGGCCGTGAAGCTGAAGGTCTGGATTTTCCGCCTTTGCCGGGTGAATTAGGCAAGAAAGTTTATGATGCAGTTTCAAAAGAAGCATGGGCAGCTTGGGTTAAGCACCAAACGATGTTGATCAATGAAAATCGTTTAAGCCTCGCTGATCCAAGTGCTCGTAAATACTTGCAGCAACAGCTAGAGAATTATTTCTTTGGCTCTGGCGCAGATGCCATCCAAGGCTACGTGCCACAGTAATGTCATTACACAGGCCGCATAATGCGGCCTGTTGCGTCTATTACTCCGTTTAATGACGTTTGTTTTTGGACTCCGAAAATAAACCTCATTCAATTTCATCGATCGCCACCAAAGAGCGCTGCCATGACTTATAAACCTGCCGATAACCAACTCTTACTTAATCGTGAATTGGGCTTGCTCGAATTCAATCGCCGCGTTTTGGCTCAGGCAGAAGACGTACGTAATCCATTGCTAGAGCGCTTGAAGTTCCTCTGCATTGTATCGAGCAATTTGGATGAGTTTTTTGAAGTGCGGATGGCTTGGTTAAAAGAAAACATGCGCCTTAACCCTTCACGCTTATTGCCTGAAGGCATGACGCCGCATCAGGCCTTTGATTTGGTTGCCAAAGAAGCGCATGACTTAGTCGAGCGCCAGTACCGTATCTTGCGTGAAAATGTATTCCCAGCGATGGAAACCGAAGGCATTTATTTCTTCCGCCGCAGCTTGTGGACCGATGCGCAGCGTGCTTGGGTAAAAGACTTCTTTTTCCGCGAATTGATGCCGATTTTGACGCCGATTGGTTTGGATCCTTCACATCCGTTTCCACGCTTATCGAATAAAATTTTGAACTTTATCGTTGAGCTGGAAGGTCGCGATGCATTTGGCCGTAATTCAGGAATTGCGATTGTGCAAGCGCCACGGATCTTGCCGCGCTTTGTCAAAATGCCGGATGAGATCGCGGGCACGCAACACGGATTCGTATTTCTGTCGTCGATTCTGCACGCGCATATTGATGAGTTGTTTGCCGGTATGCATGTGCTTGGTTGCTATCAATTCCGCGTGACGCGTGATTCGGATGTGTCGGTGGATGATGAGGATATCAAAGATCTGCGCGCAGCGATTGAGGGCGAATTGTCGCAACGGCCTTATGGCGATGCGGTGCGTTTAGAGTTGGCGGATAATTGCCCGCGTCACTTGCAAGACTTCTTGTCGGAGCAATTTGGGCTACATGCAGACGATATTTACCGCGTGAATGGGCCGGTTAATATGGTCCGTTTGATGCAAGTACCGGATCAGGTTGATCGTCCTGATTTGAAGTTTTTACCATTTATGCCCGGCATTCCACCGGAACTGCGCAAACAAGCCGATTTCTTTGCGGCAATCCGCCATGGCGATATTTTACTTCACCATCCTTACCAAAGCTTCACACCCGTGGTGGATTTGCTGCAGCAAGCGGCGCGTGATCCGCATGTGGTGGCATTAAAGATGACGATTTACCGTACTGGCGCTGAGTCGGTCTTGATGGATGCTCTGCAAGAAGCCGCTGCACGCGGTAAGGAAGTCACGGTTGTCGTTGAGTTAATGGCGCGCTTTGATGAAGAAGCCAATATCAACTGGGCGGCCAAACTCGAGCGCGCAGGCGCGCATGTGGTGTACGGCGTGTATGGATATAAAACACACGCGAAAATGCTGTTGATTGTGCGCCGTGAAGAGGGCCAGCTTAAGCGCTATGCCCACGTCGGCACCGGCAATTACCATCCACGAACTGCCAAGTTGTACACTGATTTTGGTTTGTTGACTGCCAATAGTGAAATCACCAGTGACGTGAATGATGTGTTTATGCAGCTCACGGGTTTGGGCCTGGCGGGCGATCATCATCAATTGTGGCAAGCGCCATTTACTTTGCACAGCAAGTTTATCTCTGCGATTGATCGTGAGATTGAACATGCCAAGGCAGGTAAAAAAGCGGTCATTATCGCCAAGATGAATTCGCTGCTTGAGCCGTCTATCATTGATAAATTGTATGAAGCTTCGACAGCGGGTGTGACGATTCATTTGATCGTACGTGGCGTATGCGCGTTGCGTCCTGGTATTCCAGGGGTTTCAGAAAACATCCGCGTTCGTTCAATTATCGGTCGTTTCCTTGAGCATCATCGCGTGTTCTACTTCCTTAATGATGGGGAGGAAAATGTTTATCTTTCGAGTGCGGATTGGATGGGGCGTAATTTATTCCGCCGTATTGAAATCGCCTTCCCAATCTTGAATCCAAAAGTTAAGCGTCGCGTAATTCGTGAAAGCTTGCGCCCATTCTTGGTCGATAACACGCAAGCGTGGGAAATGCTGTCTGATGGTCGTTATCGCCGCAAAGTGGCGCGCGGTGACAAAATTCGTTCGGCACAAGGCCAATTACTGGCGGATTTGGCCGCGGGTGAGCGTACGTAATGGATCTGATCCTTTGGCGCCATGCGGATGCCGAGGACGGCGTTGATGATCTAGCTCGGCCTTTGACTCCGAAAGGCATCAAGCAAGCGAAAAAGGTGGCAACTTGGCTGCGTGAGCAATTGAAAGATGCTGCTGAGTATCGCGTGATCGCTAGTGAAGCCGTGCGCAGTCAAGCGACGGCACAGCAGCTACGCGCCGATTTTGAGATCAATGCCAAAATCAATCCAGGCTGCCATAACGCTTGCTACCTCGAAGTCGCGCGATGGCCACGTGATATCGGTAAGTTCGTGGTGGTGGTTGGGCATCAGCCCAATTTGGGTGAAGTGGCGGCTTTACTTCTCACGGGCAAAGAATTGGAGTGGAATACCCGCAAGGGTGGAATTTGGTGGATCCAACGTAAAGTGATGGATGATGGCCGAGTGAAGTACGTGCTGAAAGCAGCCTTAAGTCCAGATCTGCTTTAATTGGATGACTCAATCGCTATAAAAAAAGGTGGCCAAGGCCACCTTTTTTATAGAGCTCATTTTCATTTAGCCAATGCAATTGCCAAGCTAGCACGATAGTGAAAGTTGGATTCTTCATTACGCTCAAGAAAATCAAGCAAGCCAGCCAATTCCGCATGGGCAATCGCGGTTGCTTTAATGGCAATACTTGCTTCAAAGTAGGTTTGTGCTTTGCCCCAAAGTTCGCGTTGGCTGCAGAGGCGACCCAAAGTGAGCAATAAGCGATGATCATTCGGGTGTAATTTGAGCCACTGTTCTGCTTGTTGCAACTGCTGGGTCAGTGCCTCACCCGTTAGATCAAGCTGACCATACTGCTCAATCAATTCCGCGCTCCACTCGGCATCAATCGCGGCAGCCAAGGTGTCGCGTGCTAAGAGACTCTCACCTTGTTCCTGATATTGGCTGGCAACGCTGGCTGTGAGTTGCGGGTTCAGGCGTTCAGTCTCTGGTAGCTTGCGCGACCAATCTTTTAATTCTCTCGCCGTCATTGGGTGTTGACGAAGCTGCTGTTGATACGCAGCAATGCGAATATGCGCCGCTTGCTCAGCATCCATCGCGTCACTGCGAGTGAGCTGCTCAACTAATTTGAGAACCGCTTCTGGATTACGCTCTTTTTGACGAAGACGCAATTCAATCTTCATGGCCGCAGTGAGTTTTGGCGTAATTTCACGTGCAGCAACAATGGCTTGGCTGGCTTCGTTATAACGACGTTCATCTAAAAATAAATCTGCCATCGACATTAAGGTTGCTAAGTGCTGTTGGCCTAGTCGCGCTTGTAGTTTTTCAAAGTAAGTATTGCGCTTGTCGTAGTCGCGCATGGCATGCGCGGCACGAGCGCCCAAAAGACCGTTGGCGGCAAAAGCATCATCGGCATGCAGCGCTGCAGCAAAGGCTTCGCTCGCTAGGCGCTCAGCACGTTGATAGCGGCCTTCATAAAAAGCAATCCGCGCTTCCCGTTCAAGTTGTACTGATGCGCGCTCTTGCTGGCGAGCTCGATACTGGCGAACCCGTTCCGGTAGACCGCTCAACTCAGCAAACATCCGCAAGGCGAGGTAGAGCAAAATCACACTGGTGATCAATAAAACAATAAAAATATTGAGAGAAATTTCAACACGCCATGGCGGCAAGAATATTAGGGCGTAGCCAGAATTAAACTCAGCAAACAGCGTTAAGCCGACCGCCAGTGCAAATAAGCCAATAAACCAAATCAAGAATTTCACGGTTTAGCCCTCTCTGCCGTTGTGCGTGCACTGCGAACTGCAGTCAAGCTGGCACTGAGGTCAGGTAAGGTGATTGCCAATTGTTGGGTTTCCAATTGGCGTAAAACTTTGATGGCGTTGTCGGTGGTGGGGGCTTTTGCATCAAAAAATTGCTGTAGATAGCGCACGGTGGCTGTGATGTCGGCACGGAAGGCCGCTTCGTTCCGTAATAGGAGTGCTGAGCGAGCATTTAAAAGGCGCAGTTTGATATTTTCGCGTAAAAAGAAACCTTGCTCAGGCGAAAGCAAAATCAAATCGGGCTGGTCAATCCGGCGAATTTGAATGAGTTGCTTAAATTCATGCCAAACCTCTGCGCCAAATTGTTGAACCGAGTTATGGTTTGGATTGGCTTTGAATGGATTGTCTTTGGGATTGTGCCCCGCATCAACGAGCAGCGGCAAACGCTCAACACCGTCAATTAGGCTATTGAGTTTAGCAGTTACACCAATCACGTCGACGTAAGGCGTGCTCTTGAGTGTATTGATGTCTTGTGTGAGGGCTTGGCGCACGCTGATTAGCTCAGGACGATTTAAGCGCAGCAATTGTTGATCAATATTGTTGAGCGCGGTCAGTGCGCTATTCACGTCACCCGCGATTTGCAGCTGCTGGCTGGCAAACGACAGCATTTGCTCGATTTCAGCCAAGCTGTGCAATGCTTCGCCACGCGTGAGCGTGTCATACATATTGTTGAGTGATTCTTGGCGCGCTAAAGCTTCGGCTTGCTTACCTTCTTGCACGGTGAGTCGCGCTAATAGTTGTTGCTGAGTTTGGTTTTGTGCCACGGCTTGTGCACGTAACTCTTGTTGTAGTTTGTTATTGCTAGCGAGTTCACGACTCAAATCGAGTTTGAGTGTTTCCATCGCATTTTGTTGGTATAGCCAAGCGCCGCCACTGGCCAGAAGTGCGACCAAGGCCAAAATCAGCGCCGGTTGCGGCAAGCTGCGACGCGGTGGCTGGCTGAGTGCAGCGGAAAAAGTATTGGATGCGTTGTCTTGATTCATCAGGCTCTACACTTTTAGAGATTACTCTTTTGGAGATAAAACCGGTGCAAAATACCGGCAAATCGAATGGGTAATGCCATCATCACCCGCCTCGGTTTGCACGATATTGTTGGCCCCATTGGCCTGCAGTGCCTCGGCAATTCGGTGGTGCGGAACAAAATATAATGCACATTGTAGCTTGTGGCGCGTCTCGCCTCCAGCCCAGTTGAATAAGTGTTGTGCCGCTTCTGAACTGGAAATGACAATGCCATCACAGCCTAGTTGCAATTGACGTTCGATTTCGCTTGCATCGAGCGTAGGGGCGCTACGCTGATACGCTGTCACTAAAGTAACATCAGCACCCGCAGCGCTTAAACCGGCCGGCAGAATATCGCGCCCACCATTCCCGCGAAACAGTACGATTTTTTGGCCAGTTTGTGCGCCGAGTTCTTTTAGTAACCCTTCGCCATCAAATTGTGTGGCGGGGCAGATGATGTGCTTCACCCCTAGCTCCGCCGCTCGTTTTGCGCTGCCAGGACCAACCACCGCAACGGGTAAATCGCTCGGCCATGGTGTACTTAGCTTGGTAAAGACCGCATTTAAAGCTGAAGGGCTAATAAATACCGCTAAATCAAATTGATTCAAGCAGGCAATCGCATCGTCCAATTGACCTTGATCGATGGCAGGGCTGATGGTAAGTAGTGGTGAGGTATAAGTCTGCGCGCCATTTTTAATAATGGCTTCAGTCAAATACCTGGCTTGATCTGCTGGTCGGGTAATCCATATCCGATAGCCGCTCAGTGGCAAACTCATGGCGCGAGTTGTTTGAGAATCTCGCGTGCGCCTTCGGTACACAATAAATCGGCAACAATACGGCCCAAGCCATCGGCTGCGGCGTGCGAACCATTGGATTCTGCGACGACGCGGTGGCTACCATCGGGCATGGCGACTAAGCCGCGCAGTCGTAAAAAGCCTTCTTCATCGGTGGCATAAGCAGCCAGTGGAATTTGGCATGAGCCATTCAAACGGCGTGATAAAGCGCGTTCAGCGGTGACGCAAGCGGCAGTGATCGCATGATTGAACGGCGAAAGTAGCGCCATTAAATCCGCACGATCCGCACGAATTTCAATGCCGACGGCACCTTGGCCTGGGGCGGGTAAACTGATTTCTGGCGATAGTTCGCAGGTGATTCGTTCCGCTAAACCCAAGCGTTTTAAACCTGCTGCGGCGAGAATAATCGCGTCAAACTCAGCGTCATCAAGTTTTTTGAGGCGTGTACCGACGTTGCCGCGCAGAGGCTTGACGACTAAATGAGGGTAAAGGGCGCGGATTTGGCTTTCACGGCGTAGGCTGGCTGTACCCACAATGGCGCCTTCCGGTAATTCATCCGGATGTTTGTAGCGATTCGAAACAAAGGCGTCGCGTGGATCTTCGCGCTCACCAATCGCCGCCAAGGCAAAGCCTTCTGGCAATACCATCGGTACATCTTTCATTGAATGTACGGCTAAATCGGCACGACCCTCAACCATCGCTTGTTCGAGTTCTTTAACGAACAAGCCTTTGCCGCCGATTTTATTGAGCGTGACATCAAGAATTTTATCGCCTTGCGTCGTGATGCCCAATAGTTCAACGTTCAGCGTCGGATAAGTGCTTTCTAGCCAAGATTTCACATGATGAGCTTGCCACAAGGCCAATGGGCTTTCGCGGGTGGCGATGACCACTTTAGAGGGCAGGGTTGGGCTCATATGAACATCCTTCGGCAAACTTGAAAAACAGCAGTTTAACATGGCCGCTGCCGCACTGAACTTGGATTGCGGCTGCGGCGCGGATCAAGTGCTGGTTTTAGGCGGCTTTGGTTCTTGTGGTGCCAACTCCAGCGATGGTTCATCCCAGCTTAAGTTCGCGTCGTTAGCATCAAATGGCGGCAAGAGATCAACTTCAAAGAAAGCCTCTGCGTCAAACTCTGTGTTGATTGTGCCACTGCCTTGAATTTGATGGTTAGTGGGATCGGGCAGCTGAAAATCGAGCGAGATTTCTTCAATCGGCGGAGCCGCAGTCACTGCAGCGGCTACGTACGCGCCTTTAACTTCTGGTTTGGGTTCTAGGAAGGCACGCATCATTGATGCGGGGCTAGCCTCAGGGTGAATGTCTAAATCGACATGGGGTGCTGGCGGACGAGTACTGTCGGCCACTTCGCTGAGTGGGTTTTCAGTTCGGCGATAAAGGTGATTGTCCGGATCAAGTTTTGCGCCAATATTACGCACCAATTCCCAATCGGCTTCGTCTTTGACCACTAAGCGTAGGTTTTTGGCGAGCGCCGCATACTCGGTTTTCATGCCTTGTTGGCGGAAGACCCGAAATAGCATCAGCCAGCGTTCAATGTCTTCTGGGTCTTCATCAATGGTCTTGTACAATAAATCAATCGCCTCAGAAACATCACCTTGTGCCAGCATAATTTGTATTTGTGCTAGATCATTACTGCCGTAGTCACTGACTTCAATCCCTTGGCCTGGCGCATGCAGCATCGACATCATTGTGGCGTATTCGGTCGATTTGCTGCGTTTGGTAAAGGCATTGAGGTGCCCGATTAAAGTATGGGGTACTGGTTCGTCTTCCGGAGCCCAATCGTCATCTTTCGATCGGCGACGACGCCATGCGATCAAGGCTGAGCACGCGGCAAGTAAAGCAAGCCCTGCACCCATTAACCAGCGGCTGAATCCCGAGGCGGGTTCGGATTCTGCAGGAGCAATGACGACTTGGCTGGCTGCTGGCCTACTCGTTTGTACCGCACTAGCGACTACGGGTGCTACCGGAGCAACCGTCACCGCCGCGACAGGGCTGGCAACGGTGCTTGCTGCATTCAGTTGGCTGAGTTTTTGATTGAGCTGCTCGACTTCAAGTTGCATTTGCAACTGCAAATCTTCGAGCATTTTTACTTTTTGCTCTAAATCTTTAGTGTATTGCGCGGCTGATGGTGGGGCGGCAGGTCGGCTGTTAGTGCTAGGCGTTGCCGCATCGAGTCGCAATTGGCCACTTTCTATTGTGGGCGCTGGGGCTGATTTTTTCTTGATTGAGCGTAGTCGCTCGGGAATGATCACCGTGGTGCCCACGCTTAATTCTGCATTCGGATCAAGGTCGGGATTGGTGTTGCTGAGTTTTTGTAGATAGCGGGGATATTGTGGTGTATTGGCTGGATAGTAGCGTTTAGTGAGTTCTTTGAGCGTCATCGGCTTTTTGATGACGAACTCTTCCACTTCTTTGAGTGGCGTTGTTTCTAGATCGCGCGATTTTTTCTCAGTCTCACGTATCGTAAAACGGCTTATTTTTTCACGTTCATTATTGACCGGCGCAATATTTAAAAACGCCGTAAAGTCGCGTGAGATTTGTTGATTACCGCAGGCGATTCTAATGGCAAAGGCGACCATGGGCTCGCCCACGGCCGAACGAGACTCAATGACGAAAGCGCCAGATTGTCCATTGTTTGGGCGCAGTTGAATGGTGGCTGAGCCTATGCTGGGTAATTCAGAATCACCATGTTGCAATTCAATACATTGCTCATGGATGGTTTCGCCCGCATTTAAGCGATAGGGCACTAGGCCACGAAATTGTTGTCCTACAAAAGATTGGATTTGCAATTCGCCCAGTGTCACGCTGTGTGCCAAAGGCATAGCTAGGCCTAACATGGTGATGGCGACGTAAAGCGGACGGAGGCGAAGAGTAAAATAGGGCATTGTTCAAGCAAACCATGAATATTTTATTTCAATCATTGTCGGGCCTTATGCCTTTCAATTCAACATTTATTAAAGCACTGCAGTTGATTCGGTTTATTTATGCAAATCACTTTAAGTGTTTTTAAAAAATAATCGAATATTAATGCTATTGCGGGATATTAAATTAAAGCGGGATAAAAGTTAAAAATTGCGCCCGCTACCAGAGGCAAAGTTGTTGAGGCGTGGTGGGAGATTCATTAAAACGTACGCCAACGCCAAGGAGCCTCACTGCTTGAGCATTGCGTTTGAGGCCTTGCTCAAGCAAACCCAGATACACACTCAAACTCGGCTCAGCGCAGATGCATTCGACAGTGGTTTGGGTGAAGTCGGCAAATTTGATTTTAACGAACGCTTTATGTGCGCGCTCGCCGCTGGCGCGCCGCATCCGTGATTGCCAATCTTGAAACAGGGCGGGTAGCGCGTTTTTACAGTCTTGTGGACTGCTCAAATCATGGGCGTAGGTGTTTTCAACCGATAAAGATTTTCTACGTTCTGCCATCGCAACGGGTCGATGGTCGATGCCTTGGGCTTGTTCATACAATTGCCTGCCAAGCCGGCCCCATTCGCTAATCAGTTGCTCTAATGATCGAGCATGGATATCGGCACAGGTATGTATACCCCGCTTGGCTAGACGTTCTGCTGTTACCTTGCCAATACCCCATAGTTTTCTGACGGGTAAATTTGGCATGAATTCTGAAATATCTTGCGGGCGAATAACAAATTGTCCATTCGGTTTGTGCCAATCGCTGGCGATTTTGGCGAGGAGTTTATTTGGTGCAATGCCTGCGCTGGCGGTGATGCCAATCTCTCGTTCAATGCGGTCACGGATTTCTGCAGCCATTCGCGACGCACTGCCTTCGCAATGCGGCTGACCACTGACATCGAGATAGGCTTCATCCAGCGACAAGGGTTCAATGACATCAGTGTAATCGGCAAAAATCGCCCGCATCGCCATCGAAGCGGCTTTGTAGCGCGGAAAGTCGGGTGGCACGATGATGAGATTGCGGCAGAGTTGCTGTGCACGGTAAGTCGACATCGCTGCGCGAATACCGAGCTGGCGCGCCGGATAATTGCTGGTACACAACACGCCACGCCGGTCGCTAGCGCCGCCCACGGCGAGTGGTACATCGCGCCATTCTGGATGGTCGCGCATTTCCACTGCAGCATAAAAGCAGTCGCAATCGATATGAATGATTTTGCGTTGAATTAGCACGGTTCATTCGCCGAGCAAATAAAACAAATTGTACGTTCGTTCTATTTGAAAAGCACTTTTTTCTGCGGCAATACTGATTAATGGCGATGGCTTGTGAGTATTTTTAATGGGTATTGCTATCTAGCTATTTATAGCTAGAGCGTAGATCGATATACCCTTTCCATGAAGTCACATGTAAAGATCAGCTCACCCCCAAACGACTGAGGGGGTAGGCTGACTTGACTTGGTTAGCGGCAGTAGCTCGCCATCGAATAGCCGCGTTGCTCCGGATATTTTCGGCCACCTGGTGCACAGGTTTTCAGAACAACATCACCTGTATCGCAACGGCGTGACATCGTGACGCGTTGTCCCACGGTGAGTTTTTTGCGTTTCATATTGTAGGCGTTGAGAATCGAATCGTAGGTGCCGGTCGCAATGGCGCGTTCGGTGCCATGGATGGAAATAAGCTTCAGAATGTAATTGTGCTCTATCATGAGGTCTCCAATTTACAGCTTATTGAAGAGCGCTGGCCGTTGCCTGAGCGACGACTTTTTGCTCTTAAGAGGACTACAGTATCCGATTATATTTTTACCGATTTGTTGCAGTTAAGAAATTATTGTCGGGTGTTGTAATTTATGTGTTTTTGTTGATTTAGAGGCTGGGCCATGCGTTTTTTATCGATACTGTTTCTTATTGCGTTGCTGAGTGCATGCGGTCAAGCCAAGCTCGAACCATTGCCAGCCAACGCCGTCATTTTGGCCTATGGCGATAGCCTGACTTTTGGGACGGGTGCTGCTGCGGGCGAGGATTATCCAACGCAATTGAGTCGCTTGATTGCGCATCCCGTGATTAACGCTGGCGTGCCGGGCGAAACGACGGCGCAGGGCTTGCAGCGTCTAAATGAGACGCTGGATGAGGTGAAGCCCAAGCTGGTGCTGCTCGGCTTGGGTGGTAATGATTTTTTGCAACGCTTGCCACCAGAAGAAACCAAAGCCAATCTAGCGTTGATGCTCAACGAACTCAAGCGACGTAATATTCCAGTGATATTGTTGGCTGTGCCGAGTTTGGCTATCCCGCCGAAACCGCATCCTTTGTTTGCAGAGGTCGCCGAGCAAGCTGATGTCGTGTTGGCTGAAGAGCAATGGTTTGATATTTTGCCTAAAGGCAGTTTGAAATCCGACGCAGTCCATCCGAACGCGGCGGGTTATGCGCAATTTGCTGCGGCGATGGCTGAGTTTTTAAAAGAGCAGGGTGCGGTACGTGATTGATCGCAAAATCCTTTAGTCCGCGAAAAACACGAAAGGCACGAAAAACGACTTGAATAGATAATAAAATTATACTGAATTGGATTCCGTTTTTTTTTGCCGATTTCGTGCTTTTTCGAGCCTTTCGTGGCCCCCCGTTGTTGACCTTCTTCAACTAACTTTGTGAGCTTGCTATGACCGATAGTACTCCGCTCGATGAATTAACCCGTCAACGTGCCAGCCAAGTGATTTATCAGATTTTTCCTGAGCGATTTGCCATTGGCGGCGGTTTGAGTAGCAGTGAAAAGCTCGCTAGTTCTGCCTATGACGTGGCGGATGCGGCCAAATGTGATTGGGATGCGACGACGCTGAATCAGCCTTGGGGCAAACAATTCTTTGGTGGCGATTTGGATGGCATCGCCGACAAAATCGACTACCTCACCGAATTAGGCGTGACCGGCGTTTATTTGACGCCTGTGTTTAGCGCGCCGAGCAATCACAAGTACGACGCGACTGATTTTTTTACGATTGATGCGATGTTTGGCGGCGAAGCGGCCTTGCTGCGTTTAATCGATACGCTGCATCAACACGGCATGAGTTTGACGCTCGATGCGGTGCTCAATCATGTTTCCGAATTTCATCCGTGGTTTTTGGCCGCGAAAGCGGGGGACGCGGAAAAACGCGATTGGTTTACGTTTAGGGACGATGGCAGCTATTTGTGTTGGCAAGATTACGGCCTGATGCCGGAGCTCAATTTGTCTAATCCAGCCGTTCGCGATGTGCTGTATGCCAAGCCAAAAAGCTTGGTGCAACATTGGCTAGCGAGGGGTATCGACAACTGGCGCTTTGATGTTGCACAGGACGTGGGTATACCCGTGGCGCAGGAGATGGCGCAGATTGTTGGCAAAGCTTATCCACAGGCAGGATTGTTGGGCGAGCTAAATGGTTTTTCCGGTAGCTGGTTTCAAGCCGGTGGTGGTTTTAGCGGCATGATGAACTACTGGTATCGCACCGCGATTTTGGCGTGGCTGGCCGGTGAAATCGACGGTGTGCAAATGAACGCGGCGATTCGCGACGCGCGTGAGGCGTATGGGCTGAAAGGTTTGCTGTGCTCGTGGAATATGCTGTCTAGCCATGACACGCCGCGCTTGATTACGACGGTTGGCAATGTCGCCGATGCGCAGCTGGCGCTGGCGCTACAATTTACGCTGCCGGGGATTCCACTGCTGTATTACGGTGAAGAAATTGGTATGCAAGGCGGTGCTGATCCAGATTGTCGTCGCCCGATGCGTTGGAACGAGGCGGAGTGGAATCAGGCCCAGCGCGCTTGGGTGAAGCAGCTCATTTATATTCGTAAAAAGAATCATGCCTTGCAGTATGGTGATATATGCGTTTTAGGCGATAGGCTACAGGGCAATACCTTGGTATTTTTACGATTTACTGATGTGCCGGGCGAAGCCGCATTGGTCGTCGTGAATTTGAGCGACTCGCCGCTGAGCGCCAAATTGCTGATTCCCTACTCGCACTGGTACGACGGCGTGCCGCTGCGCGATGCGCTGGGTCATGCGCCGAATTTGAAGTTGAATGCGGGCAGTGTGCAGCTTGAAATCCCCGCACGAACCGTGGCGATTTTTGAGGCGTTCGAGCCGTATCAGAATTACACGTTTTTCAAACCGCGCAATCGTGCTTAAAGCTCAACAACGGGAGTCCACGAAAGGCACGAAAATCACGAACAAAAGTCAGCAGTAAAGAGTAGCAAGACCAGCAGATTTTAATTTTTGTGCTTTTTGTGTTTTTCGTGGACAAAATTTTTTACTAAAAAAGCTTGCAAAGCCCAGTGAAATCATGAATAATCCGCCTCCTACACAGAACACACTCATGCCCGGGTGGCGGAATTGGTAGACGCAGCGGACTCAAAATCCGCCGCCGCAAGGTGTGCCGGTTCGAGTCCGGCCCCGGGCACCAGATAGAAGAAAAAGCCGATCAACAATGATCGGCTTTTTTGCGTTTGGTCGCTTTGATTATCCGCCGCCGCGCTTCACTTTAAACCCGCGTTTGCTGAGTTCTGCCATCACCGCATCGCGATGTTCACCTTGGATTTCGATTTGTCCTTCTTTGACCGTCCCGCCCGTGCCGCACATTGTTTTGAGTTGTTTGCCGAGCGCGGTGAGTGCGGCCGCGTCGAGAATTAATCCCGTCACCACAATCACTGCTTTGCCTTTGCGTACTTCGCGGCCAACGCGGGCGATGCCGTCGCCGCTGGGGAGTGCCGTTTTGCAAATGCAAGCCGCTTGCGGCTGGCGGCATGCTGGGCACATGCTGCCGTGTTCGGTTGAGTAAACGAGTCCGCTGTTCTTACTCATCTTGCCCTGCCTTTAGCTGGGGAAACAGCACATCGGTGTAACCGAACTGCGTCATATCGGTGATGCGTTGCGGGTAGAGCACGCCAAACAGATGGTCGCATTCATGCTGTACCACGCGGGCGTGAAAGCCGCTGACGGTGCGATCTATTTCATTGCCAAATTGATCAAAGCCTTGGTAACGAATCTGGGTATGGCGTGGCACAACACCGCGCAAGCCAGGTACCGACAAACACCCCTCCCAGCCCGACTCCATTTCTTCATCAAGGGGGGTAATCACTGGATTGAGCAGAATCGTTTGTGGCACCGCATCGGCATCGGGGTAGCGCTCGTTTTGCTCGAAGCCAAACACGACCACTTGCAAGCTCACGCCGATTTGCGGCGCAGCGATGCCAACGCCATGGGTCGCGATCATGGTGTCAAAGAGATCAACTATGAGCGCATGCAGTTCGGGGGTATCAAATTGGGTAACAGGCTCGGCCGTCGCTAACAGCAGCGGCTCACCCATTTTTAGAACAGGACGGATTGGCATGATGGCGGTGCGTGTGGATCAAAACACCGATTTTACCTGATGTGTTGCCAGCAACGCGCGTGCTGGCAGATTAAAACCACGGCTTAACCGCGCTGGCTGGAGTCGATGCGGCAGAGCTGGTGCTGTTGATGACAATTTTATATTCACGGACTTGCACGGCTTCGACACTGGCATCTTCCCACGGGCGGCGGTAGAAAAATTGCAGTGTAGTTTCGCCCGATTGGCCAGCGACCAATCGCCAAGTGGTTTCGCCGCCAGCGCCGGGCGTGTTTTTCTTGCTGGGCGTATGTTTCCAGTTGCCGACCAATTTAATCGTACCATCTTCGGGTGGCTGAAATTGCCACATATAGCCAGTGCTTGGGTTGGCGGGTAGCGTGACAATAATGGTTTCTTTGGGTTTGACCTGAATAGTTTGCTGCTGATTGGCATCGTTCAATAATTGTTCGGCTTGCGCCAACGTCGGTAAAGTCAGTAATGCGACTAGGCTGGTGAGGAGGATTTTTTTCATGGCGGGCTCAATCAAATTAATCATTCGCTAGCATGTTGTAGCGATGCTGTTTTAGCTAGAGAATTATTACCCATAGCGTATGCGTATTTTTGATTTGCATAATGGGTATGTGATTGTATGCTTTTATATTTTTGAACGCCGCCTATATACCCATCAAACCAACACTTGCCGCGTACTCGCCATATAGTGATGAATCTGCTGTTCTATCTCGGGATTGATCATCAACTCAGGGCGGCGGCCGTGCGGACAGGGCAGGCTCGGTGTGGTACCGAATAGTCGACAAATCAGCGGCCGCTCCAGATAAACCGTACAGCCTTTCTCAGCTAAATGCGGACAACGCAATTCCGCCAGCGCGGCTTCGTGTTCCTTCGTGGTTTTACGCGGTAGCCGCGACATTTCCTCTGGCGACGTCGTCACCGGCCCACAGCAATCATGACAGCCGGGAATACACTCAAAACTCGGAATGCGCTGGCGTAAAAATCGGATGGTTTGGCTGTGTGGGGTCATGAGTTGATTCATTTTAAAGGCGCAATAGTTAGTTTACGCCGATTGCGTCATGACTTGCTGCGGCATTATTGGTGAAGCGCAGTGGAATCCTGTTATAATAAGCACTCTGCGGGCGTCGTATAATGGTAATACCCATGCTTCCCAAGCATGAGCCGTGGGTTCGATTCCCATCGCCCGCTCCAAACAAATGAAAGCCAGAAGTCTGTCGATTTCTGGCTTTTTTGCATTGCAGCTCGCTGTGTGTGAGTGGCGGTAATCTTTGAGGCAAATCTATGCGCGAAAAACCACGTTCTAAACCCGCTTCACCGCGTTCTGCTAGTGCGCCTAAACCGCCGGCGGAGCTGCATCCGCGTAACCGTCATCGTGGCCGTTATGACTTTCCTGCTTTGATTGCAGCATGCCCTGAGTTGCGCGCTTTTGTGGCGGTGAATCAGTATGGTGATGAGTCGATTGATTTTGCCAATCCGGCGGCAGTCAAAACGCTGAATCGGGCTTTGTTGGCGAAGTTTTATGGCGTGAAAAACTGGGATGTGCCCGCGGGTTATTTGTGCCCGCCGATTCCGGGGCGTGCGGATTATATTCACAATCTGGCGGATTTATTGGATCAGAGCTATCGCGGCAAGATTCCTGAAGTGGTGCGGGTGCTGGATATTGGTTGCGGCGCGAATTGCGTTTACCCACTGATTGGTGCGGCGGAATACGAGTGGGAAATGGTCGGCTCAGAAGTGGATGCGGTGGCATTGAAAAACGCCCAGCAGATCGTTGAGGCGAATCCGCAATTGAATATCGAGCTGCGTTTGCAAAAGATTCCGGCTGCGATGTTTTTAGGGATTGTGCAAGACGGTGAGTTTTTTGACCTAACTTTATGCAATCCGCCGTTTCATGCTTCCTTGGCTGAGGCGACGGCTGGCTCGCAACGCAAGTGGAAAAACTTAGGTAAAGCGCCGAAAACCGCAGCGCCGCTGCTCAATTTTGGTGGTCAAGGCGGCGAGCTGTGGTGCGAGGGTGGCGAAGAGGCGTTTATTCAGCGCATGATTTCCGAAAGCCGTCAGATCGGCAAACGCTGCCTGTGGTTTACTAGCTTGGTGTCAAAAGCCAGCAGTCTCCCTTTGCTATATCGAACGCTGGAAAAAGCCGGCGCGCTGGATGTGCGCACGATTGATATGAGCCAAGGGCAAAAGCAAAGCCGTGTGTTGGCGTGGACGTTTATTCCGCCAACCTCACACGAGCGGTTTTCCTCGGTTCTTTCTGAATCGGGCCGCTGAAATCCCTTTTTTCGCGCTAAATTGGCGGTGAAAATTACTGAGACTGGGAAAGCCACTGTCGAGTGCCACGCGGGGTAGTGCGTACTGCGTGGTGAGTAGCAGATTGCAGGCGTGTCCCAAGCGCAGCTCAGACAGCAAATCGCTAAAGCTCTTACCTACTTGCCGCGAGATCAACCGTTTGAGCGTGGTTTCGTTGATGTTGGCGGCTTTGGCGAGGCTGGTCAGCGTGATGCTTTCACGGTAGTGCTGATGCAAGAAATCTAAGGCCACTTTGAGGCGCGGATCGCCGACCGGCTCATTAGCGGGGGCGAGCTCCAAATAGCGTGCGTGTGAATCTGTGGGCAGTTGCCGCAACACATCGAGCAAACACAGTACGCGTTCTAGTCCTTTGAGTTGTAGCAGTTGTGCAAAGTGCGGTGCGAGTTGGGTGGCCAGCTCACGGCTAAAGACGACGCCATGCCGAATTCGTCGCAGCCATTGCCCCAATTCGCGTAGTTCGGGCAGGCCTTGCTCGGCCAGTTGATGTAGCCATTCTTCACGAAAAAACACCACATGAATTTCGATTTGATCGTGATTGGGCGCGGTTTTTCCTTGCCAAGAATGCGCTAGATTGGGGGTAATCAGTGTGAGGTCAATATCGGTAAAATCACTGACATCGTCACCCAAATACCGTAAACCACTGGCACCTGCGGTCAAGGTGATTTCGTATTCTGGGTGGTAGTGAAGATGAAAAGGGATGACTTCACCCAGATAATGATTGTGCCGCCACGGCAGCGCATGCGTGCTACCAATCCATTCACGAAATAGCATAAGTACCCTTAGACGATAAGTGGATTTAGTGTACCTAATGTGGATTTATTGCGCAGAACTTCGCAAAATACGGTAATCAAAATAAAGGAAATCAGCGATGGAAAATTTAGGTTTAAATCACATCAATCTGCGCGTGCCAACCGATTTGCTGGAGGCGATGCGGGCTTTTTATTGTGAGGTCATCCAGTTGCAAGTGGGCTTTCGCCCTGCATTTGGTACTTTGGGCTATTGGCTGTATGCGGGTGAGCAACCGGTGATTCATTTATCGATATTAAAGGGCGATACAAGTATCGATCTGAGCTTGCCCCGCGTGGTGGATCATATCGCCTTTACGTGTCGCAATATCGAGCAAACCGTGCAGAATTTGAATTCCCTCGGGCTGAAGTATCGACGCATGGATTTTGCTGATGAAGGAATTAGCCAGATTTTTATCCAAGACCCAGCGAATAATACGGTTGAATTACATTTTCATCTTTAATGTCATTGATGGTGGGTATATCGACGTACTTATTGCTTATTAATAGCTACATTTAAATACATCGATATTGGTGAGACGGTTTTTGCTCAAATTTCTTCGAGCGAGGCTTTTAGGGTTTGCACGACTTGACTCAGTTTGTTTTGCAGCGCAGCCTCATCAGTATAGGTGGCGGCGATTTTTTCCCAGCCACTGCGAACCACACTTAATAAATTTTCTTCTTGCCGATCGGATAAGCCAAAAGCAGAGAGGGTGCTTTCCATCTGCATCATCACGTCGCCAAATAAGGCGGTTCGTTCCACATTGCCTTGCCGTTGTTGTTGATCAATTTCGCTTAAGGTGCTGGTCAAGGATTGAATCGAATTCATGATGGCGAGTTGATTTTGTGTCGCGATCAGCGTGGTTTTGATTTTGATGGCCTCCAGCCTCGATTCGGCCGCTTCAATCAAAATCGCGAGGTGATCGCGCAGGCGTCCGCAGCGTTCTTCGTCATCGACGGGCATATTGTTGACGACCAATTGCACATTCGGATAGTTGACCGACAGGCGATTACGAAAACGCACAATTCGGTCCATCGTCGCCATTTTTTGTAGCACCGCCAGCTCTACCCCGGTTGCCACACCTTGCAGATTGAGCGCGACGATGCCCGAGTCGGTTTTTAGCTGGACGACACCGTCGAGCTGAAATTGTTGAAGCGCGGCAATCAATAATTGCGCGAGCCCTTGTGCGGTGTTGTTGCCGTTGAAATTTTTCAGTGTTTCCATCAACAAGCCGGTTTCACTCATGCTGCTCATCGCGGTGAAAGCGGTCGTCGTGGCATAGTTAATTTGCGATTTCATCTGAGCGCGTTCGGCACTCAGTTGTAGCATGTGCGCAGTGCGGGTGAGCAGGACTTTATGGTTGATGGGTTTGGTGATAAAACCCTGGCCGCCGACGTCGTATACTTTGAGTAGTTCGTCGGCATTTTCTTCGGCCGACATCAGCATCACGGGGATGTCTGATATTTCAAAATCATCACAAATGGCTTTGCATAAATCGAATCCGTTCATTTTGGGCATTTGCACATCGGCAATCACTGCGACGGGATTGATTTCTCGTGCTTTCTGTAACCCAGCCTCTCCGTCTACGGCTTCGACCACTTGATACTCGGCCTCAAGTATTCGGCGTACCAAGAGACGAATAATTGAATCGTCATCAACGACTAAAATCACCGGTTTACTGGTCGTTTCTAACATGTTTTTATCCTTTGCCAATCAGCATGTTTGAAGTGTAGTCGGAGATCAAAGATTTACTATCTACATAAAGAATAGGGCTTTGTGATATTGCACAAAGCCCTATTCTTGAGTGTTGAAATCAACGGTGCTTAAAATTCAGCCCATTCTTCGTCTTCATTCTTGACGGTGGCTTGGCTGGTGGGTTTGCTGATGGGCTTGAGCATCGGTTGGGGGATGGCTTTGGCTGGGGATTTTGCGATGGTCTTTGTTTTGCTCGCGCCATTTTTGAGTTTGAATACGCCGACTAGTTCTGCGAGTTGACCCGCTTGTTCTTGCAATGATTCGGCGGCGGCGGCGGCTTCTTCGACCAGTGCGGCATTTTGCTGCGTGACTTCATCCATATTGGCAACGGCCTGATTCACTTGGGCAATACCAGCGCTTTGCTCTTTGGATGCTTCGGCAATTTCCGCCATGATGTGCGTGACCCGCTGAATGCTGACCTCAATTTCAGTCATCGTACTGCCCGCGGTATTGACGATCTGACTACCGCGCTCGACCTCGCTCACACTGTCGCCAATCAGCGTTTTGATTTCTTTGGCGGCGACCGCCGAGCGTTGCGCCAAATTACGCACTTCAGACGCCACCACTGCAAAGCCTCTGCCTTGTTCGCCAGCGCGCGCCGCTTCAACCGCGGCGTTGAGCGCCAAGATATTAGTCTGGAATGCGATACCGTCGATAACGCTAATAATGTCGACAATTTTGCGCGAGGCTTCATTGATCGACCCCATGCTACTTACGGCTTCTTGGACTAAATTCGCGCCTTTCTTGGCGATGAGTTCTGAATTGCGCGCCAGTTGGCTGGCCTCAATGGCATTCTCGGCATTTTGTTTCACAGTACTGGCTAGTTCTTCGCTACTGGCTGCGGTTTCTTCCAGATTGGCGGCTTGGGCTTCGGTGCGGCGTGATAGATCGCCATTGCCTTGTGAGATTTCTTGCGAGGCGATATTAATGGTGCTGCCTGCGACTTGGATCTCACCAACCAACTGTTGCAGCTTATCGACGGTTGCATTGATGCCGTCTTTGGTTTCGCCAAACAGCCCTGCGTATTCTTTGTCTATGGTTTGCGTCAAATCACCATCGGCGAGCGCATTGGCAACGCGCATCACATCACGTAAACCCGTTTCAGTGACCTCTGAGAGTCGATTGAGTAGCGTGGCGAGGCGGGCGCTAAAGCCTTGTTTGTCGCGCAAATCAAGCCGTGGGCTAAAGTTACCTTGCTCCGCAGCGGCGGCGACGATGCCTTCAATTTCGGCAACGATGCTGCTGAGCGCAAATACCGTGTGGTTGACGCCATCTTTAGCTCGACCAAACAGGCCTGGATAGTCTTTTTGAATCGTTTGGCTCAAATCGCCCACAGAGAGTGCATTGGCGACACGCAAGATATCGTTGAAACCCACGTCGCAGGTATTGATCAATAGATTTAAATCTTCGACCATCGCTTTGAATTTGAACTGATAAAGCGATGCATCGACGCGCACGCTAAAGTCGCCCTGCGCGCCAGCTTCGGCCATCAGTTTGATGTCGTTGCTGATGGCGACGAGGGATTGTTTTACTTGATCAACTGCTTGGGTGATTTGTGCTTGATCGCCATTCAGGCGAACCATATCGACTTCAAAATTGCCTTTGGCGTATTGGGCGATCACTTGCACCGTTTGTTCGGTCACATTGATATGCGACGTGACCAATTGATTGGTTTCATTGGCCATTTCTTGAAATGAGCCAGAAAAATACTCGGCATTCATTCGTGCGCTCGTTGTTCCTGCGGCATGGCTTTTGGCCATATCGACCTGCGCTTGAATAAACTGCAGCACCGTACATTGCATGCCGTGCATGGCATTGAGTAATAAGCTCATTTCATCGTAATCGCGTAGCGTAATTTCATTATCCAGCTTGCCACCCGCAATATTTTCAGCAATCACCACGGCGCGGGTAAGGGGGATAGAAATCGCGCGCAGCAGTAATACGCATGAAATGAGTGCCAGCACGAGCCCCAGTACAATCAAGCTGATGGCAATGAGTTTGACTTGTTCATAGCTGGCTTGGGCTTGGGTGTATTCCGCTTTGGCTACGTCGAGCTGCAAATTCATCAGTGCCGTGATTTGCTCGCCAACTGGATCAATGACCTCGTAAAGTGGTCCAATGAACTGGATGAGTTCACCTTGAACAATGTCGGTTTTGCCGACAAGAAATTGCGCTAGTTTGTTAATCTCTTCATTGGCCTTGGCAAACCGTAATTCAGATTCAGCCGCGAGTTTCGCTTCTTCGGCAGTCAGCGTAGTGGCTTTATACGCACCCCATTCGCGGGCAATATCGGCTTGAGCTTGATTGATATTTTTTGCGGTGTCTTCTGCGCTAATCATTCCCGCATTGGCTTTATTCATTGCGTCGATGATGTTCACTGCATACGAGTCGGCTACCAGCTTGAGTTGCTTGAGGGGTACCACGCGGTCTTCATACACGGTTTTGAGTGACTGGTTGACCTGTTTGAGGTTGTACAATCCCATGCCGCCCATCAGCACCAACAGTAGTGATAAGAATAAAACGGTGTAAATGATGCGTTGCTTGATTGAGACTTTCATAAGATTACCTCGCTGCCAAGTCATCGTGAATTGCTGAGTGGTTGCGGCTCGCAATATGTTATTTGATTACTACTTAATTGGTATGCTTGGTAATTCTTGATTAAGAGTTTGTAATGTCAAGAAAATACGGGAACATTTTCTGCGTGGCACGCCAAGCGGTGCACTACATAAGTATTTAATAATGTTGAAATTTTTATATTCTGATTGCGCGCCGAAGGGCGTTTGAAGAGGTTTTGCTATGTCGAGTGGTGATTCACTACAAGGATTAATCGAGCAAGTGAATGCCTTCGCTGACGAGCGCGATTGGCGGCAATTTCATAGTCCGAAGAATTTAACCATGGCGCTGGCGGTGGAAGCGGCTGAGTTACTCGAGATTTTTCAGTGGGTAGATTCAAACGATTCGCTGGTGCTGACCGATGCGCAGCGCGTCGCCAGTGAGCATGAAGTGGCTGATATTTTGCTGTATTTATTGCGATTTTGTGAGATGACGGGGATTGATTTAATCGCCGCCGCGCAAGACAAAATCAAGCTCAATGCGCAAAAATATCCAGTTGAACTGGCCAAAGGAAAAGCGACTCGATCCATCGATTTATGAATCGAGCCGCTTGTGAGAGGTGAATACGCCATATTCACGGCGTTGAGCAAGCGGCCTTTTTTTGACGCCTCTGCAATCGGCATCAGAAGCCGATTGTCTTCTCCACTTCTGCGCGATGCTCTATGTCGAGTAATACAAGACCCTAGTCCAAAAAGTCGGTATTGCGTGGCGGTAACTCATGCCAGAGTTGTAGGCTGCGATGGTCGGTGATTTTTAGCGTGGCTTGATTGCTCAACCACGCGGTCAATCCTTCACGCAGGAAATTGAGTTCTTCAACAGCAAAGCCATACAAATCGCGCAGCAGTGCGCCATGTTGAATGCCAATCTCACCCTCAAAAATCGTCGCCGTTGCCAAAAATCCTTCATCGCCAATGATGGCCAACCAAACCACGCGGTCTTGCTCTTCGAGCAGTGCGAGTGTGCCTTTGGGTTGTTCGGCTAATTCTTGTGCGACCAAATGTGCGACAGCGTGCAACCACTGCCAACTTTGTTCCGTCACATCATCAGCGCCGTAAGCGGGAATATCGGTGTTGATGGAGGGGATGAACACAAAAGAGCTCCTGTGATTGATGTATACGGCTGTAGCCAATATTTAATATGGATTACAAGGCAATACTAATGTTTTTTATCGGCGAGCGATGTCATGCGATGACAGGCATTATGCCAGATTCAGCTATGCCGATGGGCGATGCGCCCAACTCGTCAGCCGCTTAGAGCGATTAATAGTACTTTCACCCATTTGGCATCGTTCGATGCAAGTCACATCGTTCCGCGCTAGAATCGGCGATTACTCAAATGATTCGCACTGAGAGTGCGTTTGCGGCGCCAAGCGGCGAATGGCCGTAAAAAATATAGGAAGAGAGATACGCATGTTTGAAACACTGATAGCGATTATTGCCGCGATTGCGATTTTTTTGTACGCACTCGAGGGTTTTAGTCGGGAATTACAAGCCGTTGGTGGCGATACGTTGCAAGATTGGCTCGGTAAGGTCACGTCCAATCGTTGGGCGGGATTTGCAGTTGGTGCATTTGCGACAGCCATTTTGCAATCGAGTAGCGCGGTGTCTTCGTTGACGACGGCCTTGGTGAATGCGTCGGTGATTTCGTTTCGCGCGAGCTTGGGGGTGTTGCTCGGCGCCAATGTGGGTACGACGGCTACAGCGTGGTTGGTGTCGTTTAAATTGACAGAAATTGGTCCGATTTTTATTGCTCTAGGGGCGTTAGTTTCCTTATTGCCGAAACGCTACGGTCAATTTGGTCGTTCGCTATTTTATTTCGGGATGATTTTTGCTGCGCTGGATTTAATTTCTCGTGCAGTGATGCCGCTACGAGAATTACCTGCGGTGATGGATTTGATGGCGCAAGCCAATTCGCCCTTGGTTGGCGTGTTAGCGGGGATTGTGATTACCGCGATTGTGCAATCGAGTAGTGTGACCACCGGTTTGGCGATTTTATTTGTTCAGCAAGGCTTCTTGCCGCCGCAAGCAGCGATTGCGATTGCGCTGGGCGCTAATGTAGGCTCGACATCGACCGCCTTGATTGCCAGCATGGGTATGAGCGCGATTGCGAAGAAAACTGCGTATTACAATTTCTTGTTCAAAGGCGTTGGGCTTTTGATCTTTTTCCCATTTATCGCTCTGATGTCGAATCAACTCACTCAACATATTAGCGATACCGGCCAAGTCGTCGCCGCCGCGCATTTGATTTTTAATTTAACGATTTCACTGATGTTCTTAATGTTGCTTGATCCGATTTTGAAGTTTTCAGAACGAAAAATACATTAAGAATTAGGCTCTGTTGACGTTTGTTTTGCACTCGCGTTTGTGCGTATTTTGGCCTGAAACAAGGCACGGAGCGCGAAGTGTAGTCATTCTACACAAGTGCTTCGTAACGCAGTGTCAGGCCAAAAGCCGCCAAACCTTGAGGGCTGGGCGCTTTTCGAGGCGACACTGCGTTGTAGAAAGCTCACATAGAATGACTATGAATCGCTTCCTACGCCTTGTTTCGCCTCGAAAATCGCTCCAGCGCGATGCGTAAAACAAACGTCAACAGAGCCTAAGATGTGAAGCGATTTCAAAAGGGGCGAAAGCCCCTTTTTCAGTTCGATATTCATCAAGTCACTTCGCCTGATGCTTTACCAAGTCTGTGCCGCAAATCGCGCCACCAAGAAATCCAGTAATGCACGAACAGAAGGGGAGAGGTGGCGGCGCGATGGATAGAGCGCGTAGATCGTCATGGCAGGGACTTGCCATTCAGGCAGCACAATCTGTAGATCTCCTTTTTCGATGTAGGGATTCGCAAGATAGGTCGGTTGTAAAGCGATGCCGCCGCCAGCAAGCGCCGCGTGCAGCAGTACCGTGGCTTCATTGGCACTAAATCGGCTGCTAACGCCAACTTGGGTTTGCTCATCACTGCGCGTGAAGCGCCAGACGCTTTTGCCAAAATTGGCATAACTGAGGCATTTATGCTGGGTAAGTTCCTCTGGCTCTTTAGGACTGCCGTTTGTAATTAAATACCCTTTAGATGCAACAAGCACCGAATCACATCGCGCCAATGGGCGGGCAATCAACATTGGGTCGGGTTCGCTACTAATCCGAATCGCTAAATCAATTCGCGCCTCGACCAAGTTCACCGTGCTGTCACTGACATTTAAATCAATCTTGAGCTGCGTATGTAGTGCTAAAAAGTCGCTAATCGCCGCGGCGAGATGAGTATGGCCGAACGACATACTGCTGGTCAGGCGCAATTGGCCGCGCAGCTCGCCATCGTGGCTGGCGGTTTCTTCCTCGACGTTTTCCATCAACGCCAACATTTGTTGGCAACGCCGCAAGCAGTTTTCGCCCGCGTCGGTCAGTGTCACGCGGCGCGTCGTGCGTTGCAGTAGGCGAGCCCCCAGCCATTGCTCTAGTTCCGCGATATAGCGCGTCACCATCGCGCGCGACATATCGAGCTTCTCTGCGCTGGCGCTAAAGCTGCCGCTGTGCGCCACTTCGCTAAATACCTTCATCGCAGTTAGTCGGTCCATAGTGTTCACCTATTACGTTTTAAGTGCCTGCGGCACGGTGTTTTGCTGTCGCAATCCGCGACTTGGGCTTCTTTCTTTGCGTCGCCAAAGAAAGAAGCAAAGAAAGGCGACCCGGGCGCGCATCGGTCCCCGATGCCCTCGATCGTTCGTGGGCCAAACGATGAAACCGTTTGTCTCTCTCCTCACTCGGTGCGCTTAGACGGGTTTTTTAACCCCCAGCCCAAAGAGCGCTGCACAGTATTACCCTTTAACTAGGTTGGGATCTTTTCGATTATTTGTTCGGATATTGCAACAATTATGCGCATTTTAGTCTATTTATCTGAACGTTTCATGCAACTACACTGGCGTCACTTTAATCAAACACCAAACGGAGTGACACCATGTTTCGCACTACTTTACTCGCAGCTACCCTTGCTCTTACCTTTGCTAATGTTCAAGCCGATACAGCCAAACAACCTTTGCAGATGAAAGTCTATAACGCTGATGGCAATAGTTTTCATGCCAATTCAACGCTGATCTACGGCGAAAAAGAAGCCATCGTCATCGATGCGGGCTTTACTCGCGCTGATGCGCTGCGAATTGGCGCGAATGTACTCGATTCTGGCAAGCAATTGAAAACGATTTTTGTCAGTCAAGCCGACCCTGATTATTACTTTGGCGTTGAAGTGTTAAAAGAAATGTTCCCAGATGCAGAAGTGGTGGCGACACCTGCCGTATTGGCGAAAATCAGCAGCAAGCTTGATGGTAAAGTGGCATTTTGGGGGCCAAAAATGGGCGTGAATGCACCGAAGTCGCCTGTTCTGCCAACTGCACTGAAGGGCGATACCTTGACGGTGGATGGTCAGAAAATCGAGATTCGCGGCACCACAGGCCCATTGGCACATCGCCCGTATGTGTGGATTCCATCGATTAAAACCATCACGGGCAATGTCGGTGTACTGGGTGGCTTGCATGTCTGGACGGCCGATACGCAAAACGCGGCTGAACGCATGTTGTGGATTGCCCAATTGGATGAAATGGCGGCATTGAAACCGGAAGTCGTCGTGCCGGGCCATATGCAAGCAGGTAGTAAACTAGATGCGAGCAATATCGCCTACACCAAGCAATATCTGCAAACGTTTGAGAAAAATGCCGCAGCAGCTAAAGACAGTGCTGAGCTCATCGCCAGCATGAAAAAAGCCTATCCAGACGCTGGTTTGGGAATCGCGCTTGAGATCGGTGCGAAAGTGAATAAGGGCGAAATGAAATGGTAATGGGCTTGCCTGAAATAAGGTCTTTCTTGGGCGGTCAACAGCAGCTAGAAACCAAGCCAAGCTCTGTTCTGCATTATTATTTTGATCCGCTGTGCGGCTGGTGCTATGCGGCGGCACCGCTGATTCACGCGGCGGCGCACATGCCAGAAATCAATCTGCAACTGCACGCTGGTGGCATGATGAGTGGCGATAATCGGCAAGCGGTCACACGGGCCTTGCGTAATTACGTTATGCCACACGATCAACGTATTGCCACATTAACTGGCCAGCCGTTTGGTGAGGCTTATTTTGAAGGTTTGCTCCGCGATGAAAATGCCGTTTTTGATTCAACGCCACCGACTTTAGCTATTTTGGCGGCAGCAGCCTTAGGCTGCGATGAGGGTGTTGGGCGTAGCGGATTGGCGATGTTGGCGCGGATTCAACAGGCGCATTATGTTGAAGGGCAACGCATTGCCGATGGTACTGTGTTGTTGAGTTTGGCGGCGGAGTTGGGATTCGAAAGCGCGGAATTTGCAACGGCGATGGCCGAGCAAGCGGCGAAAGTGGATGCGCATTTTGCGGCGACCCGCCGAGCAATGGGCGAACAGTGGCTACGGGGTTTCCCATCGCTGCTGCTGGAGCACGCGGGGCAATTAACGACGATTGATATTTCACCGTTCTTGGGTCAGCCAACTCAATTTGTGGCAGCTTTACACGAGCTGATACAAGAAGGAAAACAGCACCACTCGACGCTTGAAATGCCGTTTTGTACTCCGAGCACTTGCGCTTAAGTCTTGCGTATTTGCTTGGTAGGCCGAGCGATCTACCATATTAGTTGCGGCACCCAAATAAAACGCCAGCTTTTTTATAAGCTGGCGTTTTTTGTGATCTGCGGCGTGCTTACTTTTGCGGAACTTGGCTTGCTTCTACTTTCAGCCACTCAAAAGGCTTGCCATTGGCCATGCGCTCAACAAAACTTTGCTTTGAATTCGGTTTTGCTTTGGCTGGCTGTGGTACTGAATTCTTAGCTGGGGTGTTAGCTTGTGGCATTGGTCTCATCCCTTTGGAAAGTTGAAGACCAATTGTAAGGTCTAGAAATGTCTAGCGCATTAGGGTAAACACTTATTTAGCATTTCATGATTTAATTAAATTGATAAAAGATTTATTTAGATCAATGTGTTGCAAATTTATTGCGAAGCGTAAATAGCTCGCGAATCGGTTCATCATTGAGCTGGATTCTCAATAATTTGCTTGCTCGAAAAAAATACCGACACTATGTGATAGCAAGAAACCGCTGCAATCAGGCAGGGTTTACGATTTGCTGTAAACCGGTTGTCATTTTGCGATGGCAATTGTTGCATCAAGCTTTAGCCAAGCAAAGGGCGCTTTGCCCGCAAAACGTTCGGCGAACGGTTTTTTGGCGATTTGCTTTTTATTGGCTTTAAATTCTGGGGCGAACAATTTTTGTGGCTGGTTCATGATATTTCCTTTGAACTGAATGAATCAAAATCAAGCGCTCTTGAGAGTGCCGATCTGCAGCTGCTTTGTTCCTTGTTTAATCCTAAACCTGTCATATTGCAATCTGATTGCAGTGGCGCTCCGTGCACAGATTCAATTAATTTTGAACAGAACGGCGCAAGCTCGTTAGAATTGCCGCACGATGAAAAAGGGGTGGATTGTGATTGCACGCATAGTATTTATATTCATGGCCGCCATGCTGACTAGTTTGGCCATGGCGACAGAGGTCAAAGTCTTGAAATGGCAGCAATTACAGCCGGATAACCCTGCGCTACGCAAAACGATTACGAGCATGAGCCAAGAGCAAAAAAGTCGTTTGATGCGGGCAATTCAGCAATTGGAATTAAAGCAGCAGTTGGAGGGCAATAAAGTTAAACCAGCTAATTTAACTGCAGCTGATCTGGCCTTGCTCAAAGAAGATATCAAAGACTTGAAGCCGCTGATTGTTGAGATTGAATCGTTTGAGAAAAAACGTGTCAGTGAAATGATCCCAAGCCTGCAGGGACAAGTGATTGAGCTCAGTGGTTATTTATTGCCGCTGAACTTAAAAGGCAAACTGGTGACTGAGTTTTTATTGGTTCCCGTCATTGGTGCCTGTATTCATGTACCTGCGCCGCCGCCAAACCAAATGGTCGTGGTGCAATATCCAGCGGGATTCCCGCAGGGTGATTTATTTGCGCCGATTACGGTACAGGGTAAAGTGACGCTTAAGTCCACCAAGGCCAATTTGGCCTTGGCCGATGGGGCTGCCGATGTTGAAGTCGGTTATCAAATGCTTGCTTCAGAAGTTCGAGCTTATAAAGCAACTCAATAAGGGGTATATGAATGAAGGTTTTGTTGATATTGGCTTTTCTGTCTATACCTGCTGCGTCAGTTGTGGCAGCTCCTCATTCTGCCCACGTGCATGGCGTAGCGGAAATTGATGTGGTCGTGGATGGTAATAAAGTCTTAATCACTTTAGAAAGCCCCGCTGATAATTTGCTGGGTTTTGAGCGCGCGCCCAAAAACGATTACGAAAAAAACAAAGTTCAAGACGTTGCGGCTCAACTGCAAGTCGTAGGCAATGTGTTTGCACCGAATGCGCAATGCCAAAGTGCAAAACCCGTGGTGGTGATGCCGACTTTTGGCAAAGGTGAGCACAGCGATATTACTGCCGAGTACATGTTTGAATGCAGCAATCAAGCCACGCAAATCAAATTACCATTGTGGAAAAATTTTGCAGGCTTTAAATCGCTGATGGTCAATTTGGTGACGCCACAGGGTCAAAAACAGCTCAAACTCAAACCGGGGCAAGCGCTGGATTTGAAGTAAAACGATGTATTACGTTAAGGAAAGCGCGCGGTGCTGATTGAACTGGCCGATTTACAATTCACTTGGCCGCGTGCCGCGCAGCCGACTTTAGATATTCCCGCGCTTTCCCTCGGCCGTGCTGAGCGCGTGTTTTTGCACGGCCCCAGCGGCAGCGGCAAAAGCACGCTGCTGTCGATTTTGACAGGCATACAAATCCCTCAGCGTGGGCAAGTGTGGATGCTGGGGCAAAATTTAGCCACGCTGTCTGGCCCCGCGCGTGATCGTTTTCGCGCCGACCATGTGGGCTATGTGTTTCAACAATTCAATCTGCTGAGCTATTTGTCGGTGCTGGATAATGTGCTGCTGCCGTGCCAGTTTTCTAAAATTCGCCGCCATCGCGCTGGCAATCCCAAGCAACAAGCCTTGCATTTGCTGGAACGCTTGGATCTGACGTCCCATCTGAATTGCACCGTTAATTCACTCTCGGTCGGCCAGCAGCAGCGCGTGGCTTTGGCGCGCGCGTTGATTGGCGCGCCCGAAGTATTGATTGCCGACGAGCCGACTTCGGCGCTCGATACCGATCGCCGTGCGGCGTTTATCAAACTACTGTTTGAGTGCGCTGACGAGCAACAAACCGCCGTGCTGCTCGTGAGCCACGACCCGCAATTGGCACTGCAATTTGACCGCAGCGTGGACTTAGCCAGAATCAATCGCGCCAATCGGGAGCACGCCGATGTTTAAAATCGCACTCAAAAGCCTGCTCAATCGGCGTTTAACCGTTGCTTTATCCATCTTGACCGTGGCGCTGTCGGTGCTGCTACTGGTCGGCGTTGAGCGCTTACGCACCGAGGCAAGGAACAGTTTTGCTAATACTGTGAGCGGCACTGATCTGATCGTTGGCGCACGCACGGGCTCAGTGCAATTATTGCTATACAGCGTGTTTCGCGTTGGCAATGCGACCAATAATATTGCTTGGGAGAGCTACCAAAAACTCGCTGCCGACCCGCGTGTGGCGTGGACGATTCCCGTGTCGCTTGGCGACAGTCATCATGGTTTTGCCGTACTGGGTACGACGACTGATTATTTTAGACATTTACGCTTTGGCGACCGTCTCGATAGTCAATCGTTGGCCTTTCGTCACGGGCGTGCTTTTGCAAAAAACCATGATGCGGTGCTGGGCAGCAATGTCGCGCAAATGCGCGGCTATCGCTTGGGTGAAAGAATAACCTTGGCGCACGGCAGTGGCGATGGGGCGCTGACCGAACACGCCGATCAGCCGTTTACCATCGTCGGCATTCTCGCGCCGACAGGTACGCCTGTTGACGACACGGTGCATGTCAGTTTGGACGGCTTGACCGCGATTCATGAAGGCTGGGAATCAGGTAGCGCGTCCTTACTATCAAGCAGCGGCGTATTGGCCGCCGATGAAAACCGCGCGGTGCCGCCACCGACCTCGATCACGGCGTTTTATGTTGGTCTTCGTTCACCGACTGCAATTTTCAGCTTTCAGCGCGCCGTGAATCAATTCAAAGGCGAAGCGCTGATGGCCATCATGCCCGGCGTGGCGCTGTCGGAATTATGGCAACTGATGAGTATTGCCGAACAAGCCCTGTTGGTGGTTTCTGGCTTTGTGATGGTCATTGGTTTATTGGGCATGTTGACTGCCTTGCTGACGGGGCTGAACGAGCGCCGCCGTGAAATGGCGATTTTGCGCTCCGTTGGCGCACGGGCTTGGCAGATTTTTTTGCTAGTGATGGGTGAAACGCTGCTACTAGTTACCCTTGGTATTGCATTGGGTATTGCGCTGCTTTACTCACTTATCATCGCTTTCAAGCCAATACTGCGTGAATATTATTCATTTAATTTAGGCGTTAACTCGCCGACATCAACGGAATGGCTATTGCTTGCTGCGACATTGCTGGCCGGTGTTTTAATTGCTGCGATACCCGCGTGGCGCGCATATCGAATGTCGCTCAGCGATGGTTTGAGCCAACATCAGTAAAGTCGATTTGATTAATTGATGAGCAAGTTTGCTTGTTCTGGGGGGGGGGGCGCCATTGATCGGCGCTGCTTTGGCCGGTGTGGTTTACAAAATGATGGCCAGCGAAAAGAAGTAATTTAGTTTCAATTGATTCAGCAAAAAGCTAGCCCCGCAAAAGCGGGGCTTTTTCGTTTTGAGGGTGCCGCTTTTGCGGTAAACTCAGTCGGTGTTTTCTATGGATTAAAAATGTCTTATTCACCTGCTACGCTGGACGACCAAATGACCCCTGCTGAAGAGCTTCGCCAGCAAATTGCCGAAATCGAAACGGCAAAAGCAAGCCTAGATCCTCGTACCACGCAGTTTATTGTGATGATTGGTAGCGCGGCATTGCAGTTCGTGATGGAGGGCCGCAAGGCCACGCAAGCCACCACGGTACCTGCACAGTGGGCGACCCGCTTTACTGAAAACGATGCCCAAATGATTGCGCGCGCGATCAAAAATGCCAAAGGTGAAATCGCCCATACCGTACCGCTAGCGGCGGCGTTGAATATTGAACTCACTAAGAAAAACACCGCTTTGCTGCGGCTAGAGCAGGCGATCAGTGTGATTCAGTGGATGCCAAAACGCTAACAATTCGCTCAATACGCCGCGCGCGGTCGGTACGGAAATATTAAACCGTTTCGCTCTCGATATGATCCAACCAAAGTTGAATCCAAATCGGAGGAGTGGGAATGAAATGTTGGGTCAGCGCGAGATTGTCGGTTTCATGAAAGGTCATGATTTTTCCAAAGATTTAAGTTAACTAGGCCAACATCCTCTTTTTGTTGCGGTGCAACATTGATCAGAATCAAGTTAAAATCGACTTTTCGCTTTTAGACCGATGAAGTGCAGATACTTTTTTTTTGCTAGGTTTTAGGTAATTTTTAAGTAATCAAATACTGTTTCTTACTTAGGAAATGTCGCCAAAAAATGTGGCGTTGATGAAAATAGCGTGAATGTTGTTCGATGCAGTTCTGGGAAGGGATAGGCGGAAATCATTCTGGCTTGAACATTCGATCTGACAAAAAGTCATCAAAACGGTGATAAAGTTAATGTGAATCCGCCTTCAATTTTTTGCTGCTTAGTGTTGCAGTTCAGCAGGTACTTTGCCGCCATGCTTTGCCAATTCAGTCATCACTTGCTTGTGTAGCCACAGATTCATATCTGCACTGCCATCTAGTTGCCCTAAGTATCCCAACTCTTGCGCGAGTTCTTTGCGGTTGGTGAGGCTAGAGTCCAAATTGAGTACTTTCATCAAGTCCACAATTGATGAGTCCCAATTGAGTGATTCATTGTGCTGCGCTGCCATGTGTGCGACCACTTCAGCCACATCAACCTCAATAGCCGGTGGTGTAATCGGCGCCACAGCGATAGGTGCAGCTTCAGCGACTGCTACTGGCGCGGCTGCAGAAGATGCGGGAGTCGCAACCGATTCTTCTTTGTGCCCAAAAATCTTGTCTTTGATACTTGAAAAAATGCTCATGGCTGGAGTCCTTTACGAGAAGTAGGAGGGATGCTGCAATCGATGAGCATAGGCGGTTCATATTTCAATTTGATGCGCGCAAAAATTCGGCCGTCATTTGTTGCGTCATCAGACGATTGTTAGAGAGCTGGATGATTGAATAAAAAAACGGCAGGTCAAAAGACCTGCCGTAGTATATTTGTCTAGCCATTCATTAATATAGTCTGGCGAGATATACGTCTAGTTCAATATATCCAATGCCAAAGCCTCGGCGACTTTAATCCCATCCACACCCGCCGATAAAATCCCGCCCGCGTAACCCGCACCTTCACCAGCAGGGTAGAGGCCGCGCACGTTGAGCGATTGGCAAGCCTCATTACGCGTGATGCGCAGCGGTGAGCTGGTTCGAGTTTCAACGCCGGTCAGCACCGCATCGTGCATATCGTAGCCACGGATTTTCTTGCCGAATTCAGGCAGCGCTTCGCGCATCGCGTTGATCGCGTAATCGGGTAGCGCGCTCGCGAGATCAGTCCAGTTCACGCCCGGTTTGTACGATGGCTCAACGCTGCCGACGTCTTTCGATGCGCGCGCAGCGAGGAAATCGCCGACCAATTGTGCGGGCGCATTGTAGTTTTCGCCGCCAAGCACATAAGCGTGGCTTTCAAGTTGGCGTTGGAATTCTATCCCCGCCATCGCGCCGCCCGGATAGTCGCTTGGGTTGATGCTGACGACCATGCCAGAATTGGCGTTGCGCTCGTTACGCGAATATTGGCTCATGCCGTTGGTCACCACGCGGCCGACTTCGGACGTGGCTGCAACGACGGTGCCGCCGGGACACATACAGAAGCTATACACCGCGCGGCCATTGGCGGCGTGATGTACGAGTTTGTAATCGGCTGCGCCGAGCACCGGATGACCGGCAAACTTGCCCCAACGCGCTTTGTCGATGAGCGACTGCGGGTGTTCGATACGGAAGCCGACTGAGAACGGTTTGGCTTCCATAAAGACGCCGCGCCCGTGCATCATTTCAAAGCTATCGCGCGCGCTGTGGCCAAGCGCGATGACAACGTGTTCGCTCAGGATTTCATTGCTAGGCTGGCCTTCAACGCCGATTTCGGTGACGCGTACGCCACGGATTTGCTTGTTGCCGTCAGGCAGGTCTTCCAAAATCAAATCATCAACGCGTTGCTGGAAGCGGATTTCGCCACCGAGCGATTCAATCTCGGCGCGCATTTTTTCGACCATGCCAACCAGCTTAAACGTACCGATATGCGGTTTGGCAATATACAAAATTTCATCGGGCGCACCGGCTTTAACAAATTCATTCAGTACTTTTCGGCCTAAATGACGCGGATCTTTAATTTGGCTGTAGAGTTTACCGTCCGAGAACGTCCCTGCGCCGCCTTCGCCAAATTGCACGTTCGATTCAGGGTGCAGCGTATTTTTGCGCCATAAATCCCATGTGTCTTTGGTGCGTTCACGCACTTTTTTGCCACGTTCGAGCACGATCGGTTTGAAACCCATTTGCGCCAGAATCAGTGCCGCGAAAATCCCACAGGGGCCAAAACCAACGACGACGGGGCGATGTGGCAATTGCGTAGGTGCTTGGCCGACAAAATGGTAGCTGGTATCGGGCGTTGGCATGACGTGCGTATCGGCTTTGAATTGCGTGAGCAGCTTTTTCTCTAGGTTGCCCACGTCCAAATCGATGATATACGCCAGATTCATCATGCCTTTGCGCGCATCGTAGCTGCGTTTAAAGACGCTAAAGCTCACGATGGCATCCTCATTAATAGCGAGATAGGCGGCGATGGACGTTTTGAGTTCGGCTTCGGTATGGTCGAGCGGCAGTTTGAGTTCGGTAATGCGGAGCATGGTTGTCCTTCAAGGTTGAGGTTTATTCAACAGGGTATTGCTTGCTAGCCATTACAAATAGTTGGCTACGTTGATATACATTGCTAACAATAAAAAACGCCATGATGGTTGAACATCATGGCGCATTATTTTATCAGGATTGACTGATTATTTCTTTTTCGGTGCTGCGCGGTCTTTCGCGATGAGTTCATCGAGTATTTTGGTGAAATTCGCATCGTTTGCACCAACCATCGAAGGGCTAGTGACCCATTTACCATTCACGATAAATGTAGGAACGCCATCGATTTGGTAATCACGCGTCATGGTGGCGAGGTTTTTCAGCTGCGCATTGGTTGAGAAACCATTGTAAGCAGCTTTAAATTTGGCCACGTCGATGCCTTGGCTTTTCACCCATTCAAACAATTTGGCTTCGTTGCGTAGCTCGATACGATCAGCTTGAACCGCTTTCATCACGGCTTTTTGATGTTTGCCATCCAATCCTAATGTTTGCAAGGCAAGGAAAATCTTCGCGTGGCCTTCCATATCATTGCGGCCATCCCACATCACGTGCACACGGCGTAAATTCACGTCTTTCGGCAATTTTGCCGCCCATGCTTCAATAGCAGGCTCCACCGAAAAGCAATGTGGGCAGCCATACCAGAAAAACTCGATCACTTCTTGTTTGCCAGCAACGGCCACTGGCATCGGTTTGCTCAGTGCTTTGAAGTCTTTGCCTTCGGTCAGGGCAAACGCCGAAGATGCACCCATGAGTGAGGCGGCTAATACAACAGTTTTAATCCAGTTTTTGAGCATGAAATCATCCTTGCTTAGTTAGCTTTAATAATGGCGCTATCGATGCCATTGGTTTTGAGTTGTTTGCGCACTGTATCGAGTTCGGCGCCAGAATTAAAGGGGCCAATACGAACACGGTGCCAAATACCTTTGTCCGGTACATCGGAAGTTAGAATTCTCGACTCAACACCGATCAGCGCCAGCTTGGCTTTTAGATTGTCGGCATCGCCTTCATCTTTGAACGCGCCTACTTGAAGCCAAGTCGGTTTCATTGGTTCGTCTTTGGCTGCTGCACTGGCGCTTGGTTTAGGCGCTGATGCTTTGACTGCCGAAGCTTTTACGACCGATGCTTTTACGGGGGCAGGTTTAGCTTCGACTGGGGTTTGTTCATTCAGTTCTGGCAACATTTTATAAAAATCAAAACGCTCTTCACTGGCAGTGGCCGTTGCTGGCTTGCTGGCCACGGCACTAGTCGCTTCGGCGACGGGCGCTGGGTTATTGATTTCTTTACCGTTACCGGGCAATAAAACTTCAGGGGCGTTGACTGCGGCTTCTGGCGCAGAGCCAACCGCATCGGCGGGCGTGGTTTTGTCGTTTTTAAATGGATTGGCGCTGCGATTTAAAAATAAGGCCACAACGACTGCAATCGCGATACCTACAAATAAACCCAGTAAAAGCCCCGTAATCAGCGAGCTGCCGCCATTTTTTTTGCTGCTACTGGCGCTCGCGGTGCGGTTGGTGCGGCTGGATTTCATGTCACGGCTCATGGTCAAACTATCTCCGGCGATTCACGCCTTGTTTCGTGCGTCAGCATCATACTTGGATAGGCTGCGCAATTTAGTCAATCAGAATCGCCTAATTCTACCGCGCTTTGCAAGATGAAGCAGTGCATTATCCACATCAAATTCGATTGAAATGTCTCTTCTGCAAAAAAACGACAAGGCTGCGCGGGTTAAATGGGGGTAAGTGTGCAATCGTGGTGCTCAATACGAGATGTTAATGAGAGTGATTCCTATTGTTTTTGGATTGCGATATAGTGCGAATCATTCTTAATTACCGGGGCGCGCTCATGCTGCCAATTCGAAGTCTCTTGTTTTCTTGTGTTTTGGCATTTTCTGCGTTGTCGAATGCCGCTGAAGTCGACAGTCAGGCTGTGATTGTGCAATACGCCAATCTCGTTTCGGCCAACTACCAAGATAGTCTGGCCAGCAGTAAAGATATGCAAACCAAGATTGATGCCTTTTTGGCGCAACCCAGCGCCGAAAGTCTGAAAGCAGCCCAAGCGGCGTGGCTGGAAGCGCGGGAATGGTATGGCCAAACTGAGGCTTTCCGTTTTTACGGTGGCCCGATTGATTCGGAAACCGGCCCTGAAGGTTTTATCAATGGCTGGCCGCTCGATGAAGCGTATATCGACTATGTAAAAGGTAAACCGAAAGCGGGCATTATCAATAGCAAAACGCCAATCAATGAAGCGAAGCTGCGCAGCTTGAACGAGCGCGGCGGTGAAGAAAACATCGCCACCGGTTGGCATGCGATTGAGTTTTTGCTGTGGGGTCAGGATTTCAATAAAGACGGCGCAGGCCAACGTAGTTTTACTGACTACACCACCGCGCCGAATGCCGAGCGTCGCAAGCAATACTTAAAACTCGTGACTGACATGCTGGTGGCTGATTTGGCGAGTGTAGAAAAACAATGGCGTGCCGGCGAGAAAAACTATCGTGCGCAGTTTGAAACTAAGGGCGACGATAGCATCAAAAAAATGCTCACGGGTTTGGGCTCGCTCAGTCGTGGTGAATTAGCAGGTGAGCGCACCGAAGTCGCGCTGGATACGCAAAACCAAGAAGACGAGCATTCATGCTTTTCAGATAACACGCATCGTGATTTAGTGAACAATGCCAAAGGCATCCAAAACGTCTGGGAGGCGCGCTATGTGCGCCGTTCAGGCGAAGTGCTGGAAGGCGCGAGCTTAAATGCCTTGGTCGCGCAGAAAAATCCAAGCGTCGCAGAAGCGGTGAGTCGTGATATTGCCAATAGTGTGAAATTGGCCGAAGCCGTGCAAGCGCCATTTGATCGTGAAATCGTCGGCAAGAAAGACGCGCCGGGGCGCAAACGCTTGCATGTCTTTGTCGAATCACTCAAAGCGCAAGCCAAGAGTTTGGTCGAAGCGGCCAAAGTCTTGGGCATTAAGCGGCTGAATACGGGCGTTTAAGCCAAACTTGGGTAATGGGTGCGGCAATATGGCGTACCACGTTCACAATAACCTCAGCGCATCGCGCTGGGGTTTTGTTATTCAGGAAAAAGAAAAATGAAACGCAGTTTGAGCTTCATCGCCTGTCTGTTAGCGGGCTCTGTGTTGGCCTATGAAGGCCATGCCATGCTGGCTTTGTTTGAGCCGAGTGAGGAGTTTCCAGCAGGTGAGGTGGGTACGATTGATGATCATGGCAAGAATGCGTTTTCCCTACCGTATCCGGGTTTAACTGACGAGCAAAAAACTGACTTTGTGGTCGGCAATTCATTCTTCAAAAAGCCGTGGGTGGAAGCGCCGTCATCGACCACTGCACGGGATGGCTTGGGGCCGCATTTTGTCGCCAATTCCTGTGGTGCTTGCCATGCTCTGGATGGCCGTGGTGCGCCGCCGGATTTTAAAAATAATATTCAGCAAGAGCAGCCGATGGCGCTGTTACTGCGTTTATCGATTCCGGGGCAAAAGCCAGATCCTGTGTATGGTGGGCAGCTGAATAATCAAGCGGTACAGGGCGTGAAGCCTGAAGGCAAAGTAGCCATTCGTTATGAGGAAATTCGCGGCCAGTTTGCTGATGGCAGCAGCTACAGCCTGCAAAAGCCGCATTATAAGATTGAGCAATTGGCCTATGGTCCACTGCATAAAGACATCATGATATCGCCACGTATTGCCCCGCAGATCATAGGTTTAGGGCTACTTGAGGCCATACCTGATGCTAGTATTCTGGCCAATGCCGAGCGCCAACGCGCAGAGGGCAAAGGGATTGCTGGCCAGCCTAATTATGTGATGGACGCGTTTGCGGGCAAGGCACTGATCGGGCGCTTTGGCTGGAAAGCGAATGTGGGCAGTGTGGCGCATCAAACGGCTGGGGCTTTCTTGGGGGATATCGGCATTACGTCGAGCAAGAATCCGCATGAAGAATGTATGCCTCAGCAAAAAGACTGCTTGCGCGCGCCAAGCGGCGGCAAGCCAGAAATCGACGATGACAAACTCGCCCAAGTGATTTTTTATTCGCAAACCTTGGCGGTACCAACACGGCGCGATGCCAACACCAGCGATGTGCTGCGTGGCAAGCAGCTGTTTAGCGATGCCAACTGCGTCAGCTGCCATACCCCAAGTTATAAAACCGGCGAATTTGCCGCAATCCCGCAGCTCGCCAATCAAACCATTTATCCCTATACCGATTTGCTGCTGCACGATATGGGTGAAGGCTTGGCCGACAATCGCCCTGATGGCAAAGCCAATGGTAAACAATGGAAAACACCGCCATTGTGGGGCTTGGGGCTGGTGAAAACGGTCAATGGCCACACGCGCTATCTACATGATGGTCGCGCCCGCAATATGATGGAAGCGGTGCTCTGGCACGGCGGCGAGGCTGAAGCGAGTAAGCAAGCGGTGCTGAAGATGAGCACGGCTGACCGAGAAAATCTGCTGAAGTTTTTGAATTCGCTCTAAATCTAAACGATGGGCTGCGCTTGCTCAGCAAGCGTTGAGTCATCACACAAGGACAAAAAACGATGCGTTGGATTGCCTTATTACTGGCTGCGGGTTTAGCGCAGGCCGAGCCGACAGTACCCAATGCGGCTTGGTCGCAAGCATGGTTGGATCAGGCGTATTTACCGCGTCATGCGGCATTAACGCAGTCGGCAGATGCTTTGGCGAGCGCCAGTAAGGCGTTTTGCGAAACGCCAACGCCAGTCCAACTGGACAACGTGAAGCAGGATTGGTTGATCACCAGCCAAGCATGGCGCGCGATGGATGGTGCTCCTGCAGGCCCGATGGTGCTGGAGCGATTGGGGCGAAAAATTGATTTCCGACCAACTCGTCCCGACGATATCGAAGCGGCGATTCAAGGTAGTGAAATTAATAACGCGGCTACGCGCGGCCTGCCAGCTATGGAATATCTGCTGTGGGGCAACGCCCAGCCCAAATTGCAATTGGCCAAACTCAAGCAGCCAGAGCGCTGTGCATACTTGAGCAAAATCGCAGCACAGATCGCCAGCGATGCGCATGTACTGGATCAACCGTGGTCTGTTTATCGCAGTGAGTTGGCGGCGGAAAATGCTTTTTTCCGTGAAAATCTCTTGTCAGAGCACATCAACCTATTGCTATCGAGCATGAGCAGTTTGCAAAAACGGATGCCGACTGCGGAGGGCGTGAAGCCCGAGCAATTTATTGAGTGGCGCAGCGGCAGCAGCCAGGCGCAGTGGTTGGCGCAATGGGATGGCATGAATCTGGCGCTGCAAGCCGTGCTACAACGTTTGCGTGACGATGGTGCGAGCCCGATTGCGAATAAAGTCCAACAAGATATCGCGCAAGTGAATAAAAATTGCCGCAACTTGCCGACCCATCTAGCGCAAAGCACTGCCAGCGCACGGCTGGCTTGCAGCAAATCAGTGGCGACTTTAAAGGCGATCATTGAAGACCAAATCGGCGAGCAATTTGATTTGACCTTGGGTTTTACCGAAGGCGACGGTGATTGATGCTGGCACGGCGGCAGTTTTTATTGCAGTTCGCGGCGCTGGCGCTGCCGCTTCCCGCTTGGGCGGCGACATCAGGCTCGGCTAAAGCTGAGCGGGTGTTGCTCAGCGCTAGTTGGGATACGGATGCGAGTGGCTTAGAGCAAGGTGTGCTGCGCGGCGTTGATTCCACGCTGCCAGCCATCACATTACCCGGTCGTGGGCATGGGATTGTCCCTTTGCCCAATGGACAAGCCATTGTGATGAGCCGCCGTTTGGGCTCATGGTTGGCCAAGATCGATTGGCAGCAAGGTAAAGTCATTCAATTGATAGAGCCTCAGTTTGATCGACACTATTTCGGCCATGCCGTGCTGACGCCCGATGGCAAAACGCTGATTACCACTGAGAATAATGGTGAAACGGGGCAGGGCGTTTTGGGCCTGTATGCCGTGGATACGCTCAAAAGACTTGCTGAAATACCTAGCCATGGTATTGGCCCGCATGAATTGATTTGGTTGGATGGCGGCAAGATACTAGCCGTTGCCAATGGCGGGGTGCTGACCTTGCCCGAAACGGGGCGGCGCAAACTGAATCTAGGGGCGATGAATCCCACACTGGCTTTGATTGCTTGGCCATCGGGAAAACTGCTGAATGAATATACCTTACCCGATCAAGGCTTAAGCATTCGCCATTTAGCGCGCAGCCCCGATGGCAGTTTGGGAATTGCCTTGCAGGCTGAATATCTTGATGCGGCGGCACATGTGAATTCGCCTTTATTGGCGGTGTTGCGGCAAGGAAAAATGCAGCTAGCTGAGCAAGCAGAAGGCTTGCAAGGTTATGGTGCCAGTATTGCAGCGGTGGGTAATACTTTTTTAGTCAGCGCGCTCAAAGGCAATGCCATCGCGCGTTGGACTTCGGCAGGCGTTCCGCTTGCGCCGATTGCCATGGCTAGGCCGGCTGGCATTGCCAGCGATGGTCAACAAGTGTGGATCAGTAGTGAGCGCGGCCTGTTGGCGCATTTTGACCCCCAAACGACCATGCTCACAGCCCTCAATCAGAGCGCAGCGCATCGCTGGGATAATCATCTAGTCATTGCGCAACGCTAAGCGGCGCTTGGGCAGGTACAATACGCAGATTCACCGCAAAAGGATTTCCACCATGTTAAATAACGACGTACTGCGTAGCGTGCGCTTTATGCTGGATTTGAGCGACGCCAAATTGGTCGAGATTGCCAAGCTGGCCGGTCATGAAGTGGATAAAGCCACGATGCAATCGTTTCTGAAAAAAGACACCGAGCTGGATTACGCCGAGTGCGACGACATCACGATGGCGAATTTTCTCGATGGTTTAGTGTATTTCCGCCGTGGTAAAGATGAGTCGCGACCGGCGCAGCCGATTGAATTACCTGTGACCAATAATCTAGTCCTCAAAAAACTACGCGTTGCGTTTGAGCTGAAAGACGACGACATCTACGCGATGCTGGCTGATGCCGGTTTTGAAGTATCAAAACCCGAGCTTTCCGCTTTGTTCCGCAAAAAAGATCACAAACACTTCCGCCCCTGTGGCGATCAGTTTTTGCGCAACTTTTTGAAAGGCCTCACGCTGAGGGTGCGTAAAGTTTAATTTCGCAATTTAAAGATTTGACTGCTCAGCTGTAAGGTCGTGCAGCATTGCGGCTAGACCCGTATAATCGCGCCCATTGTTTCAACTTTTTCTGGATTTTTCGCATGTCCGAATCAACAAGCAAAGCTTGGTCTGGCCGTTTTAACGAGCCGGTGTCTGAATTAGTCAAACGCTACACCGCATCGGTGTTTTTTGATAACCGTATGGCCGAAGTCGATATCCAAGGCTCTTTGGCGCATGCGGGCATGCTCAACCAAGTTGGTGTTTTGAGCGATGAAGACTTGCGCGCAATCCAAGGCGGCATGGCCGATATTCTGGACGATATTCGTGCTGGGCGCTTTGAGTGGAGTCTTGATCTCGAAGACGTGCATATGAATATCGAGCGTCGCCTGACCGATAAAATCGGTGATGCAGGTAAGCGTTTGCATACCGGTCGTTCACGCAATGACCAAGTGGCGACTGATATTCGCCTCTATTTGCGTGGCGCAATTGATGTGCTCTTGGGCTTGGTGCGCGAGCTGCAACATTCTTTAATCGATTTGGCCGAAAAAAATGCCGGCACCGTGATGCCCGGCTTTACGCATTTGCAAGTGGCGCAGCCAGTGACGTTTGGTCACCACATGCTCGCTTATGTCGAGATGCTCGGCCGCGATGCTGAGCGTTTGGCCGATACGCGTAAACGTGTGAACCGTATGCCGCTAGGCTCGGCGGCACTCGCTGGAACGACATTCCCGATTAAGCGTGAAATTACTGCCAAATTATTGGGCTTTGAAGGCATTTGCGAAAATTCACTCGACGCAGTTTCGGATCGAGATTTCGCGATTGAATTTACCGCCGCAGGTGCTTTGATCATGACGCATTTGTCGCGCCTATCTGAAGAGCTGATTTTGTGGATGAGCCCGCGTTTTGGCTTTATTGATATTGCCGACCGTTTCTGTACCGGCAGCTCAATCATGCCGCAAAAGAAAAATCCTGACGTGCCAGAATTGGTGCGCGGTAAAACTGGCCGTGTAAACGGCAGCTTGATTTCTTTGCTCACGTTGATGAAAGGCCAACCGCTGGCGTACAACAAAGACAATCAAGAAGATAAAGAGCCGCTGTTTGATACGGTGGATACCTTGACCGACACGCTGCGAATCTACGCTGACATGATGCGCGGCATCACGGTAAAACCTGATGCGATGGAACGCGCTGCGAAGCAAGGTTTTGCGACCGCAACCGATTTGGCGGATTATCTGGTTAAACGTGGCTTGCCATTCCGCGATGCGCACGAAGCAGTGGCATTGGCGGTGCGTTATGCAGAGCAAAAACGCCAAGATTTGTCAGATTTGACCTTGGTTGAATTGCAAAGCTTCTCGCCCTTGATCGAAGAAGACGTTTGCCATGTATTGACCTTGCAAGGTAGCTTGGATGCCCGTAATCACGTTGGTGGTACTGCGCCGTTCCAAGTCTTGGTGCAAGTGGCGAAATGGCGCGAGCGTTTGGGCTGCTAATCACGGATAGTTGGCCTTCAAAAAACCCAGCCTACGCTGGGTTTTTTATTGCATGCTACTTTCTGCTTAGCGCTTGCTCGATTTAATGTGATTGAAAATACTAATGTATCTATCTATAAGCATTATTTTTAATGGTTCACAGGCACATACATATTGAGCTTATGTGGTGAGTTAAGCATCAAATCAATCTTGATTTAAAGCTATGGCACGAAACCATTTTTTATATCTATAGTGAATCTTCGTCGTTTGATGCGATTTGTTCGTCATGAGTTCAAGCTCTTCATCTTCCCTATTGCAGCTACGCCGCTTGCAGCGAAATTTTGTGTTGTTCTTACTATCCATTGCCATTCCCATCATGTCGGTGCTGTGGCTGTATAAAAAGCACACTGAGGCGGCTTCGCAAGAGCGGATTTTTGCCGAAGTGATGGCGCATACCCAGCAACAGCAACTGGCGTTTACCCAAGTCATCCAGATCGCTACTTCGCACCTGCAGCGCTTGAGCGTGCAATTAATCGATGCTTATAGCAATCCTGACATGGCGCTCAATGATAGCCATTGGAAATCGCTTAACGAACTAGGAGTTCGTCGCCAAGGTAGCGGCGAATTAACAGGCAGTAAACTGGATGCTGCAGATCGCGATCGTTATGGCGCATTATTTGTTAGCCCCAAGGCCGAGGGCCATTCCCAGCTAGATAAAGAAATTACCGCCACGATGGCGATTTTTCCCGCGATTAAAGCGGCCCATAAGGCCTATCCGTTTTTTCAGTGGACCTATTACTATTCTCCGCGCGAGGATTTTTCTTCACTGTATCCCTATGTCCCCGAAGCCGATATTTTGCAAGCCACAGGAAGCAATACGATGGAAGAAGCGTTGAAGGTGATCTTCGATGCTGGCGGCACCAAGCCCGTGCAAATGATCGGGCCCAATCGCAATCCGCAACATCAGCAGCAATGGACTGCGCCGTATTACGATGCAGGCGGCAAGGGCGCGATGGTGAGTTTGCTGGCCCCACAATATTTTAATAAGGAATTTGTTGGCGTCCTCGGTACTGATGTGACTTTACGTATGTTTGGCGAAGTGCTGCAAGGCTCGGCTCGGCATTTGGGGCACGCGCTGGTGGTAGATCGCTCGGGGAATGTGATTGCCGATGACGTGGGTTTGGTGCAAAGCAATAAAGATATTCTGAAGCTGGAGAAAGTATTGCCTAGCGAATTGGCGCAGTTGCTCTTAGCTCGCCATACGATGGAAAAAAACAAGATTCATCAGGTGGGCAATTGGTATTGGATGAGTGTGCCGCTTAAAGGCAGTGAATGGGATCTGTTGGTGTATTTTTCAGCGCAAGAGCTGGGCCTGCTTGCCGATCAAGAAGCAAAAAATACGCTATGGATTTTATTGGGCTTAATTGGATTTTTAGTCCTAGCCACTTGGTTGATGTCGCATCACTTTGCCTTTCCTGCTTTGCGATTGGTTGATTTTTTGAATAAATTAATCGGCAATCCTGCGCAACCAATTCCTACCGTACCCAAAGCATGGCAACCGTCTTTTGAGCAAGTCGCTGCCACCTCACAAGAGCGCCATGCGTATCTTCAAACCATTGAAGCCCAAGCCGATGGTTTGGAAAAGACCGTCGCGCAGAGAACCGAGCAATTGAGCCACGCGAATACCGCTTTGCTTGAATCAATTGAGCAACTCAAAAGCACGCAAAAAATGTTGGTTGAATCAGAAAAAATGGCTGCACTCGGTGCATTGGTCGCCGGGGTGGCGCATGAGCTCAATACGCCCATTGGCGTGGGGGTCACGATTAGCTCGACCTTGCTCGAAAAAAATCAAGAATTGGTGCTGCAATTGGAAGAGCATACTTTGCGTAAATCGGTGCTGGCTGAATACGTCAGTGAGAATCAACAGGGCTTAGATATTTTAAGCCGCAACTTGGCCCAAGCTGCTAATTTGGTCAATAGCTTTAAGCAGGTCGCGGTAGACCAAGCCAGCGATCATCGACGCAGCTTTGATTTGGCCGAAACGGTGCATCATGTGATTCAAACGATGCAGGTTTTGTTTGATTCTCATATTGAGCTGGAGCCCTTGGTGCCTGATGGATTGCAGTTTGATAGCTATCCGGGTGCCTTGGTGCAAACACTGAATAATTTGATTGCCAACGCAGAAACCCACGGCTTTGTCGGCCGTGAGCGCGGTAAAGTAACGATAAGTGCCGAGATGATGACGTCCAACAGGGTAAAGCTAGTCGTTCATGATGATGGCTTGGGTATAGACCCTGAGCATTTGTCGCATATTTTTGAGCCTTTCTTTACGACTAAATTGGGGCAGGGCGGCTCAGGCTTGGGTTTAAGTATTGTGTATAACTTAGTGACGTCGATTCTTGGCGGGCAGATCGATGTCGTCAGTGAAATAAACCACGGCACCACGTTTACGATTCAACTGCCTTTACAGGCTCCGATCAAAGTCCATCCAAAAGACGCTTAGCGCGGTTTCGTCAGTTCAGCCTATAATCCCCAGCTTGTTTTGAATTTTGGGAGGGCGAAGATGCTGAACTGGCGCTGGTATACATTTGCAGATTTTGATGCTGATACGTTGTTTCAGTATCTACTTTTACGGCAGCGAGTGTTTGTAGTAGAACAAAACTGCGCCTATCCCGATATCGATGAGCTTGATCGGGTTTCTACGCATCTCTTAGGCTGGCTCGATGGCAACATCGTTGCCTGCTTGCGCTTAGTCCCCCCTGGTTTAAAATTCCCCGAGCCATCCATTGGCCGAGTGATTGCGGTGTCTGATTTGCGCGGCACCGGTTTGGGCAATCAGTTGCTGCAGGCTGGCCTCACCGGCGCGGCAGAACAATACCCCAATCAGCCCAATCGAATCGGCGCGCAATCGCATCTGCAACGATTTTACGCTCGTCATGGATTTGTGACCGTCTCGGACGAATACGATGAAGACGGCATCTTGCATGTTGATATGCTATGGCATGCTGTTTAAATGACGGATTAGGGTCAATACAAATATAAATGCTTTTGTCATTTTTCGGTGCAGGAAAGCTTATTTTCAAGCTATGAAATTATTTTTTATTTATCAGCTTGTTTCGCGTCAGTTAATTCGATGGTTTCTTATTTTCTTTGGTTTTTTTAATCAAATCAGTGAAATAACGGTTTTTACTTAGCGAGTTTTTAATTTTTTTCTGCTATAAGATTGACTCATTGAATGCTATTTGAATTAAATGACGAAGAAAAAATTATTACGTGTTGGCCTGATTGGTTATGGCTATTCGGGTAAAACTTTCCATGCCCCGTTGATTAATGCAACGCCCGGTTTGAGCTTGGTGGCGATTGCCAGCGCGCGCCCAGCCGATGTCTTGGCCGATTGGCCGGATATCGTGGTGAAAACCGAGCCTGACCGATTGTTAGCGCATCCCGGTGTTGATTTAGTGGTGATTGCTTCACCGAACGATACGCACCATCCGCTCGCACGTGCTGCGATTGCTGCTGGTAAACACGTCGTGATCGACAAGCCATTCACCTTGGATTTGCGCGAAGCCGAAGACCTGTGGGTGCGTGCTGAGCGCGCGGGTTTACTGCTGTCAGTCTTTCATAATCGCCGTTGGGATAACGACTATATGGCGCTGTGCGACATCGTTCGCAGTGGCGAGCTAGGGCAAATCGTTGAGTTTACCTCGCGTTTTGATCGCTATCGCCCTGAAGTCAAAAAACGCTGGCGGGAAGCCAATGTCGCTGGTGCTGGCCTGTGGTACGACCTTGGCCCTCATCTGATTGATCAAACCTTGCAATTATTTGGCATGCCGGCGGCAGTCACAGCCGATTTGGCGCTACGCCGCCATGGCGCGCAGGCGGTTGATGATTTTCATGTGATTTTCCACTACGCCAAAATGCGCGCGGTCTTAGCCGCGAGCACCTTGGTCAGTGGCGGCACGCCGCGTTTCTTGGTGCAAGGCACGCAAGGCGCGTGGTCTGTTGCGGGTTTAGATATGCAAGAGACTTGGCTCAAGGCGGGCTTACTACCCGACTCAGTCGGGTGGGGTGTCGATGATCGACAAGCGCAGCAATTTGTTAGTTGCAACGATCAAATCACAACAAAAAACCATGCCTTGCCACAAGGCAATTACGCTGCCTATTACGCCGGAATCCGTGATGCGCTGCTCAATCAGCAACAAAGCCCTGTCACTACCTTGCAAGCGAGAGATGTGATGCGGATTTTAGATATTGCCCGGCAAAGCGATGCCGAAGGGCGTCGAATTGCTCTGATTTAAAATGAAAAAGCCCCGAAAATGATCGGGGCTTTTTTAAAATTGGCTGCACTCGTTTATGGCTTCAGCGCAGCAATCCGTTCAGCAATAAACAGCTTGCCTTGTGATTCGCCATCGGCCATCAATGGCAGAATGTTTTTCGGGCTGCGGTCGAGCTTGCTTTCGTAATCGAGTTTGTCTTGCAGCTCGGCCGACATTTCAATAAATGGAATATGGTAAGGGCGAATATCGTCAGAGCTGAGGCAACGCGGGATATTAATGGCGTCTTTTACCCCGTTTTGCGCTAAAAACTCAGGTGTAAATGCTTTCTTCAAAAGCAATTCATTTAGTGTACGAATGCCAGCCAATTGCTGGAATAAAGACATATTGCCGATCATTTCATTGCGGCGATCAGAAATCGCTTCGGGTGACTTGGGTACTGTTTTGCAGCCATTTGGGTTGATTTTGATCACCCAGATTTCTTCCGGAATATTGTTTTCGCCCACATAGATCGGCTTAATCACTTCATCAACCGGTGGGTTGTCTGAGAACAGACCATCCCAATAAGCTTTACCGTCAAACTCAACCGCTTCAAAGATATTGGGCACCGCGCAAGACGATAAAATATGCTCAACGCGAATCGCCTCCGTTCGTGAGTTAAATTTCGCCAATTGGCCGGTCAATACTTCGGCTGCGCCCAAAATCAATGCGGGCATATCGGTATTTGGGCCCATTGCTTTGAGTTCGGCAAAATCGATATGGGATTCGAGTAGACCACGGAAATCAGTAAAGTTAGGACGGAATTGTTTGCCCGTCATCGTGCTCATCATCTGCATCAGCGGTGAATAAGGGCTGATGTTAAATTGCGGCATTTGGCCACTATTCACTTTGCGCATTGAGTCGACAAGGTAGTCGTTAAAACGCAACTCAGCGTCGGAGCTCGCTGTATTGTCAGCCCACAAATCGAGCATCCGTTTCGGAATGTATGCGTCTTTTTTGAGTAGTGCGTACCAAATCAGTGTCGCGCACAATGCGCCGCCCGAAGTACCAGTAATGCTGACCAGCTCGAAATGGTCGTCAAAACCATTGTCATAAAGCGCTTTGAGTGCGCCAGCAGTAAATGCAGTTTGGCTACCACCACCTTGGCAGGTGATCGCGATTTTTCTTTTTTTAACGGCCATTATTATTCCTATTGGAGTGAATTGTAGGCGCGGCTTAGTTTACGCCTATGGGTAGTCATGCTTAATGAGCTGTCCAGCCGCCATCAACAGGCAAAGCAATGCCAGTCATTGATCGTGCACCGTCCGAGCATAAAAACGCTGCAAGTGCGCCTAGCTCTTCAACTTCAACAAATTTTTTCGTCGATTGTGCGTAGAGCAATACGTCGCGAATGACTTCTTCTTCGGTAATGCCGCGAGCTTTGGCGGTGTCGGGGATTTGTTTTTGCACGAGCGGTGTCATCACATAGCCGGGGCAAATGGCGTTGGCGGTGATACCGTGTTCGGCGACTTCGAGCGCGACGGTTTTAGTCAGACCTAAAATTGCGTGTTTCGATGCCACATACGCTGATTTGAATGGCGAAGCGACCAGTGCATGAGCAGACGCGACGTTAATAATTCGTCCCCAGCCGCGCGCTTTCATGCCGGGTACGGCCAAACGAATCGCGTGGAAGGCGGCGGATAAATTCAGTGCAATGATTAGATCGTATTTCTCTGGTGGGAAGTCTTCGATCGGGCTGACGTATTGCATGCCGGCATTGTTGACCAGAATATCCAGTTGCCCGCAGGTGGACTCAACTTCGCGAATCATCGCTTCAACTGCAGCAGTTTTTGTGAGGTCAGCGCCGATGAAATACACGTCAACGCCGAACTCTGCCGCTAAATCAGCGCGAATTTTTTCGATTTCAACGGGATCGCCAAGGCCGTTCAAGACCAGCGTTGCACCTTGTTGGGCGAGTGCTTTGGCGATACCTAAGCCAATGCCGCTGGTCGAGCCGGTGATGAGTGCAACTTTACCTTGAAGTGACATAAGCTTTCCTGACGTGATTTAGATTTTAATGTTTCAAAAACATACATGAAAATCATTAAAAATACACGTTTTAGAGAAAGCTTTTGTTAATTTTTCTCAGTGGTTCATTCGAGCGCTAAATTGGCATTGGTTAGTAACTCCCGCACCAAATCCGCGCTGGTTTCGACGATGCTGTATTCATCTTGCCCCGGCGCACCCATTTTGACGCTGGGATTGCGATAGGTCATGCCGCTTGGGAACGGTGCGCGGCCCGAGCTGTGAAATTCTCGGCAGCCCGTTTCTGTGACCAATTGCGCAATATTGTGCCCGCGCACGCCCGCGCCAGGCATCACGATCAGTCGATCACCCGCTTGTGCTTGCAGTTTTTTGAGTAAGGCCGCGCCCTCTAAAGCCGTCGCAGCTTGGCCGCTGGACAGTAATCGATTGCAGCCGGTGGCGATGATGTCTTCGAGTGCTTGTTCAGGATTGCAAGCCACGTCAAATGCGCGGTGGAACGTCACTTGCATCGGGGCGGCCAGTTCAACCAAGCGCTTAGTGCGGGGTATGTCGATGCGGCCATCGCTTGTTAATAGCCCGATGACAATACCATCGACACCGATCTTTTTGCACGCCAATACATCGCGCTCCATCACTTCAAATTCAACATCGCTGTACAAAAAATCGCCACCACGCGGGCGGATAATCACGTTCAGCGTAATCCACAAGCGATCACGCGCCGCGGCGAGCTGGCCGTAGGAGGGCGTTGTGCCGCCTTCAAGCAAGTTGTCGCAAAACTCAACCCGCTGCGCGCCGCCTTCCTGCGCCGCAAGGCAAGAGGTCACCGAACCGGCACAAATTTCGAGGGTGATCGGGGCTTGTTGAGTGCTCATCATCGCGAATGTCCTTGGTAGAGAAGTCTTGATTATCAACCAGTGCATCGTGTTTGTAATTAGCAAGAATACCGCTTGCGACGTTGATCAAAACCCAGTGGGGGGTGAGATTGGGTATTGCTCTTGATGCTTTGATTGGCATTGGCTTGATTGATATACATCATTGTATTGCTTGAGCAAAATTGCAGTGGCCGCATTCTGCTGACACGCCCCCGCCTCGCCTGCTAGACTTGCCGCCATTGTGTTATGCGTTTTTTAAAGGATTTGTGATGAGTTTGCGTGTTTTAACGGGCATTACCACGACGGGTACACCGCATTTGGGCAATTATGTCGGCGCGATTCGCCCGGCGATTGTCGCCAGCCAACAGCCCGATAGCGACTGTTTCTTTTTTATGGCCGATTATCACGCGCTGATTAAGTGCGATGACCCAGCGCGCATTGAGCGCTCGCGCCTTGAAATCGCTGCGACATGGCTTGCTGCCGGGCTCGACCCTGAACGCGTGACGTTCTATCGCCAATCCGACGTACCCGAAGTGACCGAACTCAATTGGCTGCTCACCTGTGTGACCGCCAAAGGCCAAATGAACCGCGCGCACGCCTACAAAGGCAGCACCGACGCCAATGAAGCCGCGGGTGAAGATCCAGATGCGGGCATCACGATGGGTTTGTTTTGCTACCCGATTCTGATGGCCGCCGATATTTTGCTGTTTAACCCGCATAAAGTGCCGGTGGGCCGCGATCAAATTCAGCACATCGAAATGACCCGCGACGTTGCGGCGCGTTTCAATCACCTGTTTGGCCAAGGCAAGGATTTCTTTGTCTTACCCGAAGCGCACATCGAAGAACAAGTCGCCACGCTGCCGGGCTTGGATGGTCGCAAAATGAGCAAATCGTACGACAATACGATTCCGCTATTTGAAGGTGGCGCGAAAGCATTGAAAGATGCCGTGGCGAAGATTGTCACCAACAGCCTATTGCCGGGCGAGCCGAAAGACCCAGAATGCCATTTGGTGACGATTTATGAAGCGTTCGCGACACCCGAGCAAGCGGCAAAATTTCGCGCTGATTTGGTTGCTGGCCTTGGCTGGGGCGATGCGAAAAAGCAATTGGTTGAATTGATCGACGCGCACATCGGCCCGATGCGCGATAAATACCAAGCCTTGATGGCGCACCCAGAGCAAATCGAAGAATTGCTTCAAATCGGTGCCGCCAAAGCCCGCGCGATTGCCGCGCCGCTACTGCGTACAGTGCGCGAAGCGGTCGGCCTGCGCAAAATGAACGCGCTGCCCGCAGTGAAAGAAAAAGCCGTCAAGATCGCCTTGCCAACGTTTAAGCAATTCCGTCTGGAAGATGGCCAGTTTTACTTTAATTTCAGCGATGCGGCTGGGCGTTTGTTGTTGACGAGTTCAGGCTTTGCTTCGGGTAAAGATGCGGGGCAATGGGTGGGGCGTTTGAAGAGCGCCGCTGCGCTGCCAGCAGATGCGCCAGTGGCGTTGGCTGAAGGCGTGACGAGTGATGATGTGGCTGCGGCGCTGGTGGCGTTAACGGTGGAGTGATGAGGTGGGGCGCAATGCTGTGGCGTTGCGCCTTATCCTGTTAGTTGATGGAGTATTTTTTTCTTATTTCTCCTGCGCAATTTCATGTAAGAGGCTAAACATCTCGTGTCGCATATCCCCCTCCCTTTTTTGAGCTTCGCTGCGGACATCTTGGCTGATACTGGTCGTGGATTGAGCGGAAGTGAGGTTGTGAAAGCCTTGAACGCTTATGCTGTTGAATACAACTGAATCGCCTCGAGTTTTCTAGACACTGCCGAGCCTTTCGAAATACTGCTTTTCATACTCTACTGGTGATAGCCCATTATTGAAACTATGGCGGCGCTTGGGGTTGTAAAACATCTCGATATAATTGAACACATCTCGACGTGCCTCCTCTCGATTACGGTAGGTTTGTCGTTTGATTCGTTCCCGCTTCAATAGCTGGAAGAAACTTTCCGCGACCGCATTGTCATGGCAATTGCCACGCCGACTCATGCTCGGTTTTAAATTATGCACACGCAGTAGATCCTGCCAATCATAACTACTGAATTGGCTGCCTTGGTCCGAATGCACTAAGACCTCTTGCTTGGGCTGACGTCGCCAAACCGCCATTAATAAAGCTTTAATCGCCAACTCACGGTCCATCCGCGCGCCCATCGACCAACCAACAACCTGTCTTGAGAACAAATCCAATACTGCGGCCAAATAAAGCCAACCTTCGTGTGTGCGAATATAGGTAATGTCAGTCACCCAAACCTGATTAGGTGTATCGACATTGAATTGCCGAGCCAAATGGTTTGGTGCCGTTACGGTGGGCTTGCCACCATAAAAACCACGTCGACGACGATAGCCTGTTTGTGAACGAAGGCCAGCTAAGCGCATTAAGCGCGCGACGCGATGCTTGCCACATTGTTCGCCCATATCACGCAAGTCATCATTAATCTTGCGATAACCATAGACGCAGCCGCTTTCTTGCCACGCTTCAGTGATGATGCCAGTCAAGCGCTGGTCATCAATCGTGCGCAATGATTGTGGTCGTTGCAGCCAAGCGTAGTAGCCGCTGGGATGGACTTGCATCATCTGGCAGAGCCGTCGAACTGGATGTAGTGCTTGATGGTCACGAATGAAGGCGTACCTTACCCGGATAGCTTGGCAAAGTACGCGGCGGCCTTTTTTAGGATGTCACGCTCTTCAGTTACTCGACGTAGTTCAGCTTTTAGTTGCCGAATTTCATCCTGCTGAGTAGTTGTTTGCGGTTGTTCTGGTAAAGGCGTGGCGTAGCGCTTAATCCAGCTGTAGATGCTATGCCCTGAAACCCCCAGTCGCTCAGCGACTTCTGCGACAGGATAGTTGCGTTCTGTCACTTGCTTGACGGCTTCGATTTTGAACTCTTCGGTGTAGCGATTAGATTTGCTCATAAGACCTCCTAATTACCTCATTTTGAGGCTCTTTAGGTGTCTAGGAAACCCGGGGCGATTCAAACATCAATATACCTCATGCGGCGTATCCATTTGATGCCCCAAATAAACGAACGGCGCTTCTAGACAATTTGAAGTGCTTCCCACCGCCTCTTCAGTTCAAGATCGTGAGAGAGCTTTGTGATCATCGAACGTTCTCCAACAAGCAATATGATGAGTTGAAATCGCTAAAAGTAAAACTGGTCTCCCAATTTGCACATCTAGCACCAAAAGACGAATTTTCTAAACTTAATGAGTCGCTTACCGAAGAAACTCGTCACTGGCTCGACAGTTTTCCTAATGCACTAGAGTTGTACTTGCAGGCAATTCATAAATACAAACATGGAATTTTTAGCAGAAACCTGCTTGATGATCTCCGACTCAGCTTGGAGCTATTGCTAAAGAACGTTTTTAAGAACGAAAAATCGCTTGAAAATCAGCTGGGCCATGTTGGCAGTTTCGTTAGTGAAGCAGGTGGTTCAAAAGAGTTTTCAAACATGTTCTCGAAGCTAATCGACTACTACGCGAAATATCAAAATACATATATCAAGCACGACGATGCTGTGGTGGAAGAAGAAATTGAGTTTGTGTTTGAAATTTCATCTTCTTTCATGCGTCATATAATTCGACTTCATGCCAAATCGCCCAGCTTTTAACATGGAGCTTAGCTAAGCACCGTAGGTTGGACTAAGTTTGCGCAGCCCAACGTTTACCGCGACAAAACAACCGCCCGATTCATTCTGGTGGTTTTGTTTTTTATGCGGCTGCGCCGAGTGGTTTTTGGGCGCGGGCTGCGTGCGGCAGGTTCATTTCTTTTGCTTCTCCAAAAGAAACGAACCAAAGAAAACGAGCCCCGGGCGCGCATCGGTCCCCGATGCCCTCGCGTGGCGTGAGCCAAACGATGAGTCCGTTTGTCTCCCTTCGTGCTTCGGTGCGCTTAAACGGGATTTTAAAACCATGAATCCACCATTGGCGTGCTTGGTATCGTGCTGGTGATTGGGCAATCAGGGCTGAATTTTGTATTTGTCGTCATACCGGCGAATGCTGGTATCCAGAGCATCGTTTTGGTTGGTATTGCCGCTGGATTCCGGCCTACGCCGGAATGACGAGTCTAAGGTGGTATCGATGTATTTAATTGCAGCCATTGATTAACAATGTCTAGAAGGCAATACATCTAATTAATTTCAAACCTCGTTGAGTTACGCGAGATCCCTTGTGTCGCGCCGAGCGAGGAACAAGCGGGGCGGGGTTTTTGTGGTCAATGTTTGAGGCCGCAGGCCGAGTTTTGACCGCAACCGCCTCGATTGTGCGTAGCGAGGGCATCCGGCGTAGCCGGACGCAGATACTAGGGTCGCCTTCTTTTGCTTACTTTTCTTGGCGAAGCAAGAAAAGTGAGTGCAGCGGGTCACACCCGCCAATCCAGTGCGATAAAATCGCTACCGAATGAATCATCAAGCAAGGGGGGGGCGGATAACGCCTACGGCTCATCCATACACCCCCCCAAACTTCGCAACCTAAATCAATTTCCTTTACCTACACTTGCTGCTTGGAGGAGGTATGAGCAAAGCCAGTACGATGCAAGACTACACGCGGCGCTTGATGCGCGTGGTGCAAACCTTGTGGCAAGACCCGCTGCGGGTGTATACGACCGAACAATTGGCGGAGGTCGCGCACTTTTCTCCCTTTCATTTTCACCGTATTTATCGGGAAATGATGGGTGAAACGGTGAAGGCGACGCAACAGCGTTTGCGTTTGCATTTTGCCTCGCGTGATTTAGTTGAGGCGGGCGAGCTACCTTTATCGCGCGTTGCCCAGCGTGCTGGGTATCAAAGTAGTGCGGCTTTTGTACGCTCATTTGCCGCTGCGTATGGTGTCACCCCTGGTGTGTATCGTCGTCAGCGTTTGCAGCTAAGCCTCCAATTTAAACTCACTCCGGAGATCGATATGTATAGCGTTGAAATTCGTTCGATTAGCGCCCCTATCCATTTGGCGGCGCGGCGACATCTAGGTCCGTATTTGAATATTGGTGAAGCATTTAGTCTGCTGGAATTGGCTTTGCCAACGCTACCTGCTTTGCCTGATGCGCGCTGGTTTGGTCTTTATCACGATGATCCATATGATGTGCGGCAAGGTGTTGTGGGGGCTGAATTACGTTCAGATGCGTGTGTGGAAATTACGGAGCAGGGCGCCTTGCCAGCTGATTTACAAAAAGTGCAAATCACGGCAGGTCGTTATGCGGTCATTGAGCATCGTGGTGCTTATAGCGAGTTAGAGCAGGCTTATAAATGGCTGATTGGAGTTTGGTTGCCACAAAGCGGTGAAATGCCGCTCCCTGTGCCGGGGATTGAGTTATATCTCAATGATCCGTGTAATACCGAGCCGAAAGATTTGCGAACAGAAGTGTGGCTGGCGCTGGCCGATTAAGTTTTGTTTTGCTAAATATTTTGAGCGAGATCAGATGACTTATAAAGCGGGTAGCCAAACATTATTTTTTCAAGATGCCAGTAGACCCCACTGGGCAGGCCTAGGGGCTCGACCGATGTCGCTGGATGTGTGGTATCCGGCAATCGATAGCGCAGTTGAGCAAACCCATTATTTTGGTGGTGAAGAAGGTTTGTTTCAGATTGAAGGCATCGCCAAAGATGCGCCATTGTTGGCTGGCAAATGGCCGCTGATTGTGCTCTCACACGGCACTGGCGGTTCGGGCTTGCAAATGGGCTGGCTAGGACGGCATTTGGCTTCGCAAGGCTTTGTCGCGGCTGCTATTTCGCATCATGGCAATACTTGTATGGAGCCTTATCTGCCGCAGGGTTTTTTATTGTGGTGGGAGCGAGCGACAGACTTGAGTCGTGTTATTGATTTTATGCTTGATCATGTTGAGTTTGGCGAAGTGATTGCCGCTGAAAAAATCGCGGCTGCGGGCTTTTCATTGGGCGGGTACACCGCGTTGGCGGTGGCGGGCGGAATTTGTAATTTATCGGAATTGTATCGTTTTTGCAGTAGCGATGAGCGCGATGCTTCGTGTGATGCTCCGCCAGAGTTTTCAAGCTTACTGGCGATGCGAGAACAATTAATCGCCAGTGATCCCGAATTTAATCTGGAGTTGGAGCGACATGCTTTGTCGTATAAGGACCCACGGGTTCGCGCTGTCTTGTTGCTAAATACTGCTTTAGGTCACGTGTTTACTTCGGATGGTGTCGCCCAGATTGATATTCCGTTGCATATCGTTGTCGCGGCGGGCGATCAAATTGCACCTGCAAAAAGCAATGGTATGTATCTGGCGCAGCTGATTCCAGCGGCCAAGTTAACCGTGCTGGATGAGGCGGTCAATCATTATGTATATCTGTGCGAAGCGACGCCTGCGGGGAAGCAATACTTGCCCGAATTGTGTTGTGATGATGCGATGGTGGAGCGGCGTTTAATCCATCAACAAACGGCTGAGTTGGCAGTGAGTTTCTTTCAATCTTCGGGTATTTGTGTGTAGCGATTGTTCATGAAGGACTGCGGTTGAATACAGCATGGATTTGTGAGGTCAAAAAACGCAGCTCATTTCGAGCTGCGTTTTCGTTTCGGACTACAAAAGCTTATGCGGCTTTCGCGGCGAAATCCTGCATTTCTGCATGCAGTGCGCCGTAGACTTGGCGCAATTTGCCGTTCAGTTCGGCGATTTGGTCGGTGAGCTGACGGTTCATTTCATCCAATTCTTGGATACGATCTTCCAAGGTATTAGTCGCGTTATGAATGCGTTTAATGCTTTCAAGGCGGCGGCGCAATTGCAATTGATGTTCGCGCACTTGCGTTTCCATCGGCGCCATCACGGCTTTGAGCCAGTTTTCCACATCGCGGTTGGCGACTTCAAACACATACACCACACGGCTGGCGACGGTTTCGAAGAATTTGCGCGTCAAGCGGCCTTGGCTGGTGGTGAGCAAGTTGCCAACGGTGTTGAAATGCTCGCGGAATGATTTTTCCAGTCGCGCGAGTTCTTTGTGGTATTTCAGTGTTGAAAACGGCGGTGGCGTCACTTGGCCTAGACCGTGCTCTTCGCTGAATTTCTTGTACATCGCCGCCATCATCGCTTGAATTTCGGCCACTTGTTCGGCCGATTTGGCAATCGAGCCATTCACGTCGATGAAGAATTTATCCATCGTCGAACGTAAACCACCTTCGCCGAACGAGAATAGGCTGCGATCCATTTGGTCGCGGATGCGTTCGATTTCGGCTTTGAGCGCGTCTTTACCGAGCAAAGAAAATAGTTTGTTAGTCTGCTGGGTAAACACGGAGCGCAACGCTTGGAAACGAACTAAGCCTTGTTCAAAGTGCTTTTTGTCTTCTTGCACTTTGGCCATCATTTGCGCGATGACGTCTTGGTTCTTGCCGCGCAGGCCAGTGAGTTCAGTGAGCTGTTCTTTCACACCGTCTTGGCGCGCTTGCAAAATCGAACGAATTGACGATACAACGTCTTCGACTTCGGATTGCGTTGCATCGCGGACGATGTCTTGTTTGCCCGGCAGCAAATCATCCGATAGCGCGCGTTCAAGTGACAAGAGGCACGATTTGGTTAGTAATGCGTCGTCATTTTGTACTTTGGCGAGCAAGGCTTTTTGTGCCGAAACCGGATAAATTTGCGTGCTTGGCATCGCCAAAAGATCGGCGGTGGTTTTGACTTGCTTGGCGATCTCAGCTTCGATTTCAGCGCTGCTGCGTAAGTCGTCCCAAAGACCGTCAATTTTATTGAGTACGACCAAACGGCCACGTTTGCCGCTTTGGTTGCGCACAATGTGATTGCGCCAAACTTCGATGTCTGATTTGGTGACGCCGGTGTCGGCCGCCAAAATAAACAAAATCGCATGCGCGTTCGGTAGCAGATTGAGCGTCAATTCGGGCTCGGTACCAATCGCGTTCAAACCTGGCGTGTCTAGAATGACCAAGCCTTGTTCGAGCAGCGGGTGTGGGAAATTGATAATCGCATGACGCCAGCACGGAATTTCGACTTCGCCATTTTTATCGAGTGCAACAACTTGATCCGGGTCGCTTTCGTCGTAGAGGCCAAATTTCTTGGCCGTATCAGCGTTCACGCGCTGGGTGCGGCCGATTTCTTTGAAGGCCTCTTGCATTGAATCGGCGTCGTCGATATTCAATGGAATATTGTGCCATTCATCATGGTAATTACGGTATTCAACGGTGGTGACATTGTCGCCACGCGTTTCAATCGGCAGCAATTGCAGGCAAGGTGCGCGCGAACCGTCGTGTAATAGCTCGGTTGGGCACATCGTCGTGCGGCCGGCGCTCGATGGCAGAATGCGTTTGCCGTAATGCGCGAAGAAAATCGCGTTAATGAGTTCTGATTTGCCGCGCGAAAACTCGGCGACAAAGGCGATATTGAGTTTATCTTCTTTGAGGCGATCAACCAGACCTTGAATCCGCAAGGTGGTTTGCGAGTCGTTCAAGTCTTGCTCAGACAGCCAGCGCGAAAGCTGGGCAATCGATTGTGTTAATGAGCCGCGCCATGCGCTGTAGGCCTGAAAATCCGCGACCAAATGGTCATTGGCGGCGACTTCTTCTTGTTTTAGGAAATCTGTACTCATTCATACCCCTCGCGCTGCAGCGCTACGCAGATGTCATCTGCATCAATATTAGTGTTGCTTTATGCCGCTTGCCATATTTATTGTCAATGCTGGCATTGCGTACAAAAGAATGTCGCTCGCTGACCTTGTCGAATTGTCTTTATTGTTGTACCGCATAGCCGGCAAGGCTGTTCGGCTCGACCATACACATAGCTATTGATCATAAAATAGCCTTCGCGCCCATCACTATCAACATAATCCTTCAAAGTGCTGCCGCCTGCAGCAATCGCTTCATGGAGTGTTTCTTTTATGGCAGTAACCAACAGTGTGACTTCAGACAGACTGAGGCTGTTGCCGCTGCGCGTTGGCGCAATGCAGGCGCGAAACAGGGATTCGGAGGCGTAAATATTGCCGACCCCGACCACCATCGCGTTATCCATAATGAGCTGTTTGATCGCAGTTTTACGGGCGCTGAGTTTGGTGAATAAATAGGGGGCATCAAAGTCACTAGATAAAGGCTCAGGCCCCAGTGCTTTTAAGAGTGGGTGTTCTTTAGTTGGGGTATTGCACCACAGCCAAGATCCAAAGCGACGTGGGTCGTGATACCTAAGCCTTTTGCCGTTATTGAGAATTAAATCGATATGGTCATGTTTTTCTGCAGGGAAGGCTTCAGTTAAAACGCGCAAGCTGCCCGACATGCCCAAGTGAATAATCAGTGTGCCGTGCTCAAATCCCAGTAGCAAATATTTGGCGCGGCGAGCTATGCTGTATATTGTTTTTCCACGAAGTAATTCAGGTAAATCGCTTGGTACTGGCCAGCGCAAGCGGCCGTTGCGAATAATCAACTCGCTCACTGTGGTATTCAGTAGGTGATCGTGAATGCCGCGGCGGGTCGTTTCTACTTCGGGTAATTCGGGCATAAGGTGTCTCGCAGCTTGCTAGTTGGACTTTCGCCCCAAGTTTACCTAATATCGCGTCTTAACTTTCAAATTTTGGAATCCTCTATGTCACTGCACATGCACTCATTGCTGGCCGTATTTATTGCGGGATTGACAGGCTGTGCCGCATTAGCGCCTGTGGCGCCGGTCACTGCAGCATCTGCTGTCGCTGAAGCCGCGACTGAGGGTTCTGAGGTCAACAAGGTCAATGGCTATAACCCTGACATGCTGCCTAAAGTGGAGCTCAGCGATGAGTTGTTGATGCGCTTTTTGGTGGGCGATGTGGCTGCGCAGCGCGGTAATCCTGCTTTGGGCGCGCAAGCGTGGCTCGATATTGCAAATCGTACTCAAGACCCTCGTGCGGCGCAGCGCGCAACGCAGCTGGCCTTAACAGCAGGGCAGTTGGCCTTGGCGCAAGATGCTGCTCTATTGTGGGTGGCGGGTGCGCCTTATTCGATACAGGCGCGACAAATCTTGGTCGGTTTGTTGATTCGCAGTAAACGTTTGGATCAAGTTGAGCCTCATTTGCGGGTCATGCTCAATGCCAAGCCAGCGGAAATGGCCCCGTTTTTTATGCAAATGCATCAACTCTGGGATAAAGATGCAGACCGTGCTGCGGTGATTTCGGTGACTGAACAGTTAACCGAGCCTCATCTGAATATGCCAGAGGCTCACTTTGCACGTGCTGTCGCCTTTAGCAATGCCAGTCAAGATGCATTGGCCTTGCAGGAATTGGATGCCGCTTTAAAACTACGCCCATCTTGGGAGCCCGCGGTGCTCTATAAAGTGCAGCTGCTAGGTAGCAAGGATAGCGTTGCAGTTAAGCGCTTATTGCAAGATGCAGCCAAGGCCAATCCAAAGTCTTCGGCGATTTCCATCGCGCAAGCGCGAGGTTTTGCCGAGAATCAAAACTATGAACTGGCTCAGCAGCAGTATGAAGCGGCACTTTCCCAAGATCCTCGTCAGCTTGAAGCTTTGGTGGGGGCTGGTTTAGTCGCGCTGGAGCTACGAGATTTAGATAAAGCGCAGAGTTACTTGGAGCGCGCAGTCACCGTCAGCCCTAAAAGCGTGGCGCAGCTGGGGGTTTACTTAGGGCAAATTGCTGAGCAGCAGCACCGGGATAAAGAGGCTATTAAATGGTATTTGCAAGTCGGTGAAGAGCAGTCGGCGCGAGTAAAAAATCGTTTACCTCGCTTGTACGCCAAGACGGGTCAGCAAGCTGAGGCTGATGTGGCATTGGCCGCCTTACCTGTTGTGACCGTTGATCAGCAAATCAGCAAGGCACAGATTGAGGCTCAAGTTTGGCGAGAAAGAAAAGACCTAGCGCGTGCGCGTGACACCATCACCGCCGCGATCACGCAGCACCCAAAGCAAGCAGAGCTTTACTATGATCGGTCTTTGTATTTAGACATGCTGGGCGATATCGCTGGTGCCGAGGCGGATTTGTTGCGTTACTTGGCGCTGAATCCCGATCATGTACAAGGCCTGAATGCGCTTGGGTATATCCTTGCAAACAGGACGGATAGATTGGCTGAGGCTGATACCTATCTCACTAAGGCAATCACCAAAGATCCTAACAATCCTGTGATTCTCGATAGCTTGGGCTGGCTGCGTTTAAAACAAGGTAAATTGAAAGAGGCTTTAGCCTTGCTCGAGCGCGCTTATGCCGATTTACCCGATCCAGAAGTCGCCGCACATTATGCAGAAGCCTTGTGGCTGACGGGAGATAAAAGCAAAGCCATTGAAGTGTTGGATGCCGCTTCCTTATTGGATGCCGATGATGAGGCTTTGCTCGCAACCCGTAAAAAATTGGGCATGTAATTGCACATTCTCAAACTTGGTCTACTAGGTTTACTGCTGTTGTTAACGGCCTGCGCACAAAAACCGCTCAAACCGCCATCGGAAGGGTTTGCTGCGCAAGGCCGGGTCAATATTCGCAGCCAAACGGAGGCTAATACAGCTCAGTTTGATTGGCTTGCGACACCCGAGCGCGATGTACTGTCGCTCTCCACCCCATTGGGAACGACGCTGGCTGAGCTAACTATTCTCTACCAGCAAGGCGAGATCGTATCGGCCACCCTCAAGCATGGGCAAACCACTGAAGCAGCGGCTGATCCAGAGTCTTTGTTGCAAAACCTGTCTGGCCTTACCTTGCCGGTCTCGGGTATGCGTTGGTGGTTGCGAGGCCTGCCCGATGCGAGACTGCCATTTACCCGTGCGGGAGATTCATTCACACAAAGCGGTTGGCTGGTGAACGCGACTGATTTTCGGGATGGGTCTTTGCCGTATAAAATTGAATTAACGCGTGATGATTTACGCATCCGCGTGATGATTAGCGAATGGAGTTCAGCTGCGCCATGAGTTTTAGCCCTATTGCCGATGAGCAAGGTTTTTTAGCTTATCCCGCACCTGCCAAGTTGAATCTGTTTTTGCATATCGTTGGTCGAAGGGCTGATGGTTATCATTTACTGCAGTCGGTTTTTCAGTTGGTGGATGCGCACGATACAATTTATCTGCGCTTGCGCGATGATGGACAAATCGTGCATCACAACCCGATGCCGGGTGTACCGGCTGACACCGATTTAACTGTACGAGCAGCACGACTACTGCAGTCAAAATTGCAATCAACTTCAAAAATCGGCGTCGATATTCGCGTTGAAAAACGCTTGCCGATGGGCGGTGGAATGGGGGGCGGTAGCTCGGATGCGGCAACGGTCTTGCTGGCGCTCAATCGACTTTGGAATGGCAAGCTGTCGCGGACCGATTTAATGGGCTTGGGCTTGCAGCTGGGCGCGGATGTACCATTCTTTATTTTTGGCCGTAATGCCTTCGTTGAGGGCATCGGTGAAGTGATGACCGAAGTCGAAACACCCGATCGTCATTTTGTGGTTTTACACCCGCAGGTGCATGTTTCTACACCGGAAATTTTTAAAGACCCTAACTTGACAAGAAATACGCCCTCTATTAAAGTTCGCGGCCTTGAGGAGGCTGTGACGCGGAACGATTTAGAGTCTTGCGCGGTACAGAAGTATCCTGAGATCGGTCGGCATTTGGATTATTTAAATCAATTTGCACCTGCTAGAATGACCGGATCGGGGAGCTGTGTATTTGCAGAAATTGCTTCACAAGCCGAAGTAGATGCTGTATTATTCGGCCTTCTTGAAAGTATCAACGGTTTTGCAGTGCAGACGCTAAAACGTCACCCGTTGTACGAATACGCTGATGAAAACGTCAGCGCATAAATCGCTAGGGGAGTCGCCAAGTTGGTTAAGGCACTGGATTTTGATTCCAGCATGCGAAGGTTCGAATCCTTCTTCCCCTGCCACCTATAAAAAGAAAGCGTGTAATTACATCAATTACACGCTTTTCGTTTTTTCAGGATTTGGAAATGGCTTACGACAGCCTCATGGTATTTACCGGCAACGCCAACCCGCGCCTTGCTGAACGTGTAGTAAATCATCTGGACATCTCATTGGGGCGCGCTACAGTTGGCCGCTTCTCTGACGGTGAAGTGACCGTTGAATTGCTGGAAAACGTTCGCGGCCGTGATGTGTTTGTACTGCAATCAACCTGTGTTCCGACGAACGATAACATCATGGAAATGATGTTGATGGTTGATTCACTCAAACGCGCTTCGGCAGGTCGGATTACTGCCGCGATTCCTTACTTTGGTTACGCACGCCAGGATCGCCGTCCGCGTTCAGCACGCGTACCGATTTCAGCGAAAGTCGTTGCCAATATGCTGCAAGTGGCTGGTGTTGATCGTGTATTGACGGTAGACGTCCATGCTGACCAGATCCAAGGTTTCTTTGATATTCCGGTTGATAATATCTACTCAACCCCTGTGTTGTTGGCTGATATTCGCGCCAAGAACTACGAAAACCTGATGATTGTTTCTCCAGACGTTGGCGGCGTATTGCGTGCTCGTGCGATGGCGAAACAGTTGGGCGTTGATATGGCGATTATCGACAAGCGTCGTCCGAAAGCTAACGTAGCTGAAGTGATGCACATCATCGGTGACGTAAAAGATCGTGATTGCGTGATTATCGATGACATGATTGATACCGCGAATACGCTGTGTAAAGCCGCTGAAGCATTGAAAAAATTTGGTGCAAAACGCGTGATGGCTTATGCCACGCATGCTGTGTTTTCTGGTGCAGCTGTCGATCGCATCATGCAATCTGAATTGGATGAAGTAGTCGTAACTGACACGATTCCAGTGAGCGAATTGGCGCAAGCGAGTGGCCGCGTTCGCGTGGTGTCGATTGCTGGTCTCTTAGCTGAAACGATGCGCCGCATTAATAATGAAGAGTCGGTTTCTAGTCTGTTCGTCGATTAATTAAGTATTTAAAAGCCTACATGTATATACCTGTAGGCTTTGTTTCAAAAGAATTCAGGGGCTATACCCCGAATCGTATGCTTCTCTGGTCGCGGGGGGCGTATGTTATTTTTCCTATTGGAGTATCACAATGACTTTCGAATTAAAAGCTACAAGCCGCGCACAGCAGGGCACTGGTGCGAGCCGCCGCCTGCGTAAAGCTGGCCAATTGCCAGGTATCGTTTACGGTGGCGCTGCTGATGCAGTTGCAATCAACCTGGATCACAACAGCATGTACTACACGCTGCAAGATGAAAAATTCCACACTGCTTTGATCAGCTTGTCTGTTGATGGCGGCGCTGCTGAGCAAGTTGTTGTTCGTGCGGTTCAATACCACCCGTTCAAACAACAAGTTCAACACATCGACTTCCAACGTGTGAACGCTGAGTCTGTAATTGAATTGCGTATTCCATTGCACTTCGTTGGTGGCGACACTTGCCTCGGCGTGAAGATGCAAGGCGGCGCAATCAGCAATGTATTGAAAGAAGTTATGGTTCGTTGCGTTGCTTCTAAATTGCCAGAGTTCATTACTGTTGACCAATCTAACTTGGCAGTAGGTAACTTGTCAGTTCACTTGTCTGACATCGCTTTGCCAGAAGGCGTTCAATTGGTATCGCTATTGCGCGGTGCAGATTTGGCCGTTTCTATGTTGAATGGCGCAAAAGGTTAATTTTAACTTTTTTGCTTTCAACGAAAAACCCGCCGATTTCGGCGGGTTTTTTTATGTCGATTGAATCACTTACTTTCTGGCAATAGCGGCCAATTTGCTAGCGGTTGCGCTCGCACTGAGGTTGTCGTTTTGCCAGTATTCATAAACGACTTCAATCCATGCTTTTTTCAGATCATCTTGCACTGCCATATTGTGCGCCCAAGAAGGAACGAGGGTGTTTTTGCTTGATGCTTGAGTGAAGTCTTGCGCTGAAGCTTTGCCATAAGCATCAAGTTGGTTCAGGTCGATATCGGTTCGGGCGGGAATACTACCTTTGTGTTTGTTGTAGGCAATTTGCACTTCGGGCGTCATGAGCAAGGTTGCAAAGTCAGTTTGCGCTTTTTGCCGTGCCGGATCTTTTTGTTTAAAGAAGGTCAGTGTATCGGCAGCAAAACTGTATTCACCATTTTGGGTTGGCGAAGCCCAAAATAGATAATCGGTATTGGCTTGTTTTTCGGCGGTATCAAATTCGCCTTTAACCCAATCGCCCATTAATTGCATCGCTGCGCGGCCATTAATAATGTCGGCGGTCACGAGGTTCCATTCACGCCCAACGGGGTCGACGGAGCAGAAGGGTTTAATTCGGCGGAACATTTCAAGCGCTTTGATGGTTTGTGCGCCAGAGAGTGCTGATTGATCAAGTTTGCTGAATGCATTGATGTAATGATTGGCACCGCACACGCCGAGCGTTACGGCTTCGAATAAGGTGGCAACTTGCCATTTTACTTCGCTGTGTGCAATCGGCGTAATGCCCGCAGCTTGCAGGCGTTCGCACAGTTGAATGAACTCGTCCCACGTGCTCGGTGCGCGCACTTGGTTAATGCGCCGCATAATGGCTGCATTGACCCAAAGTACATTAACGCGTGCAACGCCCAGTGGCACGGCCACATAATGCCCTTCGGCATGCATTTGGTCGTCTAAAATTTTGGGCAGAATTTGATTCCATTGTTGCGCGTGCGCTAGGGAATCTAGATTGGCAAAAATGTCACGACCCGTCCAGTTTTGGATTTTTACGCCACCAATGGCGACTGCAGTTGGTAAGTTACCTGCTTCGACAGCCTTTTTCAGCATGCCCGGTACGTCTTTACCGTTGTGATTATCTGACCAGTGATGGTTAATTTTATTCAGACGGGCTTTGATGTCGGCGACGGCGCGAAAACCACTGGCGGCAAACCAGCTGTGTAGCACTTCAATGTCGCCCAGTTGGAATTTACCCACCGCTTCCATCAATTCTCGGGCGCGAACATCTAACTGCTCTAATGCTCGTTTGGCTTGTTGTAGCGCTGAGTCGCTCGATTGACTCATATTATTGATCTGCTCAACCGAGCGCGCCATCGTTGTGCTGGCGGCAGTTTGTTCACGCGTTGAATCAGCAATTTCTTTGACCACGGTAACCACGGTGGACATGCGCTCACCAATGGTCAGCATTTGCTGGCGCGCGTCTTCTGCGCGCTCTGCGCTGCCGGTAATTCGGCCTGCGGTACTATTCATTGAGGCAACGACATTCTGTGTTTCACGATCAACCGTTTCGATGCGCTGCGTGATTTCAACCGTCGCGCTGGCACTGCGTTCGGCCAATTTACGCACTTCATCAGCCACAACTGCAAAGCCACGGCCTTGCTCTCCGGCCCGGGCGGCTTCAATGGCGGCATTGAGAGCCAATAAATTGGTTTGTTGGGCGATGTCTTTAATAACACTGACAATGGTGCCGATTTCTTGCGAATGTTTGCTCAGTGTACCCATGGTTTCGCCAAGTAGCTCAAATGAGGCGGTCATCTGGCCCACTTCATCAGCGACGCCTTGCACGGCAGCAGCGCTGATGCTGGATAAGCCCTGTGTTTCTCCCACAGTCTGGTCGACATCGTTGGCGTTATCGGCAATGTGCGTAATGCTCACGGTTATTTCTTCGACCGCTGCCGCTGTTGCTGCTGCGTAGTCTGATTGCGTGTGGCTGTCTTTAACTAATTGACCGGTGACCGTAGTGAGTTCACGCAAGCCAAGTGAGAGGCCTTCCATATCACGCTGTACTTCGCGGAAGGTGCCCTGTAGGTTTTGGCTGTATTGATTAAAACCCCTCGCAATCTCACCAAATTCATCGCTTGAATTAATTGCAATTCGAGTGTTGAGGTCTCCGCCACTCGCAGCCAGACTTTGCATCGTGCTGCTGAGTTGTTGTAAGGGGCGCAGTTGGAATTGCACAGCAATAAAGAGTAAAACTGCTGAGAGGGGAACTCCCAATAAGCAAGGCAGCCAAGCCGAGTCAAAATATTGAATGGCACTCAAGATTGCGACTAAGCAAACGATGTTGATGGCAAGGCAAAGTGCAATTAAGCGCTGACTAACTGACATACCTATCTCCTGACTCGCGCCAGAGTGCAGGCGCGTTGAAGCAGTTTGAATCACGGTTTAATAAAATATAGCAGGTCTCAGTATCGTACATAACTAGGGTTACGTTGTAATTATTCGCAAATTTTTGAAAAACCACCTTGGTTTTTAGCTTTTCTACTTAATGAGTAAGACTCAGTTGATCGAATTGGCTGGGGGAGTGATAAATCTGTCATCGTTACACTGCAGAAGTGAGGTACACGCAGGTATCATAGCGGTCTTATTTGAGTTGTTGCATTGAGGGCAGGATGGCGATTAAGTTGATAGTAGGCTTGGGAAATCCCGGCGCAGAATATGAGGCTACGCGGCACAATGCTGGATTTTGGCTGGTCGATCATCTGGCGCGCGATGGGCAGATTTCACTGCGGCATGATAGTAAATTTCATGGCTTTAGCGGCCGAGTTAAAATTGCTGGCCAAGATATTTGGTTGTTGCAACCGCAAACCTATATGAATCGCAGTGGACTTGCCGTGGTTGCTTTGGCGCAGTTTTATAAAATCCTGCCTGATGAAATCCTTGTTGTGCACGACGAATTGGATATTGCGCCGGGCTTGGTGAAGCTCAAGCAAGGTGGCGGTAACGGCGGTCATAATGGTTTGAAAGACATTCAAGCGCATCTATCAACGCCGAATTTTTGGCGTTTGCGTTTAGGTATTGGCCATCCTGGCAACAAAAATGAAGTAGCTAATTTTGTACTCAAGCCGCCACGTAAAGAAGAGCAAGACTTAATTGATGACGCAATTTTGAAGTCACTGGCCGTATTGCCCAAGGTCGTGAAGGGTGAAACAGGTCCTGCGATGAGTTTATTGCATACTGATGATTCGAAAAAGCGTGAGCATAAACCTGCACCAAGCAGTAGTTGATGTATTGCTTGGTGTGCGATGATTATTAATGGCTAGCTTGATATACCTATTGGATTTTTATGAGCAATAAAGTAATCCCAGTCAATTTGATTACTGGATTTTTAGGCGTAGGTAAGACCACGGCGGTGATGAATTTATTGGCTCAAAAGCCAGCGGATGAGTATTGGGCGATTGTGGTTAATGAGTTTGGTGAGGTCGGAATTGATGGCGCCACGCTTTCATCACTCGGCGATGGCTTGCAGGTAGCAGAAGTACCGGGTGGCTGCATTTGTTGCACGACTAGCCCGATGTTGCGCGTGACATTAGGTAAGTTAGCTCGCGGCAAGCGTCCTGATCGTTTGTTGATTGAGCCGTCGGGTTTGGGGCATCCGGCGGGAATTATCGATTTATTGCGTGATCCGATGTTGGCGAGTGCGTTTGAAGTTCGTGCCGTGATTACTTTGCTCGACCCGCGCCATTTGGAAGATCAGCGCTACACCTTGCACGAAACATGGCGAGATCAATTGCAACTTGCCGATGTCTTGGTAATGAACAAGAGCGATATTGCCGATGAAGCACAAATTCAACGCGCAGAGGCAATGGGCGCAGCTTTCTTTCCGCCGAAATTAGCGATGGTGCGTAGTGTGAAAGGGCTTTTCTCGCCCGAACTTTTGGATTTGGAACTTCATCCCGAGCGTTGGCCTGATTCATTAGATCATGTCCGCCCAACAGGCGCGCATCATGGCGCTTATTCGTCGTCCCTCACTCGGCCTAATCGACTTAAGAGCGCGGTGGCTCAAGTAAACCAAGAGCCAGAGGTGTGGCCGATTTGTAAAACGCAGTCAAGTTTAGGGTCGCACAGTTGCGGGTGGATTTTTTCGCCAGAGACGATGTTTAGCAGTGGCAAGGTGGCGGATTTATTTACAGCCATGTCGAGTGCCGCGACACTGGGTATTGATGGAATTACGCGAGCTAAAGGGATATTTAATACGGAGCGAGATTGGTATCGATTTGATTGGGTCGATGGTATGACCAGTGCGCTGCCTGCGGCTTATCGGCGGGATAGTCGGTTTGAAGTGATTGTTGAAGGTGAACAAGCGCCAGATTGGCGCTTGTTCACTGAGGCTTTATTAGCGACGCAAATTAACCCGCTAGCGCCGACCTAATTTGAAACATATAGGCGTCGACCATATCGGTATGGCCGGCGTCTTTCATCGCTTTTTGCCAGCGGTCGATGCAAAAGTTCAGATCCTCAGTGGTGGTCATCGTGTCAAATATGTCACTGATCATGAATTCTAATTTGTTAGATAGGTAAGCCTGATCCGTCATGGCCATGATGCGGCGAATTTTGTTTCGCGCACTCGCACTGGGTAATGGTTTGTTTGCGTTGATCGCTGCTGCCTCTGGCGCAGGTGTCGCTGCAGGCGTTGCCGTACTGGGTCGAGTGACGGGTGGACGTAAATCATCGACGCCAGTATTGGTGATTAACTGTAATTCCATTAGCTGTTCAAGTTGTTTTTTTAACTCGTCCGGATTGGGTTGCAGACCGAGCAAGTCATCAAAGCGTTTATGTCCATCAATCATGATGAGGATTTGACGGAGTCGAATCGGAAAACCGGCGCTGCGGGTTTGGACTTCGCGAAGGCCGGCTTCTGTTTTGCTAAAAATGGTATTCGTATTCATGGGCGGTCTCTGAACAGCTTTGCCACAGGCTACATTAAAATAAGCATTTCATGATATCGGGGTTATTCCTTGTTATGCGTAAGAAAATGTTGCGGAACATTAACTACTAGCAGACAGTAGAAGCCTGATCTGCCCTAGCTGCTGCTCTGCATAGCGCATTTTTCCTTGGTTTAGTAATTCTTCATACCACTCTGCAATCAAGTGTTCGAGTTCTTGGCGCGTTTCTGCATGATCGAATTGGGACTGCAAAGCTGTTGTAAATTCTCCACCTAAGTACAACATATTGCCTTGGTGTAATATGCTTCTGATTTCTGCGAGAGCCGCAGCGCTGGGTAGTGGCTTGCTGCCTATTGGGGTCGTAGTCGCTGAGGCATCGAGTTGAGTAATGAATCCCGCTGCTTGTAGTTTTTCTAGTCGAACCAATAAATCACTGAGTGGCATCAATTTTGTGAGTGCTTCGACACTCATTTGCCCATCAATGACAATCAAGAGTTGTCGCTCACGAAAGCTCAAGTTGGCGCTACGACTACTGATTTCTTGCTGTCCTGCCGCCGTTTTTTCGTAAAAAGTATGATCCATGATGATCTCGAATAAGCGTTTATTTATTCAAGACTGCAAGGACAATTCGGTGTGAAAAAAAAGCCGCTCAATAAGATAAGCGGCTTTTCTAGTTGGCGATCACGGCCTATAAACCACCATAAGAATGTAGGCCCGATAAAAACATATTGACGCCAATAAAGGCAAACGTTGTAACAAATAAACCAATCACCGCCCACCACGCCAGAATATCGCCGCGCCAGCCTTTAATCAGCCGTACATGTAACCATGCGGCGTAATTGAGCCAGACAATCAGCGCCCAAGTTTCTTTTGGATCCCAGCTCCAGTAGCCACCCCATGCATCAGCGGCCCACATTGCACCGAGTACAGTGGCAATCGTGAAGAATAAGAAGCCAACGGCGATGGCTTTGTACATTACTTCGCCTAAAGTGTCGTAACTAGGTAGCTTATCGGTCAAAATGCCGCGCGCCGATAAGAGTTGCGCGATGCCGAGCATAGAAGCGATTGCAAAACTACCGTAACCGACGAAATTGGCAGGTACGTGAATCTTCATCCACCATGATTGTAAGGCAGGGATTAGTGGCTGGATTTCATGCGCTTGACGATCTAATGAGTACCAGAGAATAAAACCAACGGCTGCAGAAATCACCAGCAAGACAAAAGCGCCCATGCTTTTGGCGGCAAATTTGCTTTCGTAATACAAGTACATCAAGGCTGTCATCAGACAGAACAAAATAAAGACTTCATACAAATTGGAGACTGGAATATGGCCTACATCGGCGCCGATGAGGTAGCTCTCGTACCAGCGTACCAGTTTCGAAATCATGGCAGCACCCGCTGCAGCCCAAGTGAGGCCGCAGGCAATACTGAGGGATGTGGCTGATTTTCGCAGTAAACCCACCCAATACATGATTGTGGCGAGGAAAAATAACACCGACATCCACATCACCGCCGACTGGCTGGCGAGGACGTACTTCAACCAAAATGCGCTTTGACCTCGACTCAGGTCGCCATCGTATACGTTGATGGCGATCAGTGAGAGTACGGCACAGACAGGGAAGAAAATGCGCATTGCGGGCCAAAACCAGCCAAACCAAATCAAGCCGGCCACCGTGCCGAGTAAAATACCCTGCTCGTAATAATCGAGGTAGTTGTGATATTTTTGCCACGCGATTAGCGCGGTGCCGCAAATCACAATGCTAAAAAGCAAATCGATCCAGTTAAAGCGGCGGTTTTTTAAACTCAAGGTATTCATTTTCACGTGGCTCGGTGTGTTGGCTGGGTGGTTGAGGTCAGCGCGGCTATGTGCGCATCAAACTCACGGTCTAAATCGGCCGTTTTACGATTACTACTCATCGCAATCAAGGTCTTACTTGGGGCAATGCGTACCCAAATCCGGTTTTCTCGGATGTAAAACATACAGAAAATACCCAAAATTAATAGTAGTGAGCCCAGATAAACCACATTCTTACCCGGTGAGCGGGTCAGTTGGAAACCACTGGATTTCACTTCATTAAAGCCATTGAGCACAAACAAGGTCGGTGAGCCGTAATCAAAAAGACTGCTCGTCGCCACCAAACTGTCCATTAGGAAACGATACTGTGCTTCGCTGACTGGAATGATTGCTAGTCCGGCTTGTTCTTGAGCGACATCCATGGCGTCAATCGCAGCACTTTGCAGCACTTTTAAGTAGGTTTGCGCAACCGTTTGACGTTGCTCTTTGGGGACTTTTTCATTCAAGAACCGCTCAATGGCAGGGAAACCACCTTGGCTAAATTGAGTTAGTACGCCTTGGGTGATATCGGCAAATTGTGCTTCACCTTCTTTAGAGACGCCGCCGGCCTTGAGTGCTTTGGCTGCGGTGCGTTTAGCAATTTCAGCGTGGAGTTTTGGATTGAGTACGGCAGCTCTAAAGCGCATATAGCTATCAAGCTGCATATCTTCGTTGAGAGGTATACGTGTGAAGGCGAATGGGGCTGATACCTCTTTACGCATACCCGTCAAGAAATAGCTTGCATCTGCTTCGATAAAGGGTTGCATGTAGTTTTGGTATTCAACCGCTTGCCCCGCGTTATCGCGAACTTTGAATTGAATAGTTGGACCGAGATTACGTAAGTTTTTATCGCTTTTAACCGATTGTGCTGAGGCTAGTGCTGTTTGGAATTGACTCACTGCGACGGCCGAAGTGTCTTCCGCCGGTTTGTCGAGCGTTTCGATATTGAAAGGTCGTAAGTCACCGATTTCTAGGCGGTATTGTTCTTGGCCAATCTTGAGTTCGACTTCGCTTTGCGAGTTCGCCGCCAATTTAGATTGCTGATGCGTAGTGAGGTCCCACTGGATAAAGTCCAGACCAGAGCCTCCGTCACCAAAACTAGCTTGGTAAATCGCAACGCCATCGACGATCAAAGGATGATTGACTTTAACAGTGCCACTTTGCAGCAAGGCGCCCGTTTTCAAATCGAGCACATCGACATCGCTGGCAAATAGTTTTGGCATGCCGGTCGAGTAATGCTCAATATGGAATTTTTTTAGTTTGAGAACAAACGGTAGTTCTTGGACGAAATAGCCATTGCCTGAATTCAGAAACACCACACTGGCTGAGCTGCCCTCGCTCAAATTGACATTGCCACGAAATGACAGGTTGTTTGCGGCGAGTCGTGATTGTTCTGGAATTTGGCTTTGTGGAATATTGCGTGTTTCTGAAGTCTTGATATTGAGCATTTCCATGACTTTGAGCGGCAAATTGCCATCCATCAAGCCACCAATGCAGATCACCACAATCGCAGAATGGGTGAATAAATAGCCTAAGCGCTGCCAGCTGCCTTTTTTCGCCGCGACTAAAGTAGCGTCGCCGTCTGTACGCAAGCGATAGCGATAACCGTGTTCAGTCAGGTGGGCAAGAACTTGAGTTTGCTCGAGTGGTGCATCAGTTTCATGGTGATGTGACATCAGGCGCAGCGAGTTCTGGCTGGCTTTTTCACGGTAACCACGGATTTCGCGAATTAGCCCAGGGAAATGTCGCCAAATACACAAGCAAGTCGAAAAAACCAAAAAGGCCAGAATGACTAAAAACCAGACCGAGTGATAGACGTCAAAAAGGCCGAGTGGCTCAAAAATGCTGAACCAGAAATCACCAAACTCAACGCGGTAATTTACATAGGGTTCATTTTGCTTAAGTACCGTACCAATGATTGAAGCAATCGCCAATATGGTCAGTAAGCTGATGGCAAAGCGCATTGACGATAATAAATCGAACAAGGCGCGTCGAAATGAGGTGGATTTTTGTGTCATTGTAAAATCAAAAAAGGGGCGAATCGCCCCCTTTAGTACGCGAAAACCGGAATGAGTTCCGGGCGACGCTTAGTGAATCGATTGAATATACTCAGCGACGGCTTTTATTTCAGCATCAGACATCTTGGCTGCAATTTCCGTCATTGGTAAATTATTGGTGCGTTCACCGTCGCGGAAGCCTTTTAGCTGAGCAATCGTATAAGCGCTGTGTTGACCCTTCATGAGTGGGTATTGCGATGGAATTCCTGCGCCAGCTGGGCCATGACAGGCCATACAGGCTGGAACACTCTTCGCAGCAATACCACCGCGATAGATTTTCTTACCGGCTTCAATCAATGCTTTATCCGACGCACCACGCTGTTTTGGCTTTTGCTGGCTAAAATAGGCTGCAACGTTGGCCATATCAGCATCAGACAATGGCGTTGCCATTCCGAGCATAATGGCATTTTTACGCTTTTGGCTCTTGAATTCTTGCAACTGTTTAATGATATATTCTGGGTGTTGTCCAGCAAGACTAGGATTGGCGCTGGCCGCGCTGTTTCCATCTACACCGTGACAGGCTGCGCAGACTTGATCAGCGATAACCTTGCCCTTGCTAGGATCGCCTTTTAAATTGGCCGCAAAAACGGCTGGTGACATCATCAAAAGTGCTGTAATGCTCACTGCAACAGACATGCTGCGCATAAATCCGCTCCCGTATGTGGAGTACGTCGGTCTAAGGTGCCGACGATAATCATGTAAATACTGGTATTCTATAGCAAGACTCCGATACAAACCACAATGGCACCCACAGATGTCCCTATTTCAAGGTCTACAGTTCCTCACAACTGTAAATGATTTAAAAACTTTACCGCATGAAGGTGTAGAAGTCGCCTTTGCGGGACGCTCGAACGCGGGGAAATCAAGCGCGATTAATACGCTCGCCAATATTACCCGCTTAGCTTATGTCTCTAAAACACCAGGTCGTACGCAACACATCAATTATTTTGATTTTGGCAATGAGCGTCGTCTCGTCGACTTGCCTGGCTATGGCTATGCAGAAGTACCAGAGCGTATTCGTAAGCACTGGCAAGGCTTGCTGGCGCAGTATTTATCGCATCGCGATAATTTAATTGGCCTCGTACTCATCATGGATAGTCGCCGTCCTTTGACAGAGCTTGACCGTAATATGCTGGCTTGGTTTAGACCTACCGGAAAGCCAATTCACTGTGTACTGACTAAATCCGATAAATTAAATAATCAAGAAAAAGCGTTAGCGCTGCGAACAGTGAAAGCCGAATTTGCTGATGACGCAATGATTACGGTTCAATTGTTTTCTAGTTTGAAAAAGCAGGGCGTTGATGAGGTTGAGCAGGTTGTTGGTGGCTGGTTTGCAGCTGCCACCGAGTTGCAAGAGGGCGTTGAACCGACAGGCGGCGACTCAATTTCTTGATGTTTTGTTTAGAAAAACTATCTTAATCAGAGGTGCGCCCCTGCACCTCCCGCTTTTCCTCCCTGAGCGGGGCTTCGTTATGACGAGGCGCTCTATATAGCCCCGATCTGGCACGTTTCTGGTCGGGGTTTCTTTTTTTATGCTCATTTCATGTGCAGTTTGGCGGTAAATGCCAACACCTGCCGTTATTAGCCTTGTCTAATATCTCTCGCAGGCATTATGATTTTCCACTACGTATAATCTGTTCATCTGTTCACCTGCCGTAGGTGTACTATCTGACAGCGCTGAGTTGGCAATGAAATCGGTCTTAGTCGACCAGTAATGGGGAAATCTATGTCTAGTCTTGCTGGTATTAAGGTGATGGTTATCGATGACAGCAATACCATTCGACGCAGCGCTGAAATATTCTTAGGGCAAGCTGGCTGCACTGTGATTTTGGCTGAAGATGGGTTTGATGCTTTGGCTAAAATTACGGATAACCACCCCGATGTGATTTTTGTGGATGTAATGATGCCTCGTCTAGACGGTTATCAGACTTGCGCCTTAATTAAAAAGAACCCGCGCTTCAAATCGACTCCAGTGGTGATGTTGTCTTCAAAAGATGGTTTGTTTGACCGCGCTCGTGGGCGCATGGTCGGCTCTGATGAATACTTAACCAAACCGTTTACCAAAGACAGCCTATTGGCAGCCGTTGGCACTCACGCGACGAGTGCAACCTAATTTAAAACTAATGGACTTTAAGCTATGACGATCAAAAAGATTCTGATTGTGGACGACTCGCCAACCGAGCGTCATTTTCTTGGTGAGTTACTCACTAAGAACGGATTTCAAATTATTACCTTAGAGTCGGGCGAAGAAGCTGTCGCTCGTACTAAAGAAATTATGCCTGATTTGATTTTGATGGACGTTGTGATGCCTGGAATGAATGGTTTCCAAGCTACACGCACTATTACGCGTGATGATGCGACTAAAAATATTCCAATCATCATGTGTACTTCGAAAAATCAAGAAACTGATATGGTTTGGGCCAAGCGCCAAGGTGCTACCGAATATGTGGTTAAGCCTGTCGATCCACAAGAATTGCTGAATAAAATCGCATCGCTATAAGGCGAAGTGATTGAGGGCGTCATATGGCTAAGCGAATCACTGCGCGAGTAAGTTTGCGTGAGTACCAGCAAGGGGTAATGCAGCGTCTACAAACGGCGACGACAGTGGCGCAGGTGGATGCTCGCTTGGGTTTGCAAATCGGCAATGATAATTGGTTGGTTGATTTGGCAGATGTTTCTGAAGTGATGCCCATGCCTTCTGTCACCGGCGTGCCGCTTGCGCACTCGTGGTTTAAGGGCGTGGCTAATATTCGCGGTAATTTGGTGAGCGTGGTTGATTTACCTGCGTTTTTTGGTCAGCAACATCAAGGGTTTACTTTGCTTGCTCGCTTGGTTCTGCTGCAGCCACGCCACCTACCGCACGCTTCGGTGTTGGTAAATAAAATGATGGGTTTGAAGCATTTGGCTGACTTAGAGCAAGAAGCGCTTGAAGGAACTGAACCGGCTTGGGTGGGGGGCAAATACAAAGATGCTGCCGGCCAGTCGTGGAAGGTCTTGGATGTGGTGAAATTAGTGAATGAGCCTGCATTTTTGCAGACTGGGATTGCATAAAAAAATCAAAAGTCACTCTGGGGTGGCGCGGGAGGTAGCATGGCAGTGATGGATCGCATCAAGGGCTTGTTTTCTGGTAGTGACAAGGCTGGCAAATCTCGGCCGGGTGAAAATAAAAAATCATTCGACCCATCTAGAACAACTTGGATTCTTGATAAAATTCGTTTGCCAGAAGGCGATGATGTTCAGTCGCTTAAGCCGATTCCATTGATTGGTCACCTGCCTGCACGTCAGCAAATGGCAATTTTCCTGGTTGCAATGGTGCTGAGTGTGGCTTTGTTCGCCGTAACTGCATTTCTTTCTTTCCGTTCGAGCAGTATCAATGCGGATAATCAAGCCACTGCGACTGAGATGCAGATGTTGTCGCAGCGTATTGCTCGTGCGTCAACACAGGCCGTGCGTGGTAATCCAGAAGCATTTAAGGTGTTGGACGAGTCTTATAATCGATTTAATGACAGTTTGAATCGTCTTATGGATGGTCAAAGTGCTTGGAATATTTTTCAAGTATCAGGTGCTGAGCAATTAGCGCTCATTGAAACGGTTTGGAACACTTCGTTTCGTCCAAACCCAAGTCGACCAACTGTAGATACAATTTTGAAACAAAAATCGGCGCTGATGGCGGTGGGTAATAGCGTTGAAGGTATTAATAGCAATGATGCCAAACTATTAGAGCAAACTCAGCAGTTCGCCTCGCTTCTTGCTGATAGTGGCGGTACTTTGCGAGAATTAGATTATGCCAATCAGTTGGCGATGTTATCGCAGCGAACTTCTAAAAATGCCAATGCAATGTTGGCAGGTGAGTTGATTAATCCTGAGGTGGTCTTCTTGCTCGGTAAGGATGTATCAACATTTAACGAGATTGTTCTTTCGTTTTTGGACGGCAATCCAGATCTACAAATTCGCCCTGTAACGACCACAGAAATGGCGAAGAAATTAGAGCAAATTCAGGTTCTATTTAAAGATTTCGAAGTGGTGGTGAGCGCGTTCTCGAAGAATATGCAGCCGCTGGTCAACACGCGCTTGGCCAATCAAGCGATTGTTCGTGATTCAGAAAAATTACTCACTGATACAAAATCACTGGCTGAGCAATACAGCAACTCAGTGGGTGGTGTTGTAGTTACTATTGTTGAGGTGATTCTGATTGCAATCGCCTTGGCTTCATTGTTGTTGTTGGTTCGAGTATTCAATCAAGAGTCAGTGAAACGTCGTTTGGCTTCAGAGTCTGAAAACCGTAAGAATCAGGATGCGATTTTGCGATTGCTGAATGAAATGGGCGATTTGGCTGATGGTGACTTGACCATTCGTGCATCGGTGACTGAGGACTTAACGGGCGCAATTGCCGACTCGATTAACTTTACGATTGAAGAGTTACGGACACTGATTACCGGTATTAACCGTGCCACTGAAAAGGTTAACGCATCTTCCGCAGAAGCTCAGCAAATTTCTACTGAGTTGTTGTCTGCGGCAGAGCGCCAATCGCGTGAGATTGAAACTACGAACCGCAATGTGGCGCAAATCGTTAGCTCGATTCAAGGTGTTTCAAGTACCGCTGCTGAATCGGCTAACGTGGCGAAAACATCGCTCTCTGCCGCTGAGCTGGGTGCAGAGGCGGTAAATAATCAGATTAAAGGGATGGGCGAGATTCGTGAGCAGATTCAAGAAACTGCGAAGCGAATTAAACGTCTTGGTGAATCGTCGCAAGAGATTGGTGAAATCGTTGAATTGATTTCCGACATTACCGAACAGACCAACGTATTGGCATTGAACGCCGCGATTCAGGCCGCAGCAGCGGGTGAGGCGGGTCGAGGCTTCTCAGTGGTTGCGGAAGAGGTTCAGCGCCTTGCTGAGCGTTCAGGCGAGGCAACTAAACAGATCGGTGCGATTGTGAAAACGATTCAGGCCGATACCCACGATGCGGTTGCTGCGATGGAATTGTCTACGCAAGGTGTGGTTGAGGGGGCAAAACTCTCTGATGCTGCGGGTAATGCGCTAGCCGAGATTGGTAAAGTTTCTCGTGAATTGGCAAGGTTGATTGGTTCGATTGCCCATGAAACTGAAGATCAAACTCAATTGGCAAGCCAAGTTAGTCATACGATGCGTGACATCTTGTCGATTACTGAGCAAACCACTGCCGGTACGCAACAGTCTGCCGTTGCGGTAGGCCAATTGACTGGCCTCGCTGCAGAGCTGAAAGCATCGGTTTCTGGTTTCAAACTGTCCTAATAATCTCCAGACCGACCTATTAAAGGTCGGTCTTCATCATGGAGCCCCGCCATGAGTATGCACACCGAATTTGATAAGGGCTCTTTGTTGTGGGTCAAGGCTGAAATTGATAGCACCTTGGCTCGCGCCAGTGATGCACTTTCGCAATACACCACCAACAAAGATGCCGCAGTACTAAAACACGCAAAAACTCATTTGCACCAAGCCTATGGTGCGCTTGATTTGGTTGAGTTGACGGGCTTGGCTCGTTTTTGCGAGGAAGTTGAGCAGCTGATTTTGGTTTTAGAAAATGGTGAGCTGGATGAAGTTGGCTTACCCTTGGCGCTGCGCGCAATTCAAGAAATTGGCCAATACTTAGACCGCTTAACAGCGGGCATGCCAAATATTCCATTATCGTTGCTACCCACTTTCCGCGAAGTAGCTCAATTGCGTTCGGCTAATCCTTCCGGCTCAGAGCTGTATTTTCCGCAGTTCTTATTAAATATGCCTGCAGGCTTGCCACACAAAACAGCAAATGCGGCTGAAATGGTGCAAGTTATTAAACAGCAGCGCATGCGCTATGAAAGTGGTTTATTGCGTTGGCTAAAGGGGCAAAAAGAAGTCGCTCCGGTGATGGCGGCCAGTCTGGCTGAGTTGGCAAAGCATCAAACCAGTACCTTGCCCCGCAATTTTTGGTGGTCAGCAGCAGCCTTAGTGGATGGACTTGCTACTAATCGAGCCGAGTTTGATTTAGATCCACAGCAAGTGTTACTGCGTTTAAATTTACAAATCCGTAGATTGGCGGATGGCTCAAGCAAAGTCGCTGAGCGATTGTTTCGCGATATATTGTATTTACTACCGCAATTAGATTGCGATAGCCCATTGGCGCGCCGTCTCGCTATCGATTTTGATTTAAGTGATCTCTTTCCAAACGCCCAAACGGTGATGTCTGCTGAGGCGATGGCAGCCGAGCAAATCGCACGCTCATTGCGAGATGAATTGTCTTTGGCCAAAGACACGTGGTCACGTGTTGCCGCTGGCCATTTAGAAAAAACCTCTACAGTTCGCCAATTGATTCAGCAATTAGCTGAGAAATCAAAACCACTCCATATCGATGGTTTGGGTGAGCTATGGGATGGCTTATCTACGGCGGTATCGCAAGGTCAGGCTAGTCAAGACTTAGCGCTAGAAATTGCAACAGGTTTGTTGCTTGCTGATAATGCCCTCGCTATTTATCCAAGTCATGCGGATGATTTTGCTCAGCAAGTCACGGCCTTATTGCGTCGATTACTTGATCCAAGTGCGAGCAATGAGTTGCCGCATCTTGATGAAATTAGCCGTGAGGCACAAGATCGTCTACTGCTGTCGCAACTTGCTGTTGAGATGCGTAGCAATTTATTGTCTATTGAAGAAATCTTGGATGCATTTTTCCGAAATGCCCAAGAGCGTGAAGCCTTAGTTGAAATCGAGCCGATGCTGCGTCAGGTACAAGGCGCACTGATGATGCTCGATAGACAAACTGCAGTGGATCTCACTCATGAATGCCTAGTGCGTATTTCACATCATGCAGGGGCACAGACCAATCCTGAGCTTCACGAGCTTGAAGAGTTAGCAGAGGCTTTGTCGGCGCTTGGATTCTATGTCAATGATTTGGCGCAAGAGCGTGATGATGAGGCGGCACTACTCCCCTTACTGCAACGCCTAACGGGGCGCGAGGCAGCAGTTGCCATCGTCGATGAATTCGTTGCGCTGGAAGCAGAGCCTGAACTGACATCTGTTGAGCCATTGCCTGTGGCAGAGCCTGAGTCAGTTCCTGAGTCGCGCGCGATGCCAATTTCAGAAGCGGCGATTGATGCTGAGTTGCTTGAGGTTTATCTCGAAGAAGCCGTTGAAGTCTTGGCGACAATTGAAAGTCAGCAAGTTCTACTGCATAGCAACCCACAAAATCGTGAAGCCTTTACTACGATGCGCCGTAGTTTCCATACGCTCAAAGGTAGTGGACGGATGGTGGGCTTGTACCAATTGGGTGAAGTAGCTTGGTCAATTGAACAGCTGCTCAATAAATGGCTGCAACTGGATAAACCTGCGTCAGAACGCCTATTAGCCTTGCTTGATTTCACCCATCTGGCCTTTGTGGGCTGGGTTGACCAATTACAGAAAAATGGTCATGTTGAGGTTGAAGCCAGCGCGATAGATGCTGAAGCATTAGCGTTACGTAGTGAAGTCGATGTCGCTGATGATGAGGATGATCTCGACGTTAGCGCACCTGCTGTAGAAGTCGAAATGGCAGTGTCTAATGATATCCAAATTGGCGATGTCACTGTTTCGGCAACTTTGTTTACTATTTTCTGCGAAGAAGCACGGAAATACTTAAGCGCTTTGTCGCACGGTGTTGAGGTCTTGGCTGAATCCGGTGAGGTGGATGCCAACTTTATTTTGGCAGCACATACCCTAGGGGGGATCACCTCTACGGCTGGCTTCCGGCCTCAAGGTGAGCTTGCATACGCTGTAGAACATGCTCTGCAACAACAATTACATATTGGGCGTGAGCAAGTGCCCTTGTTCTCCGAAGCAGTCAATCAACTGCATGGCATGATGGACAGTATTTTTGCCGAGCAAGTGCCTACGACGGCTCCCGATGTGATTGCACGCTTGGAAGCCTTACAAGCTGAAGCAGTCGAAATGATTCTTGAGGAGGAGCCGAGTTCAGTTATTGAGCCTGAGTCAACTGTAGTCATTGATGCTGTGGATGACGAAGTGGCTTTGGTGGATTTAGTTGAAGAAACGCTGGCTGTTCAAGAAGCTGAAGCGACTGAATTGATGGCGTTTGATTTGCCTGCGATTGATTTGAATCTTGATGAGTTAGAGCTTGGTCTGGATGCAACAGATTTAACGTATTCTGCTGATGCTTTAGGACTGACGGTCCCATCCGAAACCGAAACCGAAACCGAAACCGAAACCGAAACCGAAACCGAAACCGAAACCGAAACCGAAACCGCCCCTTTCATTGCAACAGAGATGAGCGAGGCCTTACTGCCCGCGCTTGATTTAAGTCGGAGTAGCGAAGATGAAACGGTTTCAATTGCTGTTCCAAATGAAATCGACACTGTTGATGATTTGGTTTCGCCGATCGATTTAATTGACCTTGTGCCAGAGCAAATGACTGAGTCACTTGGGTCTGATTTGCCCTTGCTTGACCTGATTTTGTCGGATGAAATCACACTAGAAACAGAAACAGAAACAGAAACAGAAACAGAAACAGAAACAGAAACAGAAACAGAAACAGAAACAGAAGCAGAAACAGAAGCAGAAACAGAAGCAGAAGCAGAAGCAGAAGCAGAAGCAGAAGCAGAAGAAGAAGCAGAAGCAGAAATTACGCTTGATGATCTAGTAATCGCAGAAGAAACAGCTCCAACCGAAGCCGTTGTCGAGCTTGAAAGTCGCGAAGCCGAGCTCATTGCTGTGCCGGAAGCTTTTGTTGCAACGGATTTGATTGGTCATTTGGGCCTGAGTACTGCCACAGAAATTGACGAGTCTTCACCGTTAGCGCACTTGGTTTCCAGCGAAGACACCTTGAATGCGGCGCGTGCCGAGCTTGATGCCACGCTGATTGATGATATCGACGTTCAACTCTTGCCAATTTTCATCGAGGAAAGCGAGGAGCTACTACCGCAACTGAGCCATGATTTACGGTTGTTGAGCGAAGGTTCAGACCACGATTCGGTCTTGCAACAAATCAAACGCTCTTTGCATACCGTAAAAGGTAGTGCGCGGATGAGTGGTGCGATGCGCATGGGTGAAGCGGCTCATCGGATGGAGTCGCGCTTGGTGGAGTCGGTTGAGATCAATCCAGAGCTACTGGCGCGTCTTGAAGGCGACTATGACTTGTTGCTCGCTTTGTTTGCCGAGTTAACAGAGCCTGCCAAGCCTGAAATGGCTGCAGAGGTCGGAACAGGCGCAGTGCCTGTTGTGCCTAAATTGTTGGCCGCTGCCGAAACGGATAACAAAACGGTGATCCGTGTTAAATCGGAATTGGTTGACCAATTGGTTAATCAGGCCGGTGAAGTTGCGATTTCGCGGACGCGGATTGAAGCTGAAATGCTGATGTTCAAGAGCTCATTGCTCGATTTGACCGAAAACGTTGCGCGTTTACGCACTCAATTGCGCGAGTTGGAAATTCAAGCTGAAACGCAAATGCAAGCGCGGGAAAAAGAAGTGCAAGAAATGCACGCCAGCTTTGACCCGCTCGAGTTTGACCGCTTTAGTCGCTTGCAAGAGCTGACCCGCTTTATGGCCGAAAGCGTGAATGACGTGGGCACGGTACAGCAAAGTTTGCTGAAAAACTTGGATGAATCGTCTGCCGCGCTGTTGGCGCAATCCAGAATGACCAAAGAATTGCAGCAAAGCTTGATGCGCGTGCGCATGGTGCCGTTTGCTAGCGTTTCTGATCGTCTCTATCGTTTAACGCGTCAAGCCGGTAAAGAAGTCGGTAAAAAGGTCAACTTGGAGCTCAAAGGTGGCCGCGTAGAAATCGATCGTGGCGTGTTGGACAAAATGATTTCGCCGTTTGAGCACATGCTGCGCAACGCGATTGACCATGGTTTAGAAAATACCGAAGACCGCGTTAGCCAAGGTAAGAGCGAGTTTGGTGAAATTCTGATTGAAGTTCGCCAAGAGGGTAATGAGCTAGTTCTTTTACTGAAAGACGATGGTAAAGGGCTGGATCTGCCGCGAATTCGTCAGAAAGGCTTGGATAAGGGACTGATTCGTGCCGATCAAGTCGTTTCTGATAATGATTTGTGCCATCTGATTTTTGAGCCGGGCTTCTCGACTGCATCAACAGTGACCCAATTGTCTGGCCGCGGCATTGGCATGGACGTGGTGAAAAACGAAGTGAGTAACTTGGGCGGGAAGATTGATGTATCGACCGTTGCCGGCCAAAGCACGACGTTTGTGATTCACCTGCCGTTGACTTTGGCGGTGGCGCAAGTGCTGTTGGTGAAGGCGGGCGAGCGTTTGATCGCGATTCCGTCGGTGATGATTGAGCAAGTGCAAGAGCTAAAATCCGAAGCCTTGGCGCGGATTTACGAGAACCGTGAACAAGAGTGGATGGGGCAGCGCTATCGCTTCGCCTACTTGCCGCGTCTATTGGGCGATGTGGCGGCGATTCCTGAGCAAAAACGTTACTCAACGGTGATTCTGTTGCGCTCAGGTGCAGAGCGGATTGCGCTCCACGTTGACCAGTTGGTGAAAAACCAAGAGGTCGTGGTCAAGCCTATTGGCCCACAATTAGCGCGGATTCCAGGTGTGGTTGGGGCTACCGTACTCGGTACGGGCGAAATCGTCTTGATCATGAACCCATTGGCTTTGTTGGCGCAATCCGCGCAAATTACCGCGCAAGTGCAAACGGTTGATACCTCGCATCAAGCGCAGCCAACGATGCCAGAGCAGTTGTCGACGGCTCCGGTGGTGATGGTGGTCGATGATTCACTAACGGTACGGAAGATTACGGGTCGTTTATTGGCGCGTGAGGGCTTCCAAGTTGTGACCGCCAAAGATGGTGTTGATGCCTTGCAGCAATTGCACGATGTGAAACCGGCTGTGATGTTGGTCGATATTGAAATGCCACGGATGGATGGTTTCGAGTTAACGCGGAATGTGCGCGTTGCCGACGACACCAAACACATTCCGATCATCATGATTACGTCGCGGACCGCTGAAAAGCATAAGAAATATGCGTTTGAGCTGGGCGTGAATGCTTATTTGGGCAAACCTTATCAGGAAGATGAGTTGCTCGGTTTGATTCGCCGCTTAGTCGCTGAATCGGCTTCATAAGTCGCTTTCGCTTGAAATAGACCGATTCAGTAAAATAAAAACCGCTCGTTAATATGGAGCGGTTTTTTTATTGCTTAGGTATTGCTATCTAGCCATTAGAACATAATGACTGGATTGAAATACCCGTTATTCGTAATCGGGCAGGCCGTAGGCGGTGAGAATAAAATCGTGTTGCGTTGCGTCCATGATGTCGGCTACAAAAGGCTGCAATAGGGCGATGCGATCAAGATCGAGCATGTAAGACAATTTCATTTCTGGATCGGGCTTGTCTTGTTCGGCGGCGAAGAGGCTGTACAAAAATTCAACCGACACCGTTTCGCTCAGCGGTAGGTGGCCGATAAAGCCGCCTTCCATGTCTTTTTCCCAAACTTCAATGGCGCGAACGATTTTCATAAAATTTCCTTGTGACTGACGGTCAGCATGGCGCCGACTACGAATGAATTGCGCCGATTATACCTGTGCCGAGCACTGCAATGAGCAGCATTGCGCTTTCACTGACTTCAATGCCTGCGCCCAAGCAGTCGCCAGTGACGCCACCCAACTTAGCTTTGAGCCATTGCCGATAGGCAATTAGGACCATTGGTGCGGCTAAAAGCGCAGGGCTAAACCAAGCAGATGCCGCCAGCAATACCAGCCCCCAAAACACCGCAAGCGTGCTATTTTTTTTCCACGCAAATTGTTCGGCCATACCCGGTGCTAAAGCGGGCAATGTTTGCCAAATAAACACACCGCTACGCGCCCATGCTGGAATCAATAGCAGCGCCGCCAATTGTTGCTGCCGTACTAAAAGCATTAATAGAACGAGTTTAAGCAGGCATTGTATGATGAGCGACAGCACACCAAAGCTGCCCAAATGCGGGTCTTTCAACACTGCCAAAAATCGTGCCGGATCGCGATGCGCTGCGCCGAGTCCATCACTCATGTCGGCCAAACCATCCAAATGCAGGCCGCCAGTGACCCAAGTCCAGAATGCAAGTCCAAGGATGGCGGCGAGCCACGGATCGAGTTGCGAACTGGTATAGGCAATGCCGAATAAGAGCGCGCCAATGAGCATCCCCACCGCAGGAAACCAGCCGACTGATTTGGCCAGCAGTGCGGGCTCGAAATCATGGATTTGTGGGGTGGGGATTCGGCTTAGAAACTGCACCGCTAGAATCGGCTCGCGCCAGTCGAAAAAGCGGCTCATGGCATGTCGGGCAGTGTGTTGCTGATGTCGAGTAACATCGGTGGCCAATTTTCATCCCACCACAGCGTCACGCAACCCGCTGGCGCGAGCCAAAACTGGCTGTGCCGTGCGGCAGGTAAACCTAAAGCCGCGAGTAAAATCGCTTTGATCGTCCCTTGATGGGCAATTAAAACGCGGTGTTCTGCATCACCACTGGCAAACCAAGCATTCAGGGCGGTATGGATGCGACTCGAAAATGCAGCCCAGCTTTCACCTTCTGGCAATGGATGTTGGTCTGGATCTTGTTGCCACAAATCCCATGCAGTATGTTCCGCTATGCTCCATTCTGCTTTGGCTTTGCCGTCAATACTGCCTAAACTCATTTCATTGAAGCCACGCTCTAAATGCAGGGGCAAGCCCAGCGACATCGCTGCATCGAGTGCAAAATCGGCGCAACGCGCCAACGTAGAGCTGGCAATGGCATCGACAGGGTGCGCCGATAATGCAGCCCAGCGAGTATCAAGCTGCTCACGGCCGAGTGCTGATAGTGGCGGATTGCTCTGGCCAAAGATCGCCTCGCTAGCACCCTCAGCTACGCCATGGCGGATTAAAGTGAGCCGAAATGCCATTACATCGCACCCGCTGCGACACCCGCTTCGGCAAACGTGGCCATTTCACGATGCAAAGTGAGTGCCGATTGAATGATTGGGAATGCAATCGCCGCGCCACTGGCTTCGCCAAGGCGCAGACCTAAATCCAAGATTGGGGTCAAATTGAGGGCGGCTAGGGCGCTGCGATGGCCCTGTTCTTGCGATACATGACTGGCTAGCAGCCATTCACCGACCGCAGGATTGGCTTTTACTGCTACCAAGGCGGCGGCAGTCGTGATAAACCCATCGAGTAAGACCGGAACGCCTGCTTCAGCGGCCGCCGTGTAAAAACCCGCCAAGGCGGCAATTTCAAGCCCACCCACTTCACGTAGCCAATCGAACGCAGTCACTGCGCCAGCTGATTTAGCACGAATGAGTGCATCTTTAACGACTTGAATTTTATGGGCATGAGCCCCAGCTTGAATGCCAGTGCCAAGGCCAACGATGTCTTCAGGCGAAGCGCCTGTCAGTGCACAAATTAGCGCTGCGGCGGCCGTGGTATTGGCGATGCCCATTTCGCCGCCAATAATTAGATTTTTGTTGTTTTCAACCGCATGCATGGCACTGCCAGCGCCGATTTGCCAAGCTTTGTTCATTTGCGCTTCGGTCATGGCGGCGGTAATGCGCAGGTTCGCCGTGCCGGCGCAAACGGGGCTGCGAAATAACTTGCCGTGTGAGGTATTGGGTGTGGGGTAGTCACTTTTGACACCAACATCAACAATACTCAATGACATATTGTTTTCACGTGCCAACACACTAATTGCTGCGCCACCATTGATGAAGTTGACGACCATCTGCGCGGTGACTTCGGCAGGAAATGCCGACACGCCCTCGGCAGCAACGCCATGGTCGGCGGCAAATACGCAAATCGCGGCTTGCAGGCGCTTGGGGGTGTCATTACCTGTTCGTCCGGAAAACCAAATAGCGAGGTCTTCAAGACGACCCAAGCTGCCCATGGGTTTGGTCAGCTGGCTTTGGCGCTCTTGCGCGGCTTGCTGGGTTTCGGTGTTGATGGCTTTCATGATGAGCTTCCCGTTCAGAATCGCTCGACTCTAACGGCTCCCGCAGGCGCGGGCAAGTGGCAAGTTACTCACCTTGTAGTCATTTGGCTGATGTGATCGGAGTTTAGAGGGTAGGCAGTGAGGCAGGAAAGACTTCAATCCGATCAATGCCAAATTGTTTTGCGGATTGCAGTGCGGTATCGGCGGCGACGAGGATGTCTTCGAGCGTCTCGGTTTCAGTGCTGAGCGCGGCTAAACCAATGGTGATTGAGATATAAAATTCATCTTGGTTTTCTAACTGAATGGGTAGTTTTTTGATGAGTTTACGTAAACGTTCCGCGACCACCATCGCACCTTTGTAATCGGTATCGGGTAAAACCAGTGCAACTTCTTCACCGGAATACCGGCCGACCAAATCAAAATCACGCACCGAGCTGAGCGCGCATTCAGCTAATCGTTTCAGTGCTAAATCGCCAGCATGCAGACCATATTTGGCATTAATATCCGCGCAATGATCCATATCAGCAATCAGTACCGCCATTTTGTGCTGGCTGCGCTGGGCGCGATTGACCTCTCGCTCGGAGAGGGCAAATAAATGCGGGCGTTGATAAAGCCCCGTTAGTGGGTCATGGAGTTGTTCTTCAGATAATTGGTGGCGCAAATGTTTGACTCTGATGGTCTGTAGAAGCAAGCCAATGGCCAATCCAATGCATAGGGTAATGAGTAACGTCATTGACTGTAAGCCTCAGATCTATTTGATGTTTTATTGATATTAGACTGTTTTCTGCCAAGGGCTAGGTTCTATTGACGTTTGGTTTCTTGGCTGGCAAACCAAACGTCAATAGAACCTAGCCCTGCTTTGTTATGAAAGGTGTCCCTGATAGAATACGTAAATGCAAAAAATATTGATTGTTCGCCTCTCTTCGATGGGCGATGTGATTCATCAAATGCCAGCGATTACGGACTTAGTTCGTGCGTTTCCTGATGCGGTGATTGATTGGGTCGTTGAAGAAGGATTTGCCGAATTACCGCGACTGCATCCTGCGATTCGGCGCGTCATTCCGGTGGCGTTGCGCCGTTGGCGAAAGGCTCCGTTGGCGGCGTCGACCCGTGCAGAATGGGCGAAGTTTAAAACCGAGCTGCGTGCTTGTCGTTATGATTTGATTTTAGATGCACAAGGTCTACTCAAAAGCGCTGCCGTGGCACGGATGACCTGTGGCCCTGTGGCGGGTTTTGATCGCAATTCTTGCCGCGAGCCTTTGGCGAGTTTTGCCTATCATCGCAGATATCCGATTGCCAAAAGCCTCCATGCGATTGAGCGCAACCGTCGTCTGACCGCCGCTGCCAATGGCTATTCGCTGCGCGGTGAGATGGATTATGGTTTGAAAGTGCCCTTGCAGAATTTGTCTTGGCTGGGCGATGCGCCTTATGTGGTGCTGTTAACGGCAACGAGCCGTGCCGATAAAGAATGGCCTGAGTCGCATTGGATTGAGCTGGCGCAGCGTTGTATTGCCGAGGGGGTGCGGCCCGTATTTCCTTGGGGCAGTGATGCCGAGTTGCAGCGTGCGCAGCGTTTGGCGGCGGCATTTCCGTCGGCGACTTCAGCAATTGTTCCGCCGAAATTGAGCCTAACCGATGCGGCCGTGATGCTGGCCGGTAGTCGCATCGTTGTGGGTGTCGATACCGGTTTGGCGCATTTAGCGGCGGCGGTTGCCGTGCCGGTGGTGGCGATTTTTTGTGCTTCCGAGCCCGAACTCACCGGCGTGCGTTCGGCTACGTTTGCATTGAATTTGGGCGGCAATGGCAAACCGCCAAGCGTTGATCAAGTCTGGGATGCGCTTGTGTCGGGGCGTTTGCCGTGATGGCACGCTGGGTCTATCGGCTGGTGCTGTGGCTGGTGTTTCCGTTGATTTGGCTGTATTTGCTCAAGCGAAGTAAAAAACAGCCGGCATATCGAAATCAATGGGCTGAAAGGCTGGGGTATTACTCACGAGGAAATACGGATGAATTGCTGCAGCTTAATACCCAGTCAAGACCAGTTTGGTTGCATGCGGTATCAGTCGGTGAAGTGCGCGCCAGTGCCCCTGTAATTGCCGCATTGCGCCAGCAGTATCCGCAGTGTTCTTTCGTGTTGACCTGCATGACACCCACAGGGCGCGAAACTGCGCAGGAATTATTTGGTGCTTTCGCCACCATTGTCTATTTACCCTACGATTATCCATCCGCGATTCGCCGTTTTTTATGTACTTTTCAACCGCTGTGCGGTGTGGTGATGGAGACCGAAATCTGGCCGAATCTCATTCATGCGTGTGCTGATGCTGATATTCCGCTGGTGCTGGCAAATGCTCGCCTCTCGGAAAAGTCTTTTCTGGGATACCAAAAAGCCCGTGCTTTAATTGCCCCCGCGATGGCTCGGTGGGCGCAGGTTTTAGCGCAGGCGCCTGCTGATGCAGCGCGTTTGACTCAACTTGGTGCCGCGAATGTGCAGGTGATGGGCTCAGTGAAGTTTGATAATCAAATCGATGCCAGCAACGTAGCTCTGGGTCGCCACTGGCGCTCGCAATTTGCCGAGCGCAGCGTGGTGTTATTGGCATCGAGTCGTGATGGGGAAGAGGCTGAATTTCTTACGCAGTGGCGGGCCCTATTTCCGCAGTTTGCTCCCTTGCTGATTATTGTGCCGCGTCACCCGCAGCGTTTTGACCTAGTGGCGAGCTTGATTGAGGCGCAGGGTTTGAGTCTGCTGCGCCGTAGTCAATGGCAAGGCGAGACCCTCGTTGATGCGGATGTACTCTTGGGCGACAGCATGGGTGAAATGCTGGCTTGGTTTGCGGCCGCTGATCTTACGGTGATGGGCGGTTCTTTATTGCCGTTTGGTTGTCAGAACTTCATCGAGGCGTGTGCCGTGGGTTGCCCCGTGCTGCTTGGGCCGCACACCTATAATTTTGCCGCTGCCGCAGAGGCCGCGTTGACAGAAGGGGCCGCTTGGCAGGGGGCAACGTTGTCAGATGTAATGGTAAAAATCCCAAAACTGCTGGCAGAACCCGCTCTGCGGGAACCTATGGGCCGCTCTGGCGTCCAATTTGCCCAAGCGCATCGGGGAGCAACCGCGCAGTTGATGCGTCATCTTGCCGCGTATCTCTCTCCTTAGAGAAATAACTAAGGATTCCAGGTTGAGGTCAATTTCCCGATGCGATGATTTTTAATCATACTGCAGTGGCGAAGGGGCTGTTTTGCCTAAAAATAATGAGATTTCAAACGAAAATACCTATGGTTGGTATTTACTCTTTGCGTGCTGGCTAATTGCAGCGAGCGGCACTTTGGGTAGCCTTTTTTTTAGTGAAGTGATGCAGATTCCGCCTTGCGTGCTCTGCTGGTATCAGCGGATTGCGATGTATCCTTTGCTGGTGGTTTTTAGTGTGGCCTTATTCCCGTTTGATCCGCGTTGTACCCGTTACGCTTTACCTTTGGCCATCATTGGCTGGCTATTCGCCTTTTTCCATTTACTGATTTATAGCGGTGTTATTCCTGAATCCATGCAGCCCTGCACGGCAGAAGTATCTTGCGCGAAAATTGATTTGGAACTGATTGGCTTTATCACTATCCCATTGATGTCGGTCGTGGCGTTCTCGCTGATGATTGGCTTGCTTTTAACGATTGCGAAAGGAAATAAAAAATGAAACGTTCACTGATTGTGGTGACGAGTGTTGTGGCCATGTTGGCTCTGTTTGCGATTGGTGCGGTGATTTACAAACAGCAAAGCGTGGCCAGTTCGCAACAAGTGGCGGTGGAGAATAGCGCAGCTTTGACTCGATTTTCATCGGTAACGTATGGGGCGAATGACGCCAAAGTGCATATCGTCGAATTTATGGATCCCGCCTGTGAAGCTTGCCGAGCGTTTTACCCCTATGTAAAAAACATCATTAATAGTCAGCAAGGCAAAATCAAATTGACGGTCCGTTACGCCAATTTCCATGAAGGTTCGGACTATGTGGCGCAAGTTTTAGAGGCGGCCCGAGCGCAAGATAAATACTGGCCAGCATTGGAGGCTTTGTTAGCAACGCAAGACCAATGGGCTAGCCATCATGCGCCAGCACCGGAAACGGTTTGGAAATATTTGGGTAATTTAGGCCTAAATTTTGAGCAGATGCAGCAAGATATGAATGACCCGAAAGTACTGGCGGTGATTGAGCAAGATCGTGCGGATGCGCAAGCGCTACAAATCAGTAAAACGCCGTCGTTTTTTGTGAACGGTAAGCCATTAATCAAATTTGGCTATGAGGAATTAGAGCAGTTGATTCAGAGTGAATTAAAACAAGCCTATCCGAACTGATTGCCGCATCCATCATCGCAAGAGGCTGTTATGGTTTCTTGCGATGAATTGCCAGCCCGTAAATCAGTAAGCCGAACAAAATCAATCCGGTACCAATCAATTCATCACGATGAAATGCTTCGTGATTCAGCACATTACCCAACCAGAGTGACGTCACTGGCGTAATCAGTGAAATCAGCGCGACGCTAATTGGTCGGCATTCACGAATCAGCCAGTAATACAGACTAAACGCCAAGACCGAACCCAAGCTGGCTAGATAGACCACAGCCGCCGCTGAGCGTAGCGGCAAGTCCTCGACCATCGGCGCACCAGCCAGCAGCCAAATGGCCGCGCAAATACAGGTTCCCACGGTTAAGGCACCGGCATTTACCGCAACGGGAGATTGGCCTTGTGCGTGTACTTTGAGTAAAACCGCCGCGCCAGACTGCACGATGGCACTTAAGAGCAGCGCGCCAAGGCCATAAAAACCCTCGGGCGTGAGGCTGAGCTTTTGACCGAAGATCACGACCAAACCCGAAAATCCCACTGCAATCGCCAAGTATTCGAGCCCTTGCAAGGGCGTTTTTAAAATCCAGCGCGAAAACATCGCCGTGGCCAGCGGAATTAGCCCATAAACAACGGCGACCATGCCTGAGCTGATGTACTGTGCCGCCCAAAATGTACCGAGCATCGAGAGCGCGCTGGCACAGCCCGCAATGGCATAAACACGCAAATCACTGCGCTGCAATGGGAGCGATTGTCGCCGCCACGCTAATACACTCAAGGCCAACAGGGCAGCAAGTCCAAAGCGACCGAGTAAGGCTAAACTAAATGGCAGCCCCATCACTGCCCATTTAATGCCCAGTGCGGTGGTCGACCAGACCAGAATTAGCGTTAAATAAGCCGATGAAATATGTGGATTCATTTTTTCCTAGCGAGCTGTTTGAGTTCAGCCACTGGGTCGTCTTTGGGGCCTAAATCGCTAATCGATTGAATGCGCCTCAGGGTTTTATTTTGCCAGCTGAACACATCAGCACTGAGATATCCGCCGCTGCCCGCCGAGCGCATCACGACAACCACCTCACCGACGCCATCGCCATTCAAATCGGTATTGATCAGTCGCTCAACCGCGCCATCGCGGGGATGGATTTGCCCAGTAATAAAATCATCCAATGGAAAATCAGGATTTGAGCCGCCATACAGACGAATCGCGTAGCTACCAATGCTGCGCGGTTCGTTGTCGCCCTCGGCAACTTGAATCGTGCTGCGATTGTCGGGGAGTTGGATTTGCTTCACAAATCGAGGTATCTCTGCGTAGCCATTCGTAGATAAGGCTAGGGTAAATATACTGTGGATGAATAATTTTAAGTTCATTGAGAATCATCCGCTAAAATCGCGATACCCGCAGCGCCTTGATACAGCACCACCAGCGCACCGCCAGAAACAGCGCCCAGCCCGATGATAAATGCCATCCCTAGCATCGCTTGCGCGGTTTCACTGAGTGTAAAATTGTCGCTGGTCGAGGGCGTTGGTTGCCAAGGTTGCATGATTTGCGCCAAGCTTTTTTGATAGGCTTGTGGCGTGCCATCGCAAGCCATCCGTACATCATCAGCAAAAGGGCTTGTTTCTAAGTCGCTAAGGCGAATTTGGCCGTGTTGCTGTTGAATCCATGTATCCAGTGCTTTACTCGCAGCCACACATTCTGCCGGCGGCGGGCTGGCCTGTACCCAAGCGCTACTGATTAGAATGAGCGCTGCGATGTATTTCACAGCAGGCTCCATAGCATTTTACTCGCCAAAATAATCAATAGCGCAGCAAAGCATTTTTTGAGTGCCGGAACGGGCAATCGATGCGCAGCGGCTGCGCCTACTTTGGCCATTGGGAAACTCGCCAGCACGATGCCCAATAAGGCGGGTAAATATACATAACCCAAACTGCCTTGCGGTAACGCGGGTACAGACCAGCCACTGACGACAAATCCTACTGCACCGGCAATCGCAATCGGAATGCCAACTGCGGATGAAGTACCAATCGCTGTTTTAACGGGGACGTTGCAACTACTCATAAACGGTACCGATAGCGAACCGCCGCCAATGCCCACCCAGCTCGACAGCAAGCCGATGATGCCACCAACGACATTCATACCCAGCGCAGCGGGCAGTTGTCGGGTCGGTTTAGGTTTTAGGTCTAGCAGCATTTGCGTGGCGACGACGTAGGCAAAGACAATAAAAATACACAGCAAATAAAACGTAGAAATGAATCCGGCAATCTGCGCACCGATAAAGGTGCCCAGCACAATCCCCGGTGTAATCTGGCGCACCACATCCCAGCGCACCGCGCCTTTTTGATGATGCGCTCGCACACTCGCCGCACCCGTGAAGATAATCGTCGCTAGTGATGTGCCAATCGCCAAATGTTGCTGCTGTTCGGGAATCACGCCGATCAAGTGAAACACCCACAGCAGCGCGGGCACAATCACCAAACCGCCACCAACGCCGAGTAGACCCGCTAAGAATCCAGCGACCAAGCCAACGGCGAGGCAAGCAAGGGTGGCTTCTAGCATGCAAGCAACTCTTGAATAAAGTCCCATTCTTGCTGCGTGACTGGTGTGATCGATAGGCGCGAGCCTTTTTGCAGCACGACCATCTCCGCCAACGGCGGATATTGGCGCAGTTGGGTTATCGATAAAAGCGGCGTTTTACGAACAAACTCAACGTCGACTTGTTGCCAACGCGGTTTTTCTGGTGTTGATTTCGGATCGAAATACTTGGAGGTCGGGTCAAACTGAGTGGGGTCGGGATAGGGCGCACTGGCGACGCGAGCGATACCGGCAATGCCGACCTGCTCACAGGATGAGTGATAAAACAGCACCCCATCGCCGACTTGCTGGGTATCGCGCATAAAGTTACGCGCTTGATAGTTTCGCACGCCATACCAGCCCACGGTATTGCGGTGGGCAAGGTCATCAATACTGACGTCGGCGGGTTCAGATTTCATTAGCCAATAGTTCATAGTCGCTACCGTAAACCAGCCTTGGTCGCCTAGCAAGTGTAATTTACGGACTTCGCAAGCGAATCACGCCAGTTGCCATTCAATGGTATTAGTTTGGCGATCAGCAGATTCGCTCAGTAATTCATACAGTCGAGGCTGGTTCAGTTTTAATGCGAGCGAGCACGCTGATTCGCCTTGCTGGTTTTGCTGGTGCGGATTCGCACCGCGCTCAGCCAACCACAAAGCCGCCGCTACTTGCTTGTTGGCGGTCGCTTTATGCAAGGCTGTCCAGCCTTCATAGCTACGCGCATTAATCGCCACGCTACCACCTTGCGCCACGATATACTGCATCGCCAAAATATGCCCACCGGCCGCAGCTTGCATCAGTGGTGTAATCCCTTTGTTGCTGGCTTGCACTGGATTGAGTTCGTGCCCAATTAATAGTGCAACCAGATCAGGATTGCCATTGAGCGCGGCCCAGTGCAGTAGTGAATATCCGTGTTGGTCTTTGACACCTAAGTTCGCGCCCAATTTAATGAGCTGAATGACCACGTCTAATTTACCCGCAAAGCACGCGTGCATGATTGGCGTCCAGCCCGCTTCGTCTTTTTGTTCGATGGATAGGCCTGCGCGAACAAACACCGGCAAGAGCCCAAACTGGCGTTGCTCAATCGCACGATTTAGACCCTCTGAGTTTACTTTATGACCGTGATGATTAAGGGTTTGGATATCCGCTGGATCGATTTTGTCGCTACGAATATGGCCCCAAACATCTTCGGCTTGAGGTTTGAGGCTGTCGAGTACGATTTGTAGGCGAAAGAGCTCGGTCGCAACGTCGGGTGGAAAGCCATCTTGTTGTTGATCATCTTGAATCAACAAATCATTAAAGCAAGCATCCAGATCGCCTTTTTCCCAGCTCAACATGATGCGCGCGAGTACTTTTGGGTAGCGCGCTTCGAGCTGGCTTGGATAAAGCGCAGGGCTCAAACTTTCTTTGAGGTGATTGATGAGGAATTGGACGTTGAGCATGACAAAGCCCTCCATAAAATGAATTAGGACGATGTCATTTGAACATTCGGCACGCATGTCGCGCGCCGAAGCAATACCAGTGTTGTTGTGTAAAACTACCTTGACGCTATTTTGCGGCCAACCAGCGTGCGGCATCGAGTGCGTAGTAAGTCAAAATAGCATCCGCCCCCGCGCGCTTAAATGCCAAAAGACTTTCTAAAACAACGGCTTCTTCGTTTAGCCAACCATTTTGGCTCGCTGCTTTGAGCATCGCGTATTCACCCGATACTTGATACACAAAGGTCGGCACTTTGAATTCGTCTTTGACGCGGCGAACGATATCTAAATACGGCATGCCCGGTTTGACCATCACCATATCCGCACCTTCAGCCAAATCGAGCGCAACTTCGTGTAGTGCTTCATCGCTGTTGGCGGGGTCCATTTGGTAAGTGTATTTATTGCCTTTGCCCAGATTGCCCGACGAGCCAACCGCATCGCGGAACGGGCCATAGAACGCCGAAGCATACTTGGCGGAGTACGCCAAAATTCGGGTGTGAATATGGTCTTCACGGTCGAGCGCCGCGCGAATCGCGCCAATCCGGCCATCCATCATGTCGCTAGGCGCCACCATATCCGCACCCGCCGCCGCGTGGCACAGCGCTTGTTTCATGAGTGCCGCGACGGTTTCGTCGTTTAGCACATAGCCATTTTCATCAATAATGCCGTCTTGGCCGTGCACCGTGTACGGGTCGAGCGCGATATCGGTAATCAGCCCCAGCTCTGGAAACCGGCGTTTGAGTTCTTCGAGCGCGCGAGGTACGAGGCCACGGCGATTCCACGCTTCCGCGGCGTCGAGCGATTTGAGTGCAGGTTCAATGACTGGGAACAATGCCAAGGCTGGAATACCCAGTTGCACGGCTTGTTCGGCGGTGTAATACAGTTTATCAAGGCTTTGCCGCGTCACGCCCGGCATTGAGCTAATAGCTTCTTCACGATTTTTACCATCGAGCACGAATACCGGCAGGATAAAGTCATTCGCGCTGAGTGTATTTTCGCGCATTAAACGGCGCGAAAAATCATCGCGGCGCATGCGGCGCAAACGGGTATGAGGGAAGGGGCGATTGCTATGCATGCGTAACTCCAAAATTGTGTGTTGCGTGATTTTATCCGACTCAGCACGATTATACTGTGGTGAATAATGCATGCTGCATTGAGATCGTTACCTATTGCTTGGCATCGAAGTGCGATTTTGTATCAGCTATGCAGTTCAGTTGAAGTATTGGCTTGCTGGTAATAATGCTTTGTATTGAATAAGCTATAGTAGATATTGTATGTATATTGATGTAGTTCTTAATAAATAAGAGGTACGGTGTTATACCCTTGGATTATTTTGCCGCAACCGGCTATTTTTGACTTGAGTCGATAAAATGAAAAACTTGTTTTATGTTCTATTCGCCTTTTGCTGTCTTGTTAGCTCGGTAGGGGCGAAGGAGGTGCAGCCAAAAACGAATTCGGCTAGCGCCGCGATGCCCGCTGAAATGCAGGCTATAGCGAATGAAGTTTATCCTTTAGTCGTTGGCAATCGCACCTTAACCACGTTTCGGGTTGGGCTGTTGAGCTATTCCAGTAAGGATCGAGTTGATGCCGCTCAGTTACGTTTGGAGCGAATTCTTGAGTCGACGCACGGCAAGGTCACAGCAATGCCAGTGCCTTCGCCGGGTCAGGGTATGGCGATCATGTTGGATGGGCAGGTGGCGTTCACGATTCAGCCGGGTGATGTGAATGAATTGGTGGGAGAGACAATGGACAGCATGGTAGAGACCGCCACCGCCCAGTTAAATCAAGTGATTGAAGAGCGCCGCGAACGTCGTAATCCACAACAGCTTTTAATCGCTGTGCTGTACACCGTTTTGGCGACTGCGATCTTTTTAGCGAGCTTTTGGGTGCTCAATCGGGCTCGGCGTGTGCTGCTGAGTTTGGGGCATCGCTACCTCACAGTGCCCATTGCAAAAATGACCAAACGCACAGTGGGCGTCAAAATTTCGATTTTGAACCGTTGTTTGCATTGGTTGGTGAACTTTGTTTTGGGACTATTGTTGTTGTCCTTAGTCTATACGTGGGTGAGCTTTGTTTTTTACCAATTTCCCTTCACTCGAGCTTGGAGCGAAAATCTCAATAACGCCATTTTAGACTTTTTGGCGGTCGCAGGTTTGGGCGTATTGAATGCGATTCCTGGATTGCTGGTGGTCGTCTTTATCTTGATTTGTGCGCGCTATATTTCGCGATTCATGAATTTTATGTTCAGCCGTATTGAGCGCGGTGAACTGAATTTAGGCATGTTTGACCGCGACACCGCTAGCACCACGCGACGCATTTTGTCGTTCTTGGTTTGGTTGCTAGCGATTGCAATGATTTACCCGTATTTGCCGGGCGCGAATACCGATGCATTTAAAGGCTTATCGGTGATGGTCGGCCTAATGATTTCGCTGGGTGCATCCAGTGTGGTCGGCCAATTTGCCAGTGGTTTGATTTTGATTTACGCCAAGTCGCTCAAGCAGGGTGAATACGTGCAAATCGGCGGTACAGAAGGTACGGTTTCACATATTGGTTTGTTTGCGACCAAAATTCATACCAATTTACGCGAAGAAGTGAGTATCCCCAATTCAGTCCTCGTTGGGCAAAACGTCATTAATTTCTCGCGGCTTGCGGCGGGTGGCGGGGTGATTTCACAAGTAGTGATCACGATTGGCTACGATGTGGCATGGCGGCAAGTGGAGGCGATGTTGCTTGAGGCGGCTCGAGGTACTGCGGGCGTGCGTCGCGATCCAGCACCACGCGTATTTCAGACGGCACTTTCAGATTGGTATGTAGAATATCATTTGCGCGTGGCGCTCGATGAGCCGCGCCGCCGACTGGAAATATTGAATGACCTACACGGCAAAGTGCAGGATGTCTTTAATACCTATGGCGTGCAGATTATGTCGCCCAATTATATTGCTGATCCTGCTTCTGATAAGTTGGTGCCGGTGGATAAATGGTATCCGGCTCCCGCCAAGAAAAATTAATTACATCAGAAAGCCCCGACTCAAGTGAGATCGGGGCTTTTTTTGCGCTGTCATGTTCAATCAAATATCGGTCATTTAGGCTGATTGAGTAATGGCCAATTTTCGATTTTCTTCGTAAAAAAGCCGGCATCAGTGTAGGCGCGCCGAATGCGACCTTCTTTGCGAAGTTGGTTGAGCCCTGTATTTAATGCTGCCAATACTTGTTGGCCTTGTTCATTGTCACTTACCAAAAAATGTCGGCTGCCCGGCATCGCCACTTTCATATTACGAATTGGAACAAGTTTGATGCCTTCAATTTCAAACGATAAATCTGGATTGGGTTTGAATGAAGTCATAATAAAGTCGCCACGCCCTGCATTGAGCATTTTGACGATTTGAACAAAAGTGGGGGCACTTTCTATTTTGGTGATTCCCAGTTTCTCTAAGGTGAGGATATCGTTCTGCCAAGCTTTATTGGTGATGACCGTGAGTTGTTTTAATTGTTCTAGATTGGCCTGAAGGGCTTTTTGATTGTTTTCTGTGGTGTAAAAGCCAACTACATATTCACCCTCTCGAAGTGTAGGGACAGATAAGTTGGCTTTGCTGTCTTTTAGATCTGCCGCCCATGCCGAGGTACCCATCGCAGTCACACGACCAAGCTCTACTTCTGTAATGTTGCGAACATAGTTATCAATAGGAACAAATCGAATCGGGTCTTTCATGCCGCCTAGGCGTAGGGCTTGTTGAAATAGAATAACCTCTACGGTGTCACGACGAGCGCCTTCGCCACTGTAATCGGTGATGTCAAGCACGTTCCGTGTGCCGACCAGTTTTTGGTAATCAGTTAGCACATCTTTTGGCACTGCTAGATTGACGTCGGCGGCATTGGCTAGCCCAGCAAAGACAAGCAGTGCACAAGCGCACCAACGCGTAGGGCTAGGCAATTTGAAATAACGTTTCATAGGCAAATCAAAAATAAGCAAATAATGATGGATATTACCTAGACATCATATTCAGCGTTGCCTTACTTGACGTAGTGTCGCTTTTCTTACACATCAAATTCAATCGTTAGCTCGATTGCTTATTTGCTAAGCCTGCTTTTCAGTGGACCTATTAAAATTGTGATCAAGCCACTCATGAAACGTCTACTGTGAATGGGAGCTTTCTAATTGAGGTTCAACCAGAGCGCAGCATCATTGAGTGGGGTTTCTGCAGGAAGAGTGGGATTGTTGAGGTAAATTTTCCGTGCATTTTGATATTTTGATAGCGGAAATACCTTGCTCATGATGGGGCTGTTTTGCATATATCTCAGAAATGAACCATCTTTAATTGCAAGTCGCAGTCCTTTTTCAATCCGTTGTGCGAGTTGCGGATTACTTTTGCTAGTAAAAAAATACATCGGCAATCGATAAACCAAGATCAATTTATCATAAGCAATCAGCGAATTGTCTTTGAGCGACTCGACTTCTGAATAGACTTCGTTCAGCCCACGTGGAAAATAATCCGCGCGTTTGTTTTTGAGCATGGGGTACATAAAAGCAAATTGCGTGGGTTTTTCTACCTTGAGCCCAGCCGCTTCTAAAATCGCGGTATCGGGCCAATTGATGCCTTGAATCGCAGTGAATTGACTGAGCTCTTGTACGGAGTTGATTTTTTCAAATTTGGCTAAGCTTTCCTTGCGAATCACGGGAATGCGAAAGCCAAGCAAGCCACCTTCAAGCGGGATACGAATCGGCAAAAGATCATTTTCTCGGCTGGAATCAGTGCCGGCCCAATCAAGATCAATAAAATTACCTTCGGCCAATTCAACCAGTGCTCTAGATTGATTCATTTGCACGGTTGTCAGCTCGATTCGTGCCGCGCCGAACTCAGCTTCGGTCTTGTTGAGAGCCAGTTGAGCCAAGCCAATAAAATAATCATGACTACTGTCCGATGCGGCTTGCTTGGGGCGCATTCTAACGACGAGCTCGGACGCCTGAGCGATGCTAAGCACAATGATGAGCACCATGCTCAAAATACATTGCAGCGATTTCATAATGCTTCCTTTGATATAAAGCGTGAGCAAGATTTTAAATTGATTTACACCCGTAAATCCTGCGCAAAGTCAGCTTCGGTTTGTGCTTGCAATCGGCCTGAACGGCATGCATTGCTGAACGCGATGAAGTCCGATTCGACTTGGTCGGCATACAGCATGCTGTAGCGGGCAATTGCGTTGGCAAACGAATCGCCTTTCCCCAAATAAGCAGAAATCTCTGGCGAGAAGCCGCCTGCTTTGGCGTGGGCACGGGCTAAAACCCAGCCACACAACTCAGCGTATTCGAGCAAAATCTCGCTGCTATACATTTCAACTTCGGGTGTGAGCTTCATATCGCGTAATTGGCGGAAATAAAAATGCCGGCCCGCTGGCCCTGTCGCCCAACCAAGGAATATATCACTAGCGACTTGCATCAAGCGTTGCCCCTCGACAACACGGCGGCCTTGATGTTGATAGGGCGTGGCGCTGCCTGCGTATTGCGCGAGTACCGAGGGGCGCGCTTCTTTCAGCTGCAAAAATAAAGGATGATCGTGCACATCGGTGAGTAGCATGATCAAGCAGCGCGTGCCCACACTGCCGACGCCAACCACTTTGTAGGCAAGGTCTTGGTATTGGTAGCGATTGAGTAGAATCTTGCGGTCAGCCACCATCGTTGCTTGATAGTCTTTGACCATTTTATCAAGGTGCTGCTGCCAATCGGCATCGTCAGCCCCGAGCAGCATTTGATGATCTTGTACATGAAACACCGAGGGCAGGCTGTCTTTGATGCGCCAGCCATCGGGTGTTTTTTCGGCCAGTTTAGGCAGCAATCCTTTATGACTTCGGCCGGCGGCTTTTTCTATCCCTTTTTCAATTCGCTGCCGTGCCGCATCAGATTCGGCACGGGCGAGCAAGGTTTCAAAGCTGATTTTTTCATACCAGATATCTAACTCGTTCATCGTTGTATAGCGCTGCATATGTTTTTGGTAGCTGGCTGCAACGCGATACGCAGCTTCTTTGCCTATGTTGTCGCCGTGGTTTAAGTGCCGCGCTGCGACCATAAAGCTAGCAGCCAGTCGCTTGATATCCCATTCCCATGGCCCTGGATGCGTTTCGTCAAAATCATTGATACCAAACAACAGCGTGCGTTCGGGTGAGGCAAAGCCACCGAAATTCATTAAATGGCAGTCACCGCAAATTTGCTGCCGCAAGCCGGTGATCGGTGTGGTGGATAAGTCATGCGCTTGCAGCAACGCCGTACCGCGATAAAACGCAAAGGGCGAGGCCAGCATGCGGCCATAACGGAGCGGCACCAAGCTCGGCATGCGGCCTTGTGACGATTGTTCGAGCAAATCAACCGGGTCGCGCTGGTGCTGAGCTTGTTTTGCATGGTCTTTACGTGCGCACTGATCGCGCAGCGCACGGCCACGTTGTTGGCGTTCTTGTAATGGCGTATTCATGGCGTTTCCTTGCTATGGCTGAGTGCTGCGGAATCAGGCTCAAAACTACCTCTAAGTAGTTGCTGCATTTTCAGGATGTAGTGTAGTTATTTTTTGGGCATATCACCGTCTGCTAACTATAAAGAAGCTGAATATTTTTTGCGGAGCGCCTGATGAAAAATGAAAAGAGCGGCGTAGACGCTTTACAGCAATCGGTGCTGATTCATGAAGAAGTGAAAGTCGTTGTAGTGAGCTGCTTTGAGATCAATCTAATGGGCTTAAATGCCATTTTATTGGCGAAAAAAGCGGGCGAGCGCGCGCGGGGATTTGGGGTGATTTCCGGTGAATTACGGTTGCTCAGTTTAGAGCTACAAGGAGAAATGCAGCGACTTGGCTTGTTGACACAAGAGTTGTTGGCGATGGCAACGGCGCGTTTGCAGGCCGAACGTCGCCTTGCTCGATTGACCGATGCAGCCGCTTTTTCCGATCACGTCGCTCAAATGCTAAACCCTGCGATGGAAAAAACTCGCTCACGAATGGTTTCGTTTAACGGCGGAGCCCATTTTGCCGAATGTCTAGAAGACGCTTATCGCACCTGTACTTTTGGTTTGGTGCTGGCGCGTTCGGCACGCATTGAATCGGCATATAGCGGTGATTTGCGCGCCGTATTGGCCGAATTGTCCGAAGAATTTGCACAGAAAATTACCGCAGTTTTGCCACGCCTTGATGCCCTAAGTCGCATCACCAAAAAACTAGTCTGAGAATCCATTATGAAAAAAGCACTTCTGATTGCCAGTGCCGCCGAGCATCGCTGGTTTGCCGTATCACGCGATCCGGCGCGGCCAAACCATTTGATAGATACCAATGAATATGTGGTGACCACCGGCGCCGATAGCTTGCTGTGTGATCCTGGCGGATCGGAAGTTTTTCCAGCGGTTTTTGCTGCGCTGTCAGAAGTGATCGATCCACGCACTGTGCAGCGGATTTTCTCCTCGCACCAAGACCCCGATGTGATTTCATCGCTTGGGTTATGGCACGATTTTAATCCGCAAATAAAATGCCATGTATCGGGCTTGTGGGGCGGTTTTATTCCGCATTTTGGTGGTGAAGACAATACCATTGTGGGCATTCCCGATGAAGGCGGCACGCTGATGATTGGCAATGCGCCGTTAACCATTGTTCCCGCACACTATTTGCATTCTTCGGGTAATTTTCATTTGTATGATCCCGCCTGTAAATTATTGTTCAGCGGCGATATTGGCGCAGCCCTGCTGCCCGACGCTGATTCGTCGCTCTACGTCGAAGATTTCGACCGGCATATTCGCTTCGCCGAGGGTTTTCACCGCCGCTGGATGGGTAGCAATACGGCAAAGAAAGTTTGGATTGATCGGGTTCGTCAGCTTGATATTGAATTGCTTTGCCCGCAACACGGCGCAATTTATCGCGGTGAGGATGTGAAGCGCTTTATTGATTGGTTTGACGCGCTGAAAGTGGGCTTGGATTGAGTCTCGATACAAAATTTCCACTGCGAGACGCTATGAAGCCGCTGGGGAATTTTTGCCTTTAACTGCAGGACTTGATAATCGGCCTATTCACCCATAAATAATACGGGTAAGCTACTGGCACAATATTTTCTAACCCAGCTTAAAGGCTGGGTTTTTCATGACTAATTAGGATGTACATCATGGCGATTATCGTAAACGGCGTTGAAATCAACGAAGCACAAATTGAAAGCGAATTGGCACAACACGCCGAGGCAGAAAGCCCACGTGATGCAGCAATCCAAGAATTGATTTTGCGTGAATTGCTATTGCAGCAAGCTAAAAAACAAAACGTGACTGCACCAACAACAGAAGAAATCATCGGCGCATTGCTTGAAGCTGCCATCCCTGTGGTCGAAGCGGACGAAGCGGCTTGCCTTGAGTTTTACAACAGCAATCCAGAAAGCTTTACCAAAGGCGAAATGGCCTCAGCAAACCACATCTTGTTCCCATTGGGCGAAGGTTTGGCAGGCAGCTTGGCCAAAGCCAAAGCAGAAGGCGTGTTGGCTGATGTGATTGCGAACCCAAACAAATTTGCTGATTTGGCCAAAGAGCATTCAACTTGCCCATCGAGCGCGCAAGGCGGCAGCTTGGGTCAATTTGGTCGTGGTCAAATGGTGCCAGAATTTGAAGCTGCAATTTTCTCAACTGACGCCGGTGTGATTGTACCAACCTTGGTTGAAACCCAATTCGGATACCACATCATTCAAGTGACTGATCGCAGCCATGGTGAAACAGTGAGCTTTGAAGAAGTGAAAGATCGCCTGCAAGCTTTCTTGACCGACATGGCTGGCCGCAAAGCAATGCATGACTACCTTGGTAATCTAGTGACTAGTGCCAAAATCGAAGGTTATTCTTTGCCTGCAATGGCTTAAGCCTAAAAGTCAGGCCGAACATTTCGGCCATATTAAAAAAGCCAGATGCTGAATCTGGCTTTTTTATTTGAAATCAAGGACGAGCCTGCTATTCATTGATATACAGAGTGATATACAAAGTATGAAGCGCAAACGAGTTTGGTGCTTCCTGCTTGGCTATTGAATCAATTGTTATTTAAAACACAACCCAAAGGAACAGCAATGCGTCATCTATTTATTTTAGGCCTGCTTGGCGTGGGTTTACTGGGTTGTGGTGAAAAGAAGACCGCACCTGCAGCAGTGGATCAAACGGCCAGCGCCGATGTGACTGCCAGTTTGCAGCAATGGTTGAGCCAAGCCGCCCAGCCAATCAGCACGCTGGATGCCGCGCAAAGTGTGGATCAACAAGACCTTAATGCCTTTGGCACTGCGATTGGTAATGCCCGCGTGGTCGTAATGAACGAAGACAGCTACGCCGATAAAAATGCCTACGAGCTGATGAATCGCTTGGTGCAATTTTTGCATCAGCAAAAAGATTTCGACGTACTGCTGATTGAAAGCGCGATGTTTGATGTGGAAGGTGTATGGCGCAGCGCGCTCGATAAAAATGCGAGCGTCGTCGAACTCGCACCGGGCCGCGTGTTTTATATGTATTCGCAAACCGATGCCAGCCGTAAAGTCTTGGCTTATGTGGATGAGGCGCGTAAGAGTGAGCGTCCGCTGGTTTTAGCGGGTTTTGATATTCCGCTGGCAGGTACGACTTCAATTAAAGAGCTGTTGCCCGCACTCACGCAATATTTGCAAAACAAAGGCTCAAAAATCCCCGCGCAAGCCAATTGGGCGGATTTCCGCCAAGTCGCGCAGCGCGCCATTGAGCTTAATAGCCAAGGCATGGATTTAACGCAATTTAACGCCGTCGCCGCGCAACTGAAAACCGAACTCTGCCAAGACACTGCACCTGCGAATGCGGCGGTCTTGCGTGAATCGGCGGGCTGGTGGTGCCAACAAGTGAAAAGCATCGCCGCGGGTGTAGGCCGCCAGCAGCACACCGATGATGTGAATTACGATTATCGCAACCCAACGCTGGCCGACAATGTTCAATGGCTGATAGACCAACCCTTTGCCGGTAAAAAAGTCATTGTTTGGACTAATTCGTCGCACGGTTTGCCGCAAGTCAGTGGCGTTGAACCGAGCACAAAACAGCCGATTTACAGCATGGGCTGGCATTTAAAACAGCGTTTGGGCGAGCAAGTTTATAATGTCAAAGTCGCTGCACTCGGCGGCCAAACTAATAAGTATTGGGACACAGGCGTTCAAGATGTTGTGCTAGCGCCCAATACGGTCGAGTCGCTATTAAAACAAGCCAATCTACAACAAGGCTTTATTCAAGCCCCAAGCGATCCCACCGTACTCGCGCAGTTTGCTCAGCTCAAACAGCCGTCTACTTTTGGGAAAGACTACCAAGGTCTCTTTTTCTACCCAGCAGCCGAGCCCGCATTACAAGGCGCGCACGCGATTTTGCCTTTACCTTAAACGGTGTTGAGATCAAAAAAAGCCAGATCGGGAGATCTGGCTTTTTTGTTACTATTTTCTAAGTTAATTAGGTATTACTTTCTAGGCTATGAGAGTTAAGGGTTATGGATAAATACTCATGCCTTGTTCTCGAAAAGATATGTATTGCTTCACCCAATCTAACTCTGCAAAATCTTCAAAGGCAAGCGCAGCATTTCATCGCCTTTGCCAGCGAAATACCACATGATGCCGATCAATGCGCCAACGGTGAGTAGATACCATGCGGCAGAGACGATTTGGCCGTAGCGGTCGAGCGGGAGCAAGTGGGTTGTCAGGCGACTGCGCCATTCAAAGATAATTTCCAAGCTGCCAATCAGCAGCAAAAAGCCCAGTAAAGCCAAGCCCAATGTATAGCTGATGAACACGCCCAAGGCTGCGCCGACGATGCAGGCGATCAGGCCGACTTTGCTGTGCATGGAAAAGCTGATGCTTTTGAGAATATGCCCACCATCGAGCGGCAAAATCGGCAGTAAATTGAATAAATTCAGCAGTGCATTAAACGTCGCCAAGCCAGCAAAAAACACATTGCCCGTTAGCCAATACGCCAGCAGCGCCGCGATGGACAGCAACAGACCAAAAGTCGGCCCCATGATCGAAATCACCACGTCTTGCCAGCGCGTATTGATTTTCTCGTCCGACATCGCCAAGCCGCCCATAAACGGAATCAAGTAAATGCCCTTGGTTTTCATGCCGAAATATTTCATCGCCCGAATATGGCCATATTCGTGAAACACTAAACAGGCCAAGAGCGCGAGGGCAAACTGAAAGGAAAACAGCCACGAATAGGCCGCCACGCTGGCACCGGCCAGTGCGACTTTGATCATTTTGGCGCTTTTTAATAACTTGAGCGCCAGTGCGCCAATGCCGAGCAGGCTGAATTTGCTGGGCACAATTGGCGCGATGACTGGCGTTTGGCGCTCGATGTCATGCGTATCGCGTTGGCCTTGCTGGACTTCGGCACCGTCAATCAATAAGCGATATTGCAGCGAAAATGGTTGCCACTGCAGCTGCGTTTCGAGGCGAATCTGTATGCTGCTTGGTGTCTCGGCAGAATGCGTTGCGCTATGTAGTTCAAATTGCAGCGAACCAGCACCTTCGCCGCGCGTGGCTGAAGCGGCTTGTTCGGCGACCAAGGTATTATCCCAAAACAGTTGTTGCCAGCCAGCGAGGCTGCTCTCTAGCCGAAGCGATTTGCCAAGGCATTCAATATTCAATAATTCCATGATTTTGACTCTGATGTTGGGTATATCAATGTAGCTATTTATATAAAATAGCTACATTGATATACCTTAGAAGTAGGTGTTATTTAAGCGGCCAAACGAACGGCTTGGCGTGCAGGGGCGACGGTTTTTTTCTCGGTGACTTTGGGTTGTTTACCGGCGTAATCACTTTCCAGCAAGGTTGTCGTCGCCTCGATACTCATGCCCTGTGTTTGTAGCCACAGCGCGACCATTTTCGCCAAACGATCCAGCGCAATACGGTGGGTGGCATCGGTGTTGGCATAGAGCCAATCGGCGAAGGCCATAAAGTTGGCGAAGGGGGCTTCGCCGAGCAATACTGGCAAAGTATTGGCAAATCGCCCCGAGTTTGCGACCAAATCCCAGTAGCGGGCAAAGCGCACCAAGCGCTGCATCGTGGTGAAGTCGATGTCGCGGTTCGCCAAAATCGTGTACGGCGGGAAGGGGTCGTACTTCATCGCAAATTCGTCGGTATGCCGAATGATGGGCGTGCCGCGCAGGCGTTTCAAAATGCCGAATTGAATTTCATGCGGTTTGAGCGCGTACAGTTGATCAAAGCCGACGCCGAAACTCTCCACCGTTTCGCCGGGCAGGCCCGCGATCAAATCAACGTGCATGTGCGCGTGGGAATGCTCGACCAGCCAGCGGATGTTCTCGGCGGCTTTTTCATTATTTTGTTTGCGGCTAACTAGCGTTTGTACTTCGGGATTAAAGCTTTGAATGCCGATTTCAAACTGCAAAGCGCCGGGCGGGAATTGCATAATCCCATCTTTGAGCGCCTCGGGTAGATGATCGGGAACGACCTCAAAATGCGCGAACACCGGATCGTCTGGATGTGCCGCGATTTTATCGAGGAAGAATTGCATAATCCGCAAGCTGGTTTTGATGTTCAGATTGAAGGTACGATCGACAAATTTAAACAGCCGCGCACCGCGCTGATACAGCGTTTCCATTTCGGCCAGAAAACGCTCCAGCTCAAACGGCCATGCAGTTTTATCCAGCGCCGACAAACAGAATTCACACTTAAACGGACAGCCGCGTGACGCTTCAACATAGAGCGTACGGTTTTTGATATCTTCATCGGTGTACAGCGAGTAGGGTAGTTGCAAGTCGTCGAGTTTGGCTTGCACACCAACGTGGATTTTCATTAAGGGTTGCGGGCCGTTGATGATTTGGCGGCACAGATCGGGCAGCGTGATTTCGCCCCAGCCGGTGATAACAAAATCAGCGTCTTTGACGATCGCTTGCTCCGCAGTTTCGTAGGAGACTTCGGGCCCTCCGAGGATGATTTTGATGTGCGGTGCAACGCGTTTGAGCAATGCTACGAGGCGCGCGGTTTCTTCGACATTCCAGATATACACGCCAAAGCCGATGATCGTCGGGTTTTTCGCCAGCAGTCGTTCGGCAAATTCAGTCGTCTTGCCGCCAATGACAAACTCCATGATTTCTGTTTGCTCTTGCAGCCCGCCCATATTGGCCTGCAAATAGCGCAGCCCGAGTGAGGCATGCGTGTAACGGGCGTTCAGAGTAGAGAGGATGATGGTCATGGCGGTATCAAGCAAAAGCGAAAACGCCATTTTACGGGTTTAAGCGGTGCTGTGGGCGGGGGATTGGCTTTTACCGATCAACTGGTATTGTTAAGGCCGCAATAAAAAATCCCCACGCGCCGCAAGGGCGGGTGGGGATTTAGACGTTTATTCGCTGAAATTGTCAGCGAGTAGAGCGCGCATTATGGCTTAAGGCCAAACATCACCTGCCCATCCAAACATGACGTGCCCATCCATTGGGTTCACGGTCACTTGATAGGTGTTGTTGCCTTTTGGTGTGAGTGCAAGCGTTTTGTTGTTTTGCGTGGCACGTACTACTTCGCCCAATTCCGGCTTCATTTCGCGCGTAGTGAATTCAAGCGTGATTGGGGTTGCATATTGCTGGCATTCCGGAATCCACTTGTGGAGGATAATCGTTGAGCTACCTTGATTATCTAACGTTGTGCCGCAGAATTCACGAGCAAAGCGATATTTGAGGACGTTGCTTGGCGTATCCATCCACAAGTCACCGGCATCCACTTTGGCTTTGGCGTAATCGAGGTGGCCTTGGTAGCGCGCTAAAGGTGCAGTTTCCCAGTAGCCAGTATCGACGCCATGCATGGTACGCGTTGCCCAGCCGCCTTGGTTGATGGCTGCGTCGATATGCAGATTCAGGATTTCACTACCCATCGGGTAGAGCGACCATTTGCCATCGGCGGTGAACAAATCCCATTTGATACGGAAAGGATTATCAAAGTTGGCCGCATTCACGCCCGCTGGCATCGTGGTGTAATCCACATTGCCATTGGCCACTAAATGCGAGGCACGGCCACCCAGATATTGCGTGTTGTTTTTCAGGAAAGTCGTCCCCACAGTAGAGGCTGCGTCACCTGGCCACACAAAATAGCTGGCTTTGTAGCCGTCTAAGTTGGCGGCAATATCCGCCGCCGCACCGTTGAGCTGAACTTCCAGTTCTGCGTCATTGATATACGGGTTTGGATGTGAGCGGCTATGGCTAACCATCTCATGGCCGTTAGCAATCATTTGTTTGGCAGCAGCCCAATGTTGCGGCGAGCAGCTACCGGTGATGATGCCAAAACCAGCCACCAAACCACGTTTACTCAACTCTGGATCCATGATTTTGATATACGGATCGGTGCCAGCTGGCATCGAGCAGTAATCATCATGCACCAATGAATACGCGCCTTTCGCGCCATTTTTCCACGTGGTGGTTTTTACTGAGGTTACGTAGTTGCTTGCAATCGGTGCTGGGGTCGCTGTTGGGGTTGGCGATGGGCTTGCTGAAGGAGATGGCGATGGTGTATAGGGTGGCAGCGGCACTTTGTTGTCAAAGTAACCATACTTATAACTTTGCCTTGAACTAGCTCCTTGATCATCGGTCGCTATCACTTCCAAAGTACCGTGCGCATAAAGGGTCGTATTGAAGTCAACCTTGAACGGCGCTTGGGTTACTGAACCTAGCGATTTGCCATTGATCAGGAATTCAACTTTAACGACACGGCCATCACTGTCGGTCACACTTGCGCTGGCGCTTGCATTATAAGGTGGCAAAGAAATAGTTTGGAATGAGCCTGATGGCCATGCACTCACAATCACTGGTGCTTGATTGACAGGAAGCTCGCTGAGTAATTTCCACGGACCCCATTGATTTGTAGCGCTCGGCACTTGGCCTTGTACCCACCATTTGGCTTCAAAAGTGCGACCATCATGCGTAACGCGTTGACCCGCGGTGTAAACCGCCGTGCTATTCCAAGTGCCAATGCTTGAGGTCGGTGTTGCAGTAGGTGTTGCAGTAGGTGTTGCAGTAGGGGTCACGGTCGGTGTTGCTGTTGGATTCCAAGTTGGGCATACACCGGGTACCACATTTTCAGCATCCCATAGTGCTGCATCGTAAGTGACCGAGGTGTTGTTGTAAGTCGGTGCGTTATTCGCTGTGCTGGTATGCGTTACTTTTGCTTTAAAGCGTATCCAGCCCATCTGGCTTCTGTATGCACCAGCAGGACGCACGTACGCCCCTGCCGAATATTCCGTTGCTGGAGACCACATTGGGGTTTGTTCAGGGTTTGGTACGTCAGTGCATGGGCCAAAGCGAGTTACTTTGCTAGTTTCTACTGTTACTTGAGTCGGCGACGACGAAGGCGTTGGCCGCGGCGATGGTGTTGGCGGATTGCTGATGGTGTAGCTACTGCAGGTGCCTAGGTTTTTCCATAGCGTCGGCGTTGCGGCGGGATTCCAGTTGGCGCCGATATGGGCGGTGTGCCCAGAGAGGGCTTGATAGTCAACTTTGTTATAAGTGACGGTCTTGCCCGTGGCGTAGCTATTGCCTTCTACCCAAGGTTCAAAAGGGTTGCAGACGGCGGTGGCGGATGCCGTATTGGCGAGCGACAGTAAACCTGTCGCGGCCATGCTGAGCAGCAGTGCTTTTTTGGCACCTTTAAAATGCTGATTTTTTAACATGTCTCTTCCATCCAGAGTGTGTATTCAGCTTGTACCGGCTCAAGTCTGAATTAATTTTTAATGTATTACCCGGTAAATCTTTATGGCTATGCTCTAGCGGCATATACCTTTGTATTTATTCTAGTTATTTATATGTTCGTTCTATCTGTAATTTAATTTGTTTACGGATTTCCATTGAGCTAAGCGGTCAAGCTGAGTCAAAGCGAACTCTGCAGCGGCGAAAATTAAACATGGGCCGGACCCCAGCCCATTAGTGTTTGTACTAATGTGCTGCGAACTATGCCATTGTGATTTTTTTGTGTAAATACAGATGGGGTAGTTGTTCACAAATGATGACTAGTGACGTTTTTTGTCTTTTTAATCAATTGTTTAGCGAATTTATTTTGTGGTTTTTTTCATGAATGGCATCGGCCCATGACGAATTTTCAAGATAAGCGTGAGCTTGCTCACTAATCCAAACACTAAAATCAGCAATCTTGCCGCTGGTGCTGCTGCGGTCGGGCCAGACTAGCCAGTAGGGATATTGATAGGGCACGCAAATATCCGATATTTGTACCAGCGTGCCGTTGGCCAGATGCGATTCGACTAGTGATGTTCGCGCTAACATAATGCCGTGGCCGAGTTGGGCTGCTTCGAGTTCTAGGTTGCTGTCGTTGTAGGAATAGCTTGGCGTTGGGCGCCAATCGGCGAGGCCTGCTGCTTGGCACCACGTCGCCCATGGTATTGCTGGATTGTGGATGATCGTCGCCGTTTTGATGTCGTTGACCGATGTTGGACGCGGTTGGTAGCTGGGGGCGGCGACCATGATGTGATAATCATCCATCAAATGCACCTGCTTCATGCCATCCCAACCGCCAGAGCCCATTCGCACCGCCATATCGAGCAGGCCATTATTCATTTCCTCAAACCCCAAACCGGCACGTAGGCTGACGGTGTATTGCGGATATTTCGCTTTGAAATCGGGTAGGCGCGGCACTAACCAGTTGAGCGCAAACGATGGCACCACGCCAATGGTAATGTCGTTCGGCTTGGGGCGAGTCAGTACGCGCTGCGTCGCTTCGCTCATATCCGCTAGCGCGCCGCGAATCCGCAGCGCATAAATTCGACCTTCTTCGGTCAGTTGCAAGCGCTTTCCTTCGCGCAAAAATAGTGAAAGGCCAAGAAAATCTTCAATCGTGCGGAGTTGATGGCTTATTGCGCTGTGCGTCACGTTCAGCGATTCGGCGGCTTTGACGACGCTGCCAAGGCGGGCGACGGCTTCAAATGCGCGTAAAGCAGCGAGTGGGGGCAACTGGCTCATCGTAATTTCCTTGTGCGGCAGCAGTCTCAAAATGTGTTTATGTGAATTTTACTCACATAAACTCCGAAAAATCATCAGCAACAGGCTTTTATTTATTGGATATAGTGAATCCACTATGTCAAATGGATGAAAGAAATGGTCACCTATTTACGATTAAGCGTTACATCTCATGAATTGCTGGTGGTTGAGCTGACCCACCCAGCGCAACTGTGGTGTGAAGAAGGTGGCGTTTGGGTAACGCATGAGCAGTCGACTGAAGACATCGAGCTGTATCGTGGCGAGCATCTGCAATTGGCAGTGGGTAAAGTGCTGATTGAAGGGGGAGGGCGGCTGTGTTTCTGTGGTGAAAATTTGCAAATTAGCCCTTTGAGCATTCTTCAGGTCGGCGTTGAATGTGATCGTGAGTTTGCCTATGGCTAAATGCGACTGAATAGTATTTCGCTTCGCTAAGTGCGCTTGAGTTTGCTATCGTGTGGCTTATGCAAATAGCTCCTCTTTTTTCTACCCCGTGGCGGGTGTTAAAACATCCCGTGTTCTTGTATGAACATTTTCGGGCAATTCACGCTTTACGAGTGGCGCTGGCTTTTTTATTTGGCGGTGCGATTGACCTTTATTTTGCTATTCCTTATGGTACTTGGACCTTGATCACCATCGTGGTATTGATGGGAAATGGTCCCACGCAGGGCGATATTTCGCGGAAATCGGGGCAAAGAGTTTTAGGCACTTTTTATGGTGCTTTAGCTGGATTGCTGGCTGTTGTGTTTTATTTGGTGACACCGTGGCTGGGTTTGTCGTGGATGATATTCATGATCGCCTTAAGTGCCTACCATGCGCTGGGGAAAAATAGTGAGGCAGCGGTGGTCGCGGGCGTCACCTTAGTGATTGTGGGGGGCTTAGGTGAATCAGCGATTGAAGAGTCGTTTTGGCGGCTGGGCAATGTGCTGATTGGTGCCATCATTGCGATGTTTTTTGCTAACTTATTTCCGACCCGAGCGATTGATCGTTGGCGATTTTTGTTGGCAGAAAATTTACGCGAAGTGGCGCTTGCATATCGGCAAATCGGTCCTGATTCTCAATTTGATATTGGCTTGACTTTGGAGCGAGTCAATTCGCGTTTGCAAAAAATGCGCTTATTGATCCCGTCTGCGACCAAAGAGAGCGGTCAAGAGAGTTTACGTTTTGATGCGCTGCATCGTCATCAGCGCATGTTGTATTTGTTTTTGGAGCGCAGTTCGGATGCAGCAAGTACAGCGCCCCCATTTGCGGACAATCGGCGACTGAGATCCATGATTTTTCGCTCATTAATGCGCTCAGCGCGTGCAGCACGTTTTTTGCGAAATGATTTGCAGGATGGCGCTGCGTTGATCAACGCACTTTCTGCGATTGATGAAGTTGACTTTTTAACGCAGGAGCTGGCGCAAGTTAGTGCTCAAATAACGGATGAGCTGCATTTGTTGATGCCGGATATTGTTCGAACCCAGCACCCACTTTCACAGCTTAAGCCTGCGGCCTTACGCTACTTAAAAAGATAGCTTATGGTGCCGCGACAACGTGAATTTCTTCGCCTAAAACTTTAACCACCATCCCCGCGCGAATTTTGGCTGTTTTGCGGCTTTCCAGCGTGCCATCGACTTCGACCAAGCCTTCGGCCACCATTAATTTCGCTGCGCCGCCGGAATGTGAAATGCCGAGATTTTTAATCAAATCACACAGTGCAATATATTCATTTTTGAGTTCAAAAGTTTGAATTGTCATTTTTTATCCTTTAGGGTATTTGATTGTAGGTGTTGATAGCTAATGATTGGGTGGCGATACCTGGTGATTTTTTTATTCAGCCAAGATGCCTAGGCCATGCTTGGCTAATAAGGCCGCGGTGTCGTGTAGCGGTAAACCCATGACCCCCGTAAAACTGCCATCTAGATGCGCGACAAACACCCCGCCCAAGCCTTGAATGCCGTAAGCGCCGGCTTTATCCATCGGCTCGCCACTGGCGACGTAGGTAGCAATTTGCGCGTCGGTCAGTTCAGCAAACGTCACGCGGCTGATGCTCAGGCGTGTTTCGACGCCATTCACATCGCGCAATGCCAAGCTGGTTAGCACTTCGTGCGTTTGGCCAGATAACTTGCGCAGCATCGCAGCCGCATCAGCCTCATCAAGGGGCTTGCCTAAAATCTCATCGCCCAATACCACCGAAGTATCAGAGGCTAACACTGGCTTGAGTGCCAAGCCCATTTCTTCTAGGTGTCGCCAGCCTGATTCAGCCTTTTCCACCGCCATGCGAATGACGTACTCACGTGGGTTTTCATTGGCGAACGGTGTTTCATCAATCGGCGCAGCAATACGCTCGAAAATCACGCCGGTTTGCGCGAGCAGTTCTTTGCGGCGTGGGCTGCCAGAGGCGAGGTAGAGTTGGGTCATATTTATTCGCAGAAATAGTGTGGTTTAAGCATAACAGCAGGAGGTTGCTCATGGTAATGGCAAGTTAGTGCTGTCTATTCCCGATGGTAAGGATGGTTATTAATAATCGACACCGCGCGATACAGTTGCTCGGCGAGTAATACGCGCACCATGCCGTGTGGCATCGTCATGGCAGAGAGCTGGAGCAATTGATCGGCACGCTGCTTAATGCGCGGGTCAAGTCCATCGGTACCGCCGATGATAAACACGGTCTCACGGCCATCGATTTGCCAGTCTTTCATGTTTTCAGCGAGCTTCATCGTCGTCCAGTTTGCACCACGCTCGTCGAGCGCCAAGACGCGTGCGCCATCGGGAATTGCTGCCAAAATCCGATCTGCTTCTTCCGCCATCACTTGTTGCGGCGTGCGGGCGCTGATGCGTTTATCGGGCTTGAGCTCGGTGAGCGTTAACGCAAAATCGCGCGGCATCCGCTTGGCGTATTCGTTATAGCCCTCAGAAATCCAGTTCGGCATTTTGTGGCCGACGGCAATTAATTGCAGTTTCATAATGTGTCGTGATGTTGATTTAATGCGATGTTAACAGATGTGCTTAGAGAAAATAAAAACAGCCCGTCGCTTGACGGGCTGTCGCGGTGAAACAGCGTGCTTAATTACTCTGCGCGGCCGCTGGTCACGCGTTCACGTTTGATTTTCCACTTGCCACCGTCTTGAACCAATTCCAAGGTTTTCTCTACGACGTCTTGGTAGTTTTTCGAGCTGTAGTTTTGTTTGAAGGTCACATCAGCACGGTCTTTGCTGACATTGGTGCAGCTGAAGTTTTCAACGCTCAGCTTAATATCGCCTTCTTTATTTAGGCGTGTACGGCGTTTGGCTTCCCAATCGGCGCGTGTGCGACCACTTCCTGCGTCAAACTGGCTACTGTAAAGTGCCAAATACTCATCCGCTTTCTTGCTTGACCATTGAGTGCGCCAGTTTTCGACGAATTCCGTCACTGATTTATCGCAGCTTGTTGCTGTGGGCGGAGTGGCTGCGACTGGGGTCGGCAGTGGCTCAATCACCCGTGCTGGGCGGGCGGCAATCGCAGCTTCACGATTGAGTGGTACGGCAGCAATGAGTGCGCCAGAGCAATTGATCGCTTCATCTTCGGCCAAATTGTCACCCAAATCGTTATCGGGAGACGTATTTTCCAACGGTGAAATTTGCAAAGCCGAGAGTAATTGGTGCGATTGCGTTAATACACGGGCGTACGAGAGACGGTGATCGTATTCAGCGCGAACCAGCGCACGCTTCGCTTCAAATAACTCATTTTCAGTATCTAATACGTCGAGAAGCGAGCGTTGACCAATGTCGAACTGCTTGCGGAACGCATCACGGGCTTTTTCGGTTGAGAGTACGTGTTGATCAAGGTATTTGAGCTGTTCTTTCAAGCGGTAAGTATCATTCCAAGCAATTTGCGTGGTTTGGCGAATATCACGGCAAGTCTTGTCGCGCATTTCTTGGGCGATATTGAATTGTTCTGCGTATTGGCTGACGCGCGCAGTATCGCTACCGCCACGGAACAGATTGTAATTCATCACCAGTTGAATTTTGCCATCTTTAAAGCTGCCGTCGATGTTGTCACGATTTTGTTCGTAACCTTGGCTGGCTCGGACTTCAAACTGAGGATAGAAGGAGCTTTTCTTGCTTTGTGCATCAGCGCGTGCGGCGCGAATATTGTAAACGGAGGCACGGAACGCAGGGTTGTATGCCACGCGCTCTTTGAGTTCGGTAAGATTTTGCGGCACTTTGTCTGCAAAATTGGGTACTTCAGTCATTTTCTCTTGCGGGATAGTACCTGTGAGGCGCTCATAACGTGCAGAGACGTCGTGTAGATTAGATGACTCGGTTAGCCAATTGGATTCGGCTAAGGCCAAACGACCCGAGGCGGTTTCTAGGTCGACACGGCGCCCCACACCTGCGGTAACTCGTTCTTGAATTTGATTAAATGTTTCTTGGTGAATCGCGAAATTTTCACTCGCCAGTGCAACGAGTTGGCGATAACGCATGACATCTAAGTACGCATTCGTGGTTTCGAGCGCGGCAGCGTCACTGGCTGCAAGTAGATCATAGTAACGTGTTAATTTGCCATAACCCAGGCGGCGCACTTCGTCACGAGTGGCGAAACCATCAAACAGCATTTGGCGAAGCTCAAGCGACACACCTGGGTGACTGAAGCTTTCGCTACCCGTGTTCGGTCGATCTTGCCGTTCAACACCGGCGTAGCCAAGCACGTCGATTTTTGGATAGTAGTTACCACGAGCAACATCTTGCTCGTTGCCTGCAGCACGGAAACTGAGCCATTTGGCGCGGACTTCAGGGTTGCGAAGGACAGTTTGCTCAACGGCATCACGTAAATTGCTGGCAGCATAAGATGCTGAGCTGCCGCAGGTAATAAGTAAAAGCGCAAGTGTTTTTAGTTTCATGGTGATTCGTTTCCAAAAATCTAGCTGTTAAAGCCGTTGATGACTGTGTGTTTTGTTTTTTTATAATTCACATGCTTAAGGATTCAATTTTGCTACTATAGGTAGACGTTTAATTAATTTCACTCACAAATTTGTCATTTCATGCCGATAAAACCACACAAATTGCGATATGGCTTAGCCGGGGCTGCTTTGTCCTTGGCGATCGTATGCTGCAGTGTTGCATTTTCGGCATGGGATTATGACACGTTCACCCGGTTGGCGCAGCAGCGCTATGGTGCGAGTGGGGCTAAAACGGCAACTGAAATTCAGCAATTAATTGTGTCAAGTCGTAATCTTGTGGAACTTGAAAAATTAAAACGCGTTAATGAGTATATCAATCGAAAGTTTCAATTTGTTGATGATACCGTTTTATGGAAACAAGTCGATTACTGGGCCACACCGCTTGAAATGATCGGTAAATCAGCGGGTGATTGCGAAGATTTCGCAATTATCAAATATACGGCCTTAAAAGATACTGGGGTTTCTACTGATAAGTTAAGGCTTAGCTATGTTAAAGCTAAAATTGGCGGTCCAGATAGCAAGATTAGTCAGGCGCATATGGTTTTAACATATTACGCTGAACCTGATGCCGAGCCATTAATCTTGGATAATTTAATTACTGAGATTCGTCCAGCTAGCCGCCGGCCTGATTTAACGCCGGTGTTTAGTTTTAATCACGAAGGTGTATTTGCTGGTACAGGCGCAAAACCTTCTGCATCTATTGATCGTTTATCACGTTGGAAAGATGTTTTACTCAGAATACAGGCAGATGGCATTGATTATAAGGAATAACAAAGTGTCTTTAATTCGTCAAATGTTAGTGCTGATTATTATCTCTACTTTGCTGGCATTTTCAGTCAGTTTGGTGGTGAGTACAGTCAGCGCGAGGAATTATTTAGAGCAGCAATTATTTACTCAAAGCAGTGATAATGCATCGTCTTTAGCATTATCTTTATCGCAGCAAACCGAAGATCCTGCAATGATGGAGTTAATGACTTCCGCCTTATTCGATTCTGGCCATTTTGAGTTGATTCGGTTCCGTGACCCTCATAAAAAAATTATCATTGAATTAAAAAATAAAGATTTACCCAGTAAAGTTCCTAATTGGTTTATTTCAGTGTTTCCGATCGAAGTCGCCTCTGGGCAAGCCTTGGTGAATAAAGGCTGGAAGCAAGCAGGCAGTGTCGAGGTGCGTGCACATTCTAGATTTGCTTATGAGTCGCTCTGGAATGGGGCGGTGAAGTTATTTTTAGCCATTATGGGCGGCGGGATTGCGGTCGCATTTTTAGTGCGGTTTATGTTTAATCGTGTCCGCCAGCCAATTAGGGCGATGGTCGGGCAAGCAGAGGCAATTAGTGAAAGACGTTTTATTACGATTGCCGAGCCACCTTATATTGAATTACGTCGTGTCGTCACCGCGATGAATAGTATGGTGCTGCGTGTGAAATCAATGTTCGATGAGCAATCAGAGCGTATTGATCAATTGAATTATTCAGTGAACCGAGACAGCGTAACTGGCTTGGCCAATCGCAGTTATTTTATGGCTCGTTTATCTGGCTTACTTCATGATGAAGACCGCGCCAGTCATGGGTATTTACTCGTTGTTCGCCTCAAGGATTTGGCGGTTTTAAATCAGCGCGTGGGGCGCAAAGCGACCGATTTGCTTCTTAATCAAATCGCCGCAGTGTTAGCCGACTGGGATGATGAAGGGGAAGATTGGATTGCGGCTCGTTTAAATGGTGCAGACTTTGTATTGACAACCCCAAGACTGGAGCAGCCTGCAGAGTTTGTTGAGTCCTTGTTAGCCAAGCTGGCTCAGTTATCGGATATTGAAGACTTTATTCATATTGGGTACACCGAATTTAGTAAAAACGAAGCGATGAGTGAAATCTTGACGCGTGCAGATGCGGCACTCGCTCAAGCAGAGAGCCGTGGCGTAGTGAGCGGCGTGGCCGCCTTGGTTGATTTGGCACCGGTGAGAAACCCAAATACAGTTTGGCGAGATAAATTGCTGCAAGCGGTGCAGGATGAGTTGTTTGTCGTGCAAAAGTATCCCGTTATCGATTGGCAGGGGCAGCTTATTCACCAAGAGCTCATGCTGCGCATGCCGGATGACGATGGCGTATCTCTGCTCAATGCTGGCGTCTTTATGCCTTTTGCCAAGCGTTTGGGTTTGACGCCTGAGCTTGATTTGGCCGCTATTCGCTTGGCGATTAGCGAGCTAAAGAAAAACCCGTTCTCTTGTGCTGTCAATCTGGATATCGAATCGCTGAGTAATCTGCCATTCCGAGCTGAATTAGCAAAAATATTTCAATCGCTGCCTCAGAGTACGCGTACTCGCTTGTGGTTGGAGATTAATAGTAATGGTTTCAAGCAAGAGTTTGAAACGCTTGCCGTTTTTGCTGCTGAGATGAATCAAGTCGGTGTCAAAGTGGGAATTGAGCATTTTGGCCGCTCAGCCAGTGGTATGTTGCGACTCTATGATTTACCGCTCAGTTACATCAAAATTGATGGCAGTTATGTTCACGAAATCGACCAACACACGGGCAATCAACAGCTACTGAAAGAAATTGTAAAAATGGCTTCGAGTTTGGGGGTCTTGACGATTGCGGAGCAAGTCCGTAGCGAAGGGGAGTGGACTAAATTACAAGCCTTGGGTTTGAGCGGTGCAACTGGACCCATTACTAAAACAAAAATAAATTAAGGTATGTCGTTCAAGTCCTTGCTAAGTGAAGGTTTTGATTGCATACCGGTCCATTTATTTTGACGAGTACTGCTCTCTAATAAAAATATTGATCATTTTATATACACGCGCTGCGCTTCATGGCTGCTTAGTCATGAGTTACTAACCAACAAGCTGGCACGTTTTGATCTGATTTAAAATTTAAAAAGGCCAACTCGAGAAGTTGGCCTTTTTGTTTTAAAACCGTTGAAGGTGTTTAATCAGTCAATAAATTTTTATTATTGAGCAGCGTTTGAATAATCGCTTGGTCACTACCCGCAGCCGTAAGATCAACACCTTGTAAGATAATCGTTTGATCTTCTTTGCTAGCGTCATAAGCGCCATTCACAAACTCACCCGCTGTACTGATATGGATAACGGTGCTGGTGCCTGATTTTTCAAAATGCAAGTGATTGAGCAGGTTGCCGATGTCATTTGGGTTGTTTGCATCATGATTTTCACCTTGCAGTAAGTCACGCAGATCGAGTTTGTCACCCTCGGTCGTGCTGAAATCTTTCACAACATCGGTGGCATTTGCAACCACTTTGGTCGATGCAGTTATACCGAAGTCAGTTGCGTTATACCCACTACCTGACAGATTACTGATTGCGGTGGCTCCTCGGTTCTGTGCCTGATCACCTGGCAGCCACATAAAGACATCGACTCCTGCATCGCCGCGTAGAACATCATTGCCTGAGCCTCCTCTTAGCGTGTCATTGCCTAGACCACCACGTAGTACGTCGTTGCCTGAGCCTCCATCTAGGTAGTCATCTTCATCGTGGCCATAGATTAAATCAACGCCACTTTGGCCAAAGACTGCATCATTCCCAGTGCCTGCATTGATCACGTCGGCTTTTGGATTACTTACGCCAACCGCAGCGGATAGCAGCTGTGTCGTTGGATCGACCAATTGCGATGTGCTCAGTGTGATCATTTTGTGGGTCATAATTTCACTGAGTGAATAGCCCGCTGAATCGCTATCGCCACCATAAATGACATCATTACCCCTACCGGTTTCAACATAGTCATTACCGCCACCCGCATCAATGACTTGTGCACTCCCTTTGGTGTCTACCAAGTGAGAGCCAAAACCTAAAGGCGTTGTACTTCCAGAATTAATGCCAATTGCGGTTGATTGAAGCTGCAGGTAATAAGTTTTGTCATCCGAATACGTTGATTCGCCCCACTCAATGCCGATTTGGTCATTTAGCTCTGAGCCGTAAATCATGACTTGATCACTAGTGCCATTGATCGTGATATTTAATGTCGCGGTTGATGTCCCTGTGCCATCGCTTAGAGTGTAAGTAAATTTCTCTAACAATTGCTGACCATTCACTAAGCCATTTACACGAGCATTGCTGTTGTCCAACGTGTAGCTGTAGGTACCGTCTGCTTTGATTAGCAGTGTGCCAAACTCACCTTGTACCGTAGTTCCAGCTGCAGTCACGGTGGTACTGCCGTTCACTTTAGAAACGGTGAGCGCCATTGAATCTGGATTCTGATCATTAGTCAGTACATTGCCAGAAATTGGGTTTGGTGTTGAGTCCTCTTTGATGGTGTTGCCATCATCAATTGCGACTGCTGCATCGTATGAATTGAGCACATTCACGCTCAGCTTAACTTTCGAGCTGGCACTATCATTGTTGCTGCCTTCGGTACTGGTCGCATTCACAAAGATATCGTACTGACCATTAAAGTTAAGTGGTGGTTTGATTGATAAATTGGCAAGGTTCCATCCTTGCAGGTTCAGTGCGTCATTGCCCACTGGCACGGTATAGTTATTGGTGCCATCAGTGACAATACTGCCTGCTTTTAAACCTGATAAGGAGATTGCAGTAATTGATTCTGAACCGTCTTTATCGACTAGATTGACGCTCAGACCACTTAGTTTAATAAAGCTATCTTCTTGTCCGCTTAGCCCTACTGGATAGATTCCACCATCACCCACAGGAATCAATGGACCGTGTACTCCGCCTGCTTTTTCTAGTTCAGTCAAAGAGCTATATAGATTGAAATTAGTTGCATTGAAGTCGATTGCAGGAGCGCCATTCACAGAGACATTCAGGTCAAAGTTACCGACACCACTTGCATTGAACATCACAAATTCATAGCTGAAATAGCCTGAAGTTGTTGGTTTGTATGGCGTTGCCGAGAAATTGCCGTAATTATCATATGGGCTATTCAATACTGCCGTTCCACCAATCTTCATGAGAACGGTATCGTCGCGACTACCTGAGAAGGTGTAGGTTTTCCCTGCCTCAAGATAAATCAGACCGGTGATTCGGTAGCCTGAATCGGTGGTGACAGATGCTTTGTCTGGTGCGGTTTGAATGGTTGTTGACGTTGCCGTGCTGGATTCCATCGCAGACTCGATATTCGATGTATCACGCGCAGTGGTCGTGTTCATGCCATCGTTTGCATTCGGAGCAAAGTACTGAACAGTCAGACCGTTTCCTTTCGGAATGGTTGATGACGAGCCGCCATCAACCAAGGTCACACCACCAATTGAGATGGTTGGTGCATCCGCTTTTGCGGCAATATCAATATTCATCGTTGCAGAAGTGCTATCTGAATTGCCGTCGAATACCGTGTACTTAAATTGCGCATAATCGGGTTTTTGATTACCCACACCTGTGGACGTGAAGTTGTTGTCACCAGATTCATGTAAATCAGGAACAAAACGTAGTTTGCCAAGATCGATGTCCGCCTTGGTAACCAGTTTGTTCATGGCAACATCTTCCCAAGTCGTGCCATTCAGGTACTGCAATTTGCCGTCACTCGGTAAAGTTGCAATTCGAATTGATAGACTGTTGTCTGCAGTGTCTACATCTGTAGCATTAAATTGCGTCCAAGTTAAAGTCAGTGGCGTATCTTCAGTGCCAGTCACCGAGCCCCCGTGGATGTTGGTGACGCATCGTTATCCAAAATCGTGCCAATTGCGGTCACGCCACCAATGGTCAATGGCACGGTTTCAGCGTTCTCAATGATCGTGTCATCCACGGTCGGCAAGGTCACAGCGAATGAAGTGACGCCAGCGGGTACGGTGATTTGACCGGTGACTGGATTGAACGTCACGCCATTGCTGAACGTTGGCGTGCCGTAGTCCGCTGTAGAGGCATTGCCTGCCGCCGTACCGCCCAAGCTAAAGGCATAGGTGGTTGGGTTCGGGCTGGCACCGCTCAAGGTCACGTTGTAAACCAGTGCATTGCCTTCAACCACACTGTCGCCTGCTGGGCCAACGGCACCTGGTTCGATGGTGGTGATGGTTTGGCTATCGTTGTCGGTGATCGTACCGGTGGCGGTCACGCCACCAATGGTCAATGGTACGGTTTCAGCGTTCTCAATGATCGTGTCATCCACGGTCGGCAAGGTCACAGCGAATGAAGTGACGCCAGCGGGTACGGTGATTTGACCGGTGACTGGATTGAACGTCACGCCATTGCTGAACGTTGGCGTGCCGTAGTCCGCTGTAGAGGCATTGCCTGCCGCCGTACCGCCCAAGCTAAAGGCATAGGTGGTTGGGTTCGGGCTGGCACCGCTCAAGGTCACGTTGTAAACCAGTGCATTGCCTTCAACCACACTGTCGCCTGCTGGGCCAACGGCACCTGGTTCGATGGTGGTGATGGTTTGGCTATCGTTGTCGGTGATCGTACCGGTGGCGGTCACGCCACCAATGGTCAATGGTACGGTTTCAGCGTTCTCAATGATCGTGTCATCCACGGTCGGCAAGGTCACAGCGAATGAAGTGACGCCAGCGGGTACGGTGATTTGACCGGTGACTGGATTGAACGTCACGCCATTGCTGAACGTTGGCGTGCCGTAGTCCGCTGTAGAGGCATTGCCTGCCGCCGTACCGCCCAAGCTAAAGGCATAGGTGGTTGGGTTCGGGCTGGCACCGCTCAAGGTCACGTTGTAAACCAGTGCATTGCCTTCAACCACACTGTCGCCTGCTGGGCCAACGGCACCTGGTTCGATGGTGGTGATGGTTTGGCTATCGTTGTCGGTGATCGTACCGGTGGCGGTCACGCCACCAATGGTCAATGGTACGGTTTCAGCGTTCTCAATGATCGTGTCATCCACGGTCGGCAAGGTCACAGCGAATGAAGTGACGCCAGCGGGTACGGTGATTTGACCGGTGACTGGATTGAACGTCACGCCATTGCTGAACGTTGGCGTGCCGTAGTCCGCTGTAGAGGCATTGCCTGCCGCCGTACCGCCCAAGCTAAAGGCATAGGTGGTTGGGTTCGGGCTGGCACCGCTCAAGGTCACGTTGTAAACCAGTGCATTGCCTTCAACCACACTGTCGCCTGCTGGGCCAACGGCACCTGGTTCGATGGTGGTGATGGTTTGGCTATCGTTGTCGGTGATCGTACCGGTGGCGGTCACGCCACCAATGGTCAATGGTACGGTTTCAGCGTTCTCAATGATCGTGTCATCCACGGTCGGCAAGGTCACAGCGAATGAAGTGACGCCAGCGGGTACGGTGATTTGACCGGTGACTGGATTGAACGTCACGCCATTGCTGAACGTTGGCGTGCCGTAGTCCGCTGTAGAGGCATTGCCTGCCGCCGTACCGCCCAAGCTAAAGGCATAGGTGGTTGGGTTCGGGCTGGCACCGCTCAAGGTCACGTTGTAAACCAGTGCATTGCCTTCAACCACACTGTCGCCTGCTGGGCCAACGGCACCTGGTTCGATGGTGGTGATGGTTTGGCTATCGTTGTCGGTGATCGTACCGGTGGCGGTCACGCCACCAATGGTCAATGGTACGGTTTCAGCGTTCTCAATGATCGTGTCATCCACGGTCGGCAAGGTCACAGCGAATGAAGTGACGCCAGCGGGTACGGTGATTTGACCGGTGACTGGATTGAACGTCACGCCATTGCTGAACGTTGGCGTGCCGTAGTCCGCTGTAGAGGCATTGCCTGCCGCCGTACCGCCCAAGCTAAAGGCATAGGTGGTTGGGTTCGGGCTGGCACCGCTCAAGGTCACGTTGTAAACCAGTGCATTGCCTTCAACCACACTGTCGCCTGCTGGGCCAACGGCACCTGGTTCGATGGTGGTGATGGTTTGGCTATCGTTGTCGGTGATCGTGCCGGTGGCGGTCACGCCACCAATGGTCAATGGCACGGTTTCAGCGTTCTCAATGATCGTGTCATCCACGGTCGGCAAGGTCACAGCGAATGAAGTGACGCCAGCGGGTACGGTGATTTGACCGGTGACTGGATTGAACGTCACGCCATTGCTGAACGTTGGCGTGCCGTAGTCCGCTGTAGAGGCATTGCCTGCCGCCGTACCGCCCAAGCTAAAGGCATAGGTGGTTGGGTTCGGGCTGGCACCGCTCAAGGTCACGTTGTAAACCAGTGCATTGCCTTCAACCACACTGTCGCCTGCTGGGCCAACGGCACCTGGTTCGATGGTGGTGATGGTTTGGCTATCGTTGTCGGTGATCGTACCGGTGGCGGTCACGCCACCAATGGTCAATGGTACGGTTTCAGCGTTCTCAATGATCGTGTCATCCACGGTCGGCAAGGTCACAGCGAATGAAGTGACGCCAGCGGGTACGGTGATTTGACCGGTGACTGGATTGAACGTCACGCCATTGCTGAACGTTGGCGTGCCGTAGTCCGCTGTAGAGGCATTGCCTGCCGCCGTACCGCCCAAGCTAAAGGCATAGGTGGTTGGGTTCGGGCTGGCACCGCTCAAGGTCACGTTGTAAACCAGTGCATTGCCTTCAACCACACTGTCGCCTGCTGGGCCAACGGCACCTGGTTCGATGGTGGTGATGGTTTGGCTATCGTTGTCGGTGATCGTACCGGTGGCGGTCACGCCACCAATGGTCAATGGTACGGTTTCAGCGTTCTCAATGATCGTGTCATCCACGGTCGGCAAGGTCACAGCGAATGAAGTGACGCCAGCGGGTACGGTGATTTGACCGGTGACTGGATTGAACGTCACGCCATTGCTGAACGTTGGCGTGCCGTAGTCCGCTGTAGAGGCATTGCCTGCCGCCGTACCGCCCAAGCTAAAGGCATAGGTGGTTGGGTTCGGGCTGGCACCGCTCAAGGTCACGTTGTAAACCAGTGCATTGCCTTCAACCACACTGTCGCCTGCTGGGCCAACGGCACCTGGTTCGATGGTGGTGATGGTTTGGCTATCGTTGTCGGTGATCGTACCGGTGGCGGTCACGCCACCAATGGTCAATGGTACGGTTTCAGCGTTCTCAATGATCGTGTCATCCACGGTCGGCAAGGTCACAGCGAATGAAGTGACGCCAGCGGGTACGGTGATTTGACCGGTGACTGGATTGAACGTCACGCCATTGCTGAACGTTGGCGTGCCGTAGTCCGCTGTAGAGGCATTGCCTGCCGCCGTACCGCCCAAGCTAAAGGCATAGGTGGTTGGGTTCGGGCTGGCACCGCTCAAGGTCACGTTGTAAACCAGTGCATTGCCTTCAACCACACTGTCGCCTGCTGGGCCAACGGCACCTGGTTCGATGGTGGTGATGGTTTGGCTATCGTTGTCGGTGATCGTACCGGTGGCGGTCACGCCACCAATGGTCAATGGTACGGTTTCAGCGTTCTCAATGATCGTGTCATCCACGGTCGGCAAGGTCACAGCGAATGAAGTGACGCCAGCGGGTACGGTGATTTGACCGGTGACTGGATTGAACGTCACGCCATTGCTGAACGTTGGCGTGCCGTAGTCCGCTGTAGAGGCATTGCCTGCCGCCGTACCGCCCAAGCTAAAGGCATAGGTGGTTGGGTTCGGGCTGGCACCGCTCAAGGTCACGTTGTAAACCAGTGCATTGCCTTCAACCACACTGTCGCCTGCTGGGCCAACGGCACCTGGTTCGATGGTGGTGATGGTTTGGCTATCGTTGTCGGTGATCGTACCGGTGGCGGTCACGCCACCAATGGTCAATGGCACGGTTTCAGCGTTCTCAATGATCGTGTCATCCACGGTCGGCAAGGTCACAGCGAATGAAGTGACGCCAGCGGGTACGGTGATTTGACCGGTGACTGGATTGAACGTCACGCCATTGCTGAACGTTGGCGTGCCGTAGTCCGCTGTAGAGGCATTGCCTGCCGCCGTACCGCCCAAGCTAAAGGCATAGGTGGTTGGGTTCGGGCTGGCACCGCTCAAGGTCACGTTGTAAACCAGTGCATTGCCTTCAACCACACTGTCGCCTGCTGGGCCAACGGCACCTGGTTCGATGGTGGTGATGGTTTGGCTATCGTTGTCGGTGATCGTACCGGTGGCGGTCACGCCACCAATGGTCAATGGTACGGTTTCAGCGTTCTCAATGATCGTGTCATCCACGGTCGGCAAGGTCACAGCGAATGAAGTGACGCCAGCGGGTACGGTGATTTGACCGGTGACTGGATTGAACGTCACGCCATTGCTGAACGTTGGCGTGCCGTAGTCCGCTGTAGAGGCATTGCCTGCCGCCGTACCGCCCAAGCTAAAGGCATAGGTGGTTGGGTTCGGGCTGGCACCGCTCAAGGTCACGTTGTAAACCAGTGCATTGCCTTCAACCACACTGTCGCCTGCTGGGCCAACGGCACCTGGTTCGATGGTGGTGATGGTTTGGCTATCGTTGTCGGTGATCGTACCGGTGGCGGTCACGCCACCAATGGTCAATGGTACGGTTTCAGCGTTCTCAATGATCGTGTCATCCACGGTCGGCAAGGTCACAGCGAATGAAGTGACGCCAGCGGGTACGGTGATTTGACCGGTGACTGGATTGAACGTCACGCCATTGCTGAACGTTGGCGTGCCGTAGTCCGCTGTAGAGGCATTGCCTGCCGCCGTACCGCCCAAGCTAAAGGCATAGGTGGTTGGGTTCGGGCTGGCACCGCTCAAGGTCACGTTGTAAACCAGTGCATTGCCTTCAACCACACTGTCGCCTGCTGGGCCAACGGCACCTGGTTCGATGGTGGTGATGGTTTGGCTATCGTTGTCGGTGATCGTACCGGTGGCGGTCACGCCACCAATGGTCAATGGTACGGTTTCAGCGTTCTCAATGATCGTGTCATCCACGGTCGGCAAGGTCACAGCGAATGAAGTGACGCCAGCGGGTACGGTGATTTGACCGGTGACTGGATTGAACGTCACGCCATTGCTGAACGTTGGCGTGCCGTAGTCCGCTGTAGAGGCATTGCCTGCCGCCGTACCGCCCAAGCTAAAGGCATAGGTGGTTGGGTTCGGGCTGGCACCGCTCAAGGTCACGTTGTAAACCAGTGCATTGCCTTCAACCACACTGTCGCCTGCTGGGCCAACGGCACCTGGTTCGATGGTGGTGATGGTTTGGCTATCGTTGTCGGTGATCGTACCGGTGGCGGTCACGCCACCAATGGTCAATGGTACGGTTTCAGCGTTCTCAATGATCGTGTCATCCACGGTCGGCAAGGTCACAGCGAATGAAGTGACGCCAGCGGGTACGGTGATTTGACCGGTGACTGGATTGAACGTCACGCCATTGCTGAACGTTGGCGTGCCGTAGTCCGCTGTAGAGGCATTGCCTGCCGCCGTACCGCCCAAGCTAAAGGCATAGGTGGTTGGGTTCGGGCTGGCACCGCTCAAGGTCACGTTGTAAACCAGTGCATTGCCTTCAACCACACTGTCGCCTGCTGGGCCAACGGCACCTGGTTCGATGGTGGTGATGGTTTGGCTATCGTTGTCGGTGATCGTACCGGTGGCGGTCACGCCACCAATGGTCAATGGTACGGTTTCAGCGTTCTCAATGATCGTGTCATCCACGGTCGGCAAGGTCACAGCGAATGAAGTGACGCCAGCGGGTACGGTGATTTGACCGGTGACTGGATTGAACGTCACGCCATTGCTGAACGTTGGCGTGCCGTAGTCCGCTGTAGAGGCATTGCCTGCCGCCGTACCGCCCAAGCTAAAGGCATAGGTGGTTGGGTTCGGGCTGGCACCGCTCAAGGTCACGTTGTAAACCAGTGCATTGCCTTCAACCACACTGTCGCCTGCTGGGCCAACGGCACCTGGTTCGATGGTGGTGATGGTTTGGCTATCGTTGTCGGTGATCGTACCGGTGGCGGTCACGCCACCAATGGTCAATGGTACGGTTTCAGCGTTCTCAATGATCGTGTCATCCACGGTCGGCAAGGTCACAGCGAATGAAGTGACGCCAGCGGGTACGGTGATTTGACCGGTGACTGGATTGAACGTCACGCCATTGCTGAACGTTGGCGTGCCGTAGTCCGCTGTAGAGGCATTGCCTGCCGCCGTACCGCCCAAGCTAAAGGCATAGGTGGTTGGGTTCGGGCTGGCACCGCTCAAGGTCACGTTGTAAACCAGTGCATTGCCTTCAACCACACTGTCGCCTGCTGGGCCAACGGCACCTGGTTCGATGGTGGTGATGGTTTGGCTATCGTTGTCGGTGATCGTACCGGTGGCGGTCACGCCACCAATGGTCAATGGTACGGTTTCAGCGTTCTCAATGATCGTGTCATCCACGGTCGGCAAGGTCACAGCGAATGAAGTGACGCCAGCGGGTACGGTGATTTGACCGGTGACTGGATTGAACGTCACGCCATTGCTGAACGTTGGCGTGCCGTAGTCCGCTGTAGAGGCATTGCCTGCCGCCGTACCGCCCAAGCTAAAGGCATAGGTGGTTGGGTTCGGGCTGGCACCGCTCAAGGTCACGTTGTAAACCAGTGCATTGCCTTCAACCACACTGTCGCCTGCTGGGCCAACGGCACCTGGTTCGATGGTGGTGATGGTTTGGCTATCGTTGTCGGTGATCGTACCGGTGGCGGTCACGCCACCAATGGTCAATGGTACGGTTTCAGCGTTCTCAATGATCGTGTCATCCACGGTCGGCAAGGTCACAGCGAATGAAGTGACGCCAGCGGGTACGGTGATTTGACCGGTGACTGGATTGAACGTCACGCCATTGCTGAACGTTGGCGTGCCGTAGTCCGCTGTAGAGGCATTGCCTGCCGCCGTACCGCCCAAGCTAAAGGCATAGGTGGTTGGGTTCGGGCTGGCACCGCTCAAGGTCACGTTGTAAACCAGTGCATTGCCTTCAACCACACTGTCGCCTGCTGGGCCAACGGCACCTGGTTCGATGGTGGTGATGGTTTGGCTATCGTTGTCGGTGATCGTACCGGTGGCGGTCACGCCACCAATGGTCAATGGCACGGTTTCAGCGTTCTCAATGATCGTGTCATCCACGGTCGGCAAGGTCACAGCGAATGAAGTGACGCCAGCGGGTACGGTGATTTGACCGGTGACTGGATTGAACGTCACGCCATTGCTGAACGTTGGCGTGCCGTAGTCCGCTGTAGAGGCATTGCCTGCCGCCGTACCGCCCAAGCTAAAGGCATAGGTGGTTGGGTTCGGGCTGGCACCGCTCAAGGTCACGTTGTAAACCAGTGCATTGCCTTCAACCACACTGTCGCCTGCTGGGCCAACGGCACCTGGTTCGATGGTGGTGATGGTTTGGCTATCGTTGTCGGTGATCGTACCGGTGGCGGTCACGCCACCAATGGTCAATGGTACGGTTTCAGCGTTCTCAATGATCGTGTCATCCACGGTCGGCAAGGTCACAGCGAATGAAGTGACGCCAGCGGGTACGGTGATTTGACCGGTGACTGGATTGAACGTCACGCCATTGCTGAACGTTGGCGTGCCGTAGTCCGCTGTAGAGGCATTGCCTGCCGCCGTACCGCCCAAGCTAAAGGCATAGGTGGTTGGGTTCGGGCTGGCACCGCTCAAGGTCACGTTGTAAACCAGTGCATTGCCTTCAACCACACTGTCGCCTGCTGGGCCAACGGCACCTGGTTCGATGGTGGTGATGGTTTGGCTATCGTTGTCGGTGATCGTACCGGTGGCGGTCACGCCACCAATGGTCAATGGTACGGTTTCAGCGTTCTCAATGATCGTGTCATCCACGGTCGGCAAGGTCACAGCGAATGAAGTGACGCCAGCGGGTACGGTGATTTGACCGGTGACTGGATTGAACGTCACGCCATTGCTGAACGTTGGCGTGCCGTAGTCCGCTGTAGAGGCATTGCCTGCCGCCGTACCGCCCAAGCTAAAGGCATAGGTGGTTGGGTTCGGGCTGGCACCGCTCAAGGTCACGTTGTAAACCAGTGCATTGCCTTCAACCACACTGTCGCCTGCTGGGCCAACGGCACCTGGTTCGATGGTGGTGATGGTTTGGCTATCGTTGTCGGTGATCGTACCGGTGGCGGTCACGCCACCAATGGTCAATGGTACGGTTTCAGCGTTCTCAATGATCGTGTCATCCACGGTCGGCAAGGTCACAGCGAATGAAGTGACGCCAGCGGGTACGGTGATTTGACCGGTGACTGGATTGAACGTCACGCCATTGCTGAACGTTGGCGTGCCGTAGTCCGCTGTAGAGGCATTGCCTGCCGCCGTACCGCCCAAGCTAAAGGCATAGGTGGTTGGGTTCGGGCTGGCACCGCTCAAGGTCACGTTGTAAACCAGTGCATTGCCTTCAACCACACTGTCGCCTGCTGGGCCAACGGCACCTGGTTCGATGGTGGTGATGGTTTGGCTATCGTTGTCGGTGATCGTACCGGTGGCGGTCACGCCACCAATGGTCAATGGCACGGTTTCAGCGTTCTCAATGATCGTGTCATCCACGGTCGGCAAGGTCACAGCGAATGAAGTGACGCCAGCGGGTACGGTGATTTGACCGGTGACTGGATTGAACGTCACGCCATTGCTGAACGTTGGCGTGCCGTAGTCCGCTGTAGAGGCATTGCCTGCCGCCGTACCGCCCAAGCTAAAGGCATAGGTGGTTGGGTTCGGGCTGGCACCGCTCAAGGTCACGTTGTAAACCAGTGCATTGCCTTCAACCACACTGTCGCCTGCTGGGCCAACGGCACCTGGTTCGATGGTGGTGATGGTTTGGCTATCGTTGTCGGTGATCGTACCGGTGGCGGTCACGCCACCAATGGTCAATGGCACGGTTTCAGCGTTCTCAATGATCGTGTCATCCACGGTCGGCAAGGTCACAGCGAATGAAGTGACGCCAGCGGGTACGGTGATTTGACCGGTGACTGGATTGAACGTCACGCCATTGCTGAACGTTGGCGTGCCGTAGTCCGCTGTAGAGGCATTGCCTGCCGCCGTACCGCCCAAGCTAAAGGCATAGGTGGTTGGGTTCGGGCTGGCACCGCTCAAGGTCACGTTGTAAACCAGTGCATTGCCTTCAACCACACTGTCGCCTGCTGGGCCAACGGCACCTGGTTCGATGGTGGTGATGGTTTGGCTATCGTTGTCGGTGATCGTACCGGTGGCGGTCACGCCACCAATGGTCAATGGTACGGTTTCAGCGTTCTCAATGATCGTGTCATCCACGGTCGGCAAGGTCACAGCGAATGAAGTGACGCCAGCGGGTACGGTGATTTGACCGGTGACTGGATTGAACGTCACGCCATTGCTGAACGTTGGCGTGCCGTAGTCCGCTGTAGAGGCATTGCCTGCCGCCGTACCGCCCAAGCTAAAGGCATAGGTGGTTGGGTTCGGGCTGGCACCGCTCAAGGTCACGTTGTAAACCAGTGCATTGCCTTCAACCACACTGTCGCCTGCTGGGCCAACGGCACCTGGTTCGATGGTGGTGATGGTTTGGCTATCGTTGTCGGTGATCGTACCGGTGGCGGTCACGCCACCAATGGTCAATGGTACGGTTTCAGCGTTCTCAATGATCGTGTCATCCACGGTCGGCAAGGTCACAGCGAATGAAGTGACGCCAGCGGGTACGGTGATTTGACCGGTGACTGGATTGAACGTCACGCCATTGCTGAACGTTGGCGTGCCGTAGTCCGCTGTAGAGGCATTGCCTGCCGCCGTACCGCCCAAGCTAAAGGCATAGGTGGTTGGGTTCGGGCTGGCACCGCTCAAGGTCACGTTGTAAACCAGTGCATTGCCTTCAACCACACTGTCGCCTGCTGGGCCAACGGCACCTGGTTCGATGGTGGTGATGGTTTGGCTATCGTTGTCGGTGATCGTACCGGTGGCGGTCACGCCACCAATGGTCAATGGTACGGTTTCAGCGTTCTCAATGATCGTGTCATCCACGGTCGGCAAGGTCACAGCGAATGAAGTGACGCCAGCGGGTACGGTGATTTGACCGGTGACTGGATTGAACGTCACGCCATTGCTGAACGTTGGCGTGCCGTAGTCCGCTGTAGAGGCATTGCCTGCCGCCGTACCGCCCAAGCTAAAGGCATAGGTGGTTGGGTTCGGGCTGGCACCGCTCAAGGTCACGTTGTAAACCAGTGCATTGCCTTCAACCACACTGTCGCCTGCTGGGCCAACGGCACCTGGTTCGATGGTGGTGATGGTTTGGCTATCGTTGTCGGTGATCGTACCGGTGGCGGTCACGCCACCAATGGTCAATGGCACGGTTTCAGCGTTCTCAATGATCGTGTCATCCACGGTCGGCAAGGTCACAGCGAATGAAGTGACGCCAGCGGGTACGGTGATTTGACCGGTGACTGGATTGAACGTCACGCCATTGCTGAACGTTGGCGTGCCGTAGTCCGCTGTAGAGGCATTGCCTGCCGCCGTACCGCCCAAGCTAAAGGCATAGGTGGTTGGGTTCGGGCTGGCACCGCTCAAGGTCACGTTGTAAACCAGTGCATTGCCTTCAACCACACTGTCGCCTGCTGGGCCAACGGCACCTGGTTCGATGGTGGTGATGGTTTGGCTATCGTTGTCGGTGATCGTACCGGTGGCGGTCACGCCACCAATGGTCAATGGTACGGTTTCAGCGTTCTCAATGATCGTGTCATCCACGGTCGGCAAGGTCACAGCGAATGAAGTGACGCCAGCGGGTACGGTGATTTGACCGGTGACTGGATTGAACGTCACGCCATTGCTGAACGTTGGCGTGCCGTAGTCCGCTGTAGAGGCATTGCCTGCCGCCGTACCGCCCAAGCTAAAGGCATAGGTGGTTGGGTTCGGGCTGGCACCGCTCAAGGTCACGTTGTAAACCAGTGCATTGCCTTCAACCACACTGTCGCCTGCTGGGCCAACGGCACCTGGTTCGATGGTGGTGATGGTTTGGCTATCGTTGTCGGTGATCGTACCGGTGGCGGTCACGCCACCAATGGTCAATGGTACGGTTTCAGCGTTCTCAATGATCGTGTCATCCACGGTCGGCAAGGTCACAGCGAATGAAGTGACGCCAGCGGGTACGGTGATTTGACCGGTGACTGGATTGAACGTCACGCCATTGCTGAACGTTGGCGTGCCGTAGTCCGCTGTAGAGGCATTGCCTGCCGCCGTACCGCCCAAGCTAAAGGCATAGGTGGTTGGGTTCGGGCTGGCACCGCTCAAGGTCACGTTGTAAACCAGTGCATTGCCTTCAACCACACTGTCGCCTGCTGGGCCAACGGCACCTGGTTCGATGGTGGTGATGGTTTGGCTATCGTTGTCGGTGATCGTACCGGTGGCGGTCACGCCACCAATGGTCAATGGCACGGTTTCAGCGTTCTCAATGATCGTGTCATCCACGGTCGGCAAGGTCACTGCGAATGAAGTGACGCCAGCGGGTACGGTGATTTGACCGGTGACTGGATTGAACGTCACGCCATTGCTGAACGTTGGCGTGCCGTAGTCCGCTGTAGAGGCATTGCCTGCCGCCGTACCGCCCAAGCTAAAGGCATAGGTGGTTGGGTTCGGGCTGGCACCGCTCAAGGTCACGTTGTAAACCAGTGCATTGCCTTCAACCACACTGTCGCCTGCTGGACCAACGGCACCTGGTTCGATGGTGGTGATGGTTTGGCTATCGTTGTCGGTGATCGTGCCGGTGGCGGTCACGCCACCAATGGTCAATGGCACGGTTTCAGCGTTCTCAATGATCGTGTCATCCACGGTCGGCAAGGTCACAGCGAATGAAGTGACGCCAGCGGGTACGGTGATTTGACCGGTGACTGGATTGAACGTCACGCCATTGCTGAACGTTGGCGTGCCGTAGTCCGCTGTAGAGGCATTGCCTGCCGCCGTACCGCCCAAGCTAAAGGCATAGGTGGTTGGGTTCGGGCTGGCACCGCTCAAGGTCACGTTGTAAACCAGTGCATTGCCTTCAACCACACTGTCGCCTGCTGGGCCAACGGCACCTGGTTCGATGGTGGTGATGGTTTGGCTATCGTTGTCGGTGATCGTACCGGTGGCGGTCACGCCACCAATGGTCAATGGTACGGTTTCAGCGTTCTCAATGATCGTGTCATCCACGGTCGGCAAGGTCACAGCGAATGAAGTGACGCCAGCGGGTACGGTGATTTGACCGGTGACTGGATTGAACGTCACGCCATTGCTGAACGTTGGCGTGCCGTAGTCCGCTGTAGAGGCATTGCCTGCCGCCGTACCGCCCAAGCTAAAGGCATAGGTGGTTGGGTTCGGGCTGGCACCGCTCAAGGTCACGTTGTAAACCAGTGCATTGCCTTCAACCACACTGTCGCCTGCTGGGCCAACGGCACCTGGTTCGATGGTGGTGATGGTTTGGCTATCGTTGTCGGTGATCGTACCGGTGGCGGTCACGCCACCAATGGTCAATGGTACGGTTTCAGCGTTCTCAATGATCGTGTCATCCACGGTCGGCAAGGTCACAGCGAATGAAGTGACGCCAGCGGGTACGGTGATTTGACCGGTGACTGGATTGAACGTCACGCCATTGCTGAACGTTGGCGTGCCGTAGTCCGCTGTAGAGGCATTGCCTGCCGCCGTACCGCCCAAGCTAAAGGCATAGGTGGTTGGGTTCGGGCTGGCACCGCTCAAGGTCACGTTGTAAACCAGTGCATTGCCTTCAACCACACTGTCGCCTGCTGGGCCAACGGCACCTGGTTCGATGGTGGTGATGGTTTGGCTATCGTTGTCGGTGATCGTACCGGTGGCGGTCACGCCACCAATGGTCAATGGTACGGTTTCAGCGTTCTCAATGATCGTGTCATCCACGGTCGGCAAGGTCACAGCGAATGAAGTGACGCCAGCGGGTACGGTGATTTGACCGGTGACTGGATTGAACGTCACGCCATTGCTGAACGTTGGCGTGCCGTAGTCGGCTGCAGAGGCGGAACCCCCACCTAAGCTAAACGCATAGCTTTCAGATTTTGGGCTGGCACTAGTGAGCGTAACGTTGAAGACCAAGTTATTACCTTCAACGACGCTATCGTCTTGGGGACCTGGTTGCCCAACTTCGATTTTTGCAATTGGTGGCGTTGCGACATCGCCTACGTTGACGGTCAGTTGCGCAATGTCTGTGCCGCCTTTGCCATCGCTAATCGTGTAATTGATAACAACGGGGCCTAGTACATTGGTGGCTGGTGTGAAGTTGAGGGAGCCATCGGCATTGATGGTTACACTGCCTTTACTTGGATCAGTCAATTCCGCTTTAGTAACGATCAGGGTATCGCCGTCAACGTCTTTGTCGTTAATGAGTACCTTGATATTCTCTACTGGGGTATTGATTAAAGTGCTTGCGATATCGTCTTGTGCATCGGGTGCATCATTGACTGGTGTTACGGCGATATCTACCGTTAGTGTATCGGTTCCACCTTTGCCGTCCGATACGGTAACTTGGAAACTATCTGGCCCGTTGTAGTCTTTATTCGGTGTGTAAGTCCAGCTACCGTCGGTTTGTACTGTAACTGTGCCATTGCTTGGGTCAGTTACTTTGTTGAAAACCAGCGCATCGCCATCAGAATCTGTCGCCTTGAGTTGACCGCTGATTGGCGTGTCTTCTGGGGTGGCTAGTGTTTGGCTTTGGCCTAGTGGTGAATTGTTAGCGTCCACAAAGTTAGGAGCTTGATTTTCAGCATCTGCAATGATGATAGGTGTGGATGCATTGTTGAGTTCTGGCAATGGTTCAAATTCTGTTTGTGTGGTGCCAAAATCAAAACTTAATGGATCAACGTTTTCTGCTATTCGCATCAGGCGAACAAAGCCGTTGCCTTCATCAGTGCCCGCGCCCGCGTTGAGGCCTGCTGCGGTGGCTTCTAATTCTTCGGAAAGGTCTTTGCCTTGATTGAGCGCGTTGATAATTTGGTCGGCGCTGTCGCTATTACTGACAATAGCGGCTTCGGTGCTGTCGGTTGGGCTCGTCGCGAGTAAGTCGCCGTCGATTAAGAGGGAGCGATCTGCACCCAATTCAATAATTTGGCCGTTTGGCAGTAGGATGGTGAGGTGGCCTGTGGCACCGGTGGCAATAATCTGACCTTCGAGTAGGGTGTCGCCGGCTTTGATGGGCTGTAACTGACCTCGTGCGTCTTTAACAAAGGCTTCACCTGCTAGTACAACGATTTGTTGTTTAGCAGCTGCGTTTGTTGCCGGAATGATTTGCTCAGCCATGACCTTACCCCAAGAATTAGAATTTTCTAATGTTGAGTGTACGCATGGCTTATGACAAATGCGATTGTACCGAAGTACAGTTAGTGTTTTTAATTGTGGTGTGCGGGGAGTGCGTTACAAGCGCAGAATATCTTTTAAGCAGATAACAATTAAATACATATCAGCGCTTACCGTCTTGATGTGTTGATAGATTAGCTAATGCCGTTTACTTTGAGTGCGAGTTGAACTCGATCACTGAGATTGAGCTTTTCAAAGCAGGCGCTGAGATGCGCTTTAACCGTACGTTCGGTGATGTTGAGGTCGCGGGCGATTTCTTTGTTGCTAAGGCCACGGGCGGCTAGATAAGCCACTTCGCGTTCGCGTTCGGATAGACCAATCAGTGGGTCGGTTTTTGTTGGGAGCTGATTGACCGCTTTAAGTAGGCGCATCACTAAGCTGCGACCCGCCCAGATTTCACCTGAATTGACTGCATTGAGTACTTGCTGCAGTAGCTCTTTGGGTGCAGCAGCATGGCAATAAGCGGCAGCGCCAGCGAGTAGGGCGGTGTAGCCTTCTTCGTCGCTTGGGTTGGTATTGACAACGATAACGCGTTGGTGCGCCATGCGGAGGCTCCAAATCGGGTTGTTCCAAGCGGGTAAATCGGGATATTCCGAATCAACGACGGCAATGCTGTCGCTGCTGTGTGACCATTCATGTGTCACGGGTTCAACATGGTCAAATGTGGCTTGCCAATGGCGCAGTAGTCCAGTATCGCTGGTATAAAAATAAATGGTTTGGCTCATCTTTCAGTCAACGCAGAGGATTTAGCACGGAGAACCGGCTTGATTAAATAAGAAAGAATCGTTTTCTTGCCAGTTAGAATATCGACCTCAGCCATCATGCCCGGAATAATCGGCAACCGTTTACCGTCTTTTGCTAAAAAACTGTTTTTTGTTTTAACGCGAACTAAGTAAAACGCATTGCCTTTTTCATCTTTGACGGTGTCGGCACTAATATTGACCACTTCGGCCTCAAGCCCGCCATAAATAGAAAAATCATACGCGGAAAATTTTACCAACGCCGGTTGCCCAGCGCGCAGGAAGGCGATGTCTTTCGGCATGACTTTGGCTTCCAGTAGCAGACTTTCACCAGCCGGAACAATTTCAATAATGTCTTTACCCGGTTGGATAACCCCTCCCACGGTGTTGGCAAACAATTGTTGTACCGTACCATCCATTGGAGAACGGATTTCTGATTGCTTCACGCGATCTGCCAGGCCAAGATTGCCTTGAGTAAGGCTGCCCAATTTACCTGATGTTTCGGCAAGCTCGGTTCTAGCCTGATTGCGGAACATGAGTTCGACTTCTTGAACTTTGCGGCCGGCTTCAGCAATCGATGCCTGAATGCGAGGTATCTGTGCGGAAGCACCGTCCATCTCACCTTTGTAGCGTGATACATCACGCTCTAGTCGTAAAACTTCAACATCAGATACCGCGCCACTTTTGAGTAATGGTCGTGTGGCATCGAGTTCTTTTTTGGTGAGTTGGTAGCCTTGGCTCGCTTGTTCACGACGAGTGCGGACTTCGTTCAGCTCTTGTGTCCGTTGATTGAGCTGTTGCCGCGCTACACCCAAGCTGGCATCGAGTTCGGCCATTTTGGATTGATAAAGCATTTTTTCTTGCATCGCGATGTCGGGTGCTTCTTTTTCGACTTCTGCGGGCATTTCAAATGTTTTGCCATTCGCAATTGCATCGAGGCGTGCTGCTTTGGCTCTCAGTGACAAATACTGCGCACGACCTTCGTTGAGGGATGATTCAAAGCGGGTTGAATCGATCGTAATCAAGAGGTCGCCTTTTTTAACGGTTTGTCCTTCTTGCACTAAAATCGATTTGACCATGCCGCCGTCAAGGCTTTGAATCACTTGCAGTTCACTGGATGGAATCACTCGGCCGTCGCCTTTGGTGACTTCATCAATTTTGGCAAAAGCGGCCCATAGGATGAGCACGAACACCGCCAAAGCGGCCGTGCGAATCAATAAGCGCGCGCCGCGTGGGCTTTGCTCCATGATGACATTATCAGCATCAGCAATAAAATCACGATCATCAACTAGGTCGCGTTTTTCGGTGGCAAATAGGTAGCGGTCAAACCATTCATTACTTTTGTTTTGTAGGCGATCCCAGCCTTTTTTAAGGATTGTCAGTATTTTGTTCATGCGCCACCTCCAGCCTTGCCAATGCGGCCTTGTTGCAAGGCCTCGACGACTTGTGCTTTTGGACCATCAGCCATCAATTGGCCTTGATCGATAACGATTAGTCGATCGACGAGTTCAAGGAGTGAGGTGCGGTGAGTGACGAGAATCATCGTTTTTCCGACCAAATAAGTACGCAAGCGCGATTTGAGGCGCTCTTCGCTTTGATGATCCATCGCGCTGCTAGGTTCATCCAGCATGAAAATCGGCGGGTCATTCAGCGCGGCACGGGCAATTGAAATCGCTTGGCGTTGCCCGCCCGAGAGTGATTCACCGCGTTCGCTGATCGGCATTTCAAAGCCACGTGGATGTGCATTCACAAAGTCAGAAATCCCCGCTAGATCGGCGGCGGCAATGATGTGGCTGTCTTCGGCATACGGTGCGCCCATCGCGATGTTTTGGCGCAAAGTACCAAAAAAGAGCAACGGGTCTTGTGGCACATAGCCGACGGCGCGGCGCAGTTCAGCAGGGTCGATTTGGCGGGTATCGATCCCATCGACAAGCACAGAGCCTTCTGTAGGTTGATACAGTCCTAGTATGAGTTTTTCAATTGTGGATTTTCCCGAACCAATGCGGCCAATAATCGCCAGTTTTTCACCCGCTTTCATTTTGAAGCTGACGTTATTCAGTGCAATATCGTCGCGACCTTCGTATTTGAACGTCACATTACGAAATTCGATATCGCCCCGAAAAGATTCACGATGCAAGAAATTGCTATTGGCAGGGCGCTCAATCGGCATTTGCATATGCGATTCTACGGCGCCGAGCGAAGTTTTTGCATTTTGATATTGCATCAACAATCCAGCGACTTGGCCTAATGGTGCCATCGCGCGGCCAGCGAGCATCGATGCGGCGATGATGCCACCCATACTGAGTTGGCCTTCGATTAATAAATACACACCGACAATGACAATGACCACTGAGACCAACTGCGTAATCGCTTGCGCAAAATTGACGGTGGTGGTGGACATCAGTTTCAGGCGGCCGCCAATTTGTGCCAAGAACTGGGTCGCACGCTCCCAGCGGCGCTGCATTTCACTTTCTGCACCCATGATTTTGATCGTTTCAAGACCGACCATACTTTCAACGAGTGTGGCGTTGCGTTGTGCTGAGGCGCGTTGCGTTAGCTCGACTAGTTGATTCATTTTGGCTTGGGCGAGCCAAGCAAATGCAATAATCAAAATGGCGCCAATCAAGGGTGGCAAGACCAGCCACGGTGAAATCCAGATTAAGACCAAGAAGAAAATCAGTACAAACGGTAGGTCGACTAAAGTCGTAATCGATGCCGATGCAATAAAATCACGCACCGATTCAAATGCACGCAAATTGGCGGTGAAAGAGCCCACGGAAGCTGGGCGGGCGCTCATGCGGATGCCGAGTACGCGCTCCATAATCAGCGCAGAGAGTGTCACGTCAATGCGTTTGGATGCGACATCCAAAATGTAGCCACGTGCCGTTCGTAGCACAAAATCAAAGCCTAAAACCAGCGTTGCTCCTAGCGCGAGTACCCACAGCGTTTCCATCGCATGATTTGGGACGACGCGGTCATACACATTCATCGAATACAGCGGCATTGCTAACGCAAAGATATTGATTAACAGCGCAGCGATTAAAGCGTCGCGGTAAATCCGCCAGTTATCAAATACCACGCCCCAGAACCAATGCCGCTCGCGGATTTTGCCCATTTCCGGCGTACGGAGATCAAAACGGAAACGTGGGCGAACAATCAGCATCACGCCGGTGTAGATCTCAATTAGCTCGGCTTCGCTGAGTGTTTCAACCGATTCGCCGCCTTCTGGAAAGCGAACTTTGTATTGACCATCGGGTAGGCGCTCGAGCAAGAGGCAGGCGCGTTTGTCATTCAGTAGTAAAATAGCGGGAAGTAATCGCTCAGGAATTTCATCGAGATTGCGGCGTAGTACACGGGCAGATAAACCCGCCCGATGTGCTGCGCGGGGAAGTAGTGAAGGGGTGAGGCGATTTTCAACCAGCGGTAGACCCGCAGAGAGCGCCTCATGCGTCCACGGTGAGCCATGCAGGCGTGTTAACTCGACTAAACAATCGAGTAGTGGGTCAAAGTGAGCTTGAGTTTCGCTAACATGCCAATCAAATGCATGCGAAGCTGATTTAGTGGTAGAGCTATCCATAGTGACCCGTTATCAACAAGGTGTGATAGAGCTGAAAAATCGAATGCATTAGCATACGCTAAGTCAGCTTTTGTAACTAGCTACTAAACTCTTGTAAGCGTAAGCTTAGATTAGAACTTTGCCAGGATTCATCAAGCCCAGTGGATCAAGTGTTTGCTTGATACTGTTCATGAGTAAAAGCTCGGTACTGCTGCGGTACTGGCTTAGGGTCGACTTTTTGAGTTGACCGATGCCATGTTCAGCGCTGATGCTGCCGTTGAAGTGTGCAACCAATTGATAAACAATGGCATTGATTGCTGCCTCTTGCTGATAAATTAAGGCGGTTTTGTCGCTTAAAAATAAGTTGTAATGCAAATTGCCGTCACCCAGATGGCCAAAGGCGACGATATTCGCATCTGGATATTGCAACATAATGTTTGATTGGCACGTGGTCAAAAACTCCGGAATATCCCCCACCGGAATACTGATATCGTGTTTGATGCTCACACCCTCAAGGCGTTGCGCCTCTGGAATGTGTTCGCGCAAACGCCAAAAATCAGTAGCTTGGCGTTGATTTTGCGCGACATAAGTATCTGCAAATCCAGTTTCAAACAGAATGCTCGCCAGTTGCTCAAACAAATGCTCGCTATTGCCACCATCCGATAGCTCAAGTAGCACACACCATGCTGGTGGTTCAGCAAACGGGGACTGCAAGCTGGGGAAGTGCTGATGGAGCAAATCAAGGCAAGGGCGTGAAATGAGTTCAAATGACGTAATACGGTCACTGACTTTGGCTTGTAGATCACGCAGCAATGTCACCGCGTCCGCAGGTGAATCAACTGCCACGAGGGCCGTTGCATGGGCGGTGGGTAATGGATAGAGCCGCAACACCGCGCGACTAATTAAGCCGAGCGTGCCTTCTGCACCTACAAAGAGTTGCTTGAGATCGTAGCCTGTGTTGTCTTTGCGCAAGCCGCGGAGCCCATTCCAGATTGTGCCATCGGCCAGAACAACTTCGAGGCCGAGCGTGAGTTCACGCATATTGCCGTAGCGTAATACATTGACGCCGCCGGCGTTGGTGGCCAGTGCGCCGCCGATTTGGCAACTTGCCGCTGCCGCCCAGTTGGCAGGAAAAAGACGGTTCGCCGCCAGAGCGGCTTGTTGTACTTGTTGCAGGGTCACGCCGGCTTCAACGGTGATGGTGTTGTTGTCGGCATCGACTTCAATGATCTGATTCATTCGCTCGAATGAAATAATGATATTTTGCCCAGTTTGATCCGGTGTCGCAGCGCCACATAAACTCGTGTTGCCGCCTTGTGGCACCATCGCAATACGATGTTGAGCGCAAAGCTGTACGATCTGCGCCAGTTGTTGCACTGAGTTTGGCCGAGCGACTGCGAGCGTTTGGCCTTGATAGCGGCGGCGTTGATCCACGCAGTAAGCGGCGGTGTCGTTGCCGAACAATAGGCTATGTGATTCAGCCCAAGACTGAAGTTGCTCTAAGAATTCACTCAACATAATTTGGACTTAATGAAGATCTTCGTCGTTCGCTTTCTTTTGGCAAGCGAGTCGAATCACCTTGAGTTGATGCGAAAAATTGCTGCACTTTTTGCACATAAATAAGTGCAATCGCAGTTGGAGTGCTTCACTCATACTGAGTGGGCGGTCTTGCGCTTCGGAGAGTAAAAAAGAAACTTCGCGACATTTAAGCATCATGAATGACTCACTGCGCTGGATTCAAACCAATTTTGTTCCAAGCAAAGACGCAAACTCATGCGTGCTCGATACAAAAGGACTGAGCAATTAGTCGTGGTGATCTCTAATTGATTACAAATATCGCTGATTTCGAGCTCCATTACTTCGCGCATCGCAAAAACCATTGCGGTGCGACGTGGCATTTTAGTGGCACACAATTCATACGTTTGCCAGAAATGCCGATCTTCGAGATTGGCTTCTGGTTTGCCCCAGTTACGCGGTGCTTCAGAACCCCAGTGGCCGGAGCTATCGAACAACACATCAAAGTCACTACGGTCGTTTTCTTCGTCGATTAGCGGCGAAATGAGCTGTGGATCGCGGTAACGGCGGCGATGCACATCAAGCACTTTGTATTTCAATATGCCCATTAGCCATGTTTTTAAGCTCGATTGCCCAGAAAACGACTCTGGTTTTTCAAGCGCCGCCAACATCGTTTCTTGCACCACATCTTCGGCCAACTGCGCGTCATTCAATTGAAATAGTGCGTAACGCAGTAAAGCAAAGTGATGAGATTGCAAGTCGGCTGCTAAAAATGACATTAATTAATCCAGAAGTTTTGCCGTGCGGCGTGATGACTAATCACGCGTTGGAAATGGCTTGGGTCTTTGGCAAAGGTCATTTCACCTGCTGCGGGCTTGTAAAAATCAAGCAAACGCGACACCCAGAAACGCAAGGCGGCAGCGCGCAGCATGATGGGCCAATCGGTAATTTCCGCTTCAGTCAATGGACGCACCGATTGATAGCCAGCCAGCATGGCGCGTGCGCGCGCATCATCAATATCGCCATTCTCAAGTACGCACCAATCGTTGAGCGTAATGGCTAAGTCGTACAGCAAGATGTCGTTGCAAGCGTAGTAAAAATCAATAAAGCCGCCAACCTGATCGCCATTCATCAGTGCATTGTCGCGGAATAAATCGGCGTGAATCACGCCTTGCGGTAGCTGATCGAATTTGTGTTGGGATTGGAGTGCCACTTCGGCGTGCAACAGCGCTGCGTCAGCCTCGTTCATAAATGGATACATTTCCTGCGCCGTCGCCGACCACCATTGCGGGCCGCGCGGATTGTCCATTTTGCCGCTGTAGCTCGTCGCCGCCAAATGCATTTGCGCCAGCATTTCGCCAACTTGGCCGCATTGTTCTGCATTTGGGTTGTCGATGACTGCGCCCGGCAAGCAGGGTACGAGTAGCGTTGGTTTTCCGTTCAGTTCATCGATGTATTGATGCTGCAAATTGGCAATTGGCGCGGCGACTGCAATCCCATGTTGCGCAAGATGCACCATCAAGTTCACGTAATACGGTAACTCGTCGGCACGCAGCGTTTCAAACAAAGTTAAAACATATTTGCCGTGCGTGGTCGTGACAAAGTAATTGGTATTTGTCACACCCGCTGAAATGCCCTTTAGCTCGACGAGTTGACCTAATGAATAGCGTTGTAGGAAAGGAACGAGGTCGGAAGTCGCGACCGTAGTAAAAACAGACATGGGTACTCTCGAGATTTCAGTGCATTTCACGTAGGCGCGCAGTATGAATCATCCGTGCGCCTTGGGCAAAGCCAGAATTGAGAATCACGGATCACTCAATTCGTATTGATGCTTTGCAGCCGTGCTTACCAGCGGAACAAGACCCAGCGTGGTACGGCGATATTTTCTGTTGGGCCGCTTTGGCGGACGAAATTGCCTTGGCCATTGGGATCAACCAAATAATATTCAGGGCCTACTGCAGGGACGACTCGGATTTGATAGAGGTGGCCATTCATACGATATTCGGTCATCGTCACATCGCCTTTTTGCACCACGCGAATATCGACTTTAGGTTGATCTTCGCTCGCCTCGGCTGGCATGGGGGGCGGCGCGTCTGCTACTTCTGCCGCAAAAGCCGGCATGGTCAGAAGTAGGCTGAGGCTAATGATGAGGCTACGCATTGTTTATCCTTGAGGGTACGGAAAATAAGTAGAGTACTAGGGCGTATAATGCACGCTGCAACACTTCATTCTTACAACAGTATAGAGAAATCTCGCATGGCGACGCTGCTTTTAATTGATGGATCATCTTATTTATATCGCGCTTTTCATGCGATTCGCGACCTTTCTGCGCCCGATGGTACTCCGAGCAATGCAGTATTCGGCTTTGTGAATATGCTGAAAAAACTGCGGCAGCAAACACCTGCTGATTATATCGCGTGCGTGTTCGATGCCAAAGGAAAGACTTTTCGCGATGATTTATATGAGCAATATAAAGCGCAACGTCCACCGATGCCGGATGAATTACGGGTGCAAATCGAGCCAATTCATCAAGCGGTAGCCGCCTTTGGGATTCCTATCTTGATGGTCAGTGGCGTGGAGGCCGATGATGTGATCGGAACGCTCGCGCGCGAGGCGAGTCGCCAAGGCATCACGACCATTATGTCGACCGGCGACAAAGACATGGCGCAGTTGGTCGATGAATTTGCGCGCATTGAAAACAGCATGACCGAAGAAGTCCTGCGCCGCGATGAAGTGTTTGCCAAATTTAATGTCTGGCCCGAGCAAATCGTTGATTATTTGACGCTGGTTGGCGATACCGTCGACAACGTGCCGGGCGTGCCTAAATGTGGCCCGAAAACCGCCGCCAAATGGTTGGCTGAATACCAAACCCTCGACAACGTCATTGCACACGCTGATGAGATCAAAGGCGTGGTCGGCCAGAATTTACGCGATAGTTTGGCTTGGTTGCCGATGGCCAAGCAATTGGTGACGATTAAATGCGATGTGGATCTCAGTGTTGAGCTTCCGAATGGCATTGCGGATCTGCAAACGACGACTGAGGATAGCGCGACTTTATTGGCGCTGTTTAAACGCTTTGGATTTAAGACGTGGACGCGAGAAATGGAAAGCCGCCTTGCGTCAGCGCCAGCTGCACCAGCCGCTGTGGGCAGTATTGGTAGCAGTGGCGATTTATTTGCTGAATCCACTATTGATGCGGGTATTGCTTCGCAGTCATTGGTTGAAAATGTCTTGGTTGATATACCTAAGGTTAAAGTAGAGCGTCACTACGAAACCATCAACACCGCTGCCAAACTCAGCGAATGGCTCGCTAAAATTAACGCCGCCGAACTGACCGCATTCGATACCGAAACGACGAGTCTGGACGCGATGCAAGCGCATTTGGTTGGGATGTCGTTTTCAGTTAAAGCGGGCGAAGCGGCCTATTTACCGCTCGCGCACACCGGCCCTGACCATCCTGAGCAGTTGCCGTTGGACGCCACTTTGGCGTTACTCAAACCGTGGCTAGAATCGGCAACGCACCATAAAGTCGGCCAAAACTTAAAGTACGATCAACACATTTTGGCCAATTATGGCATCACGTTGGCCGGAATTAGCGACGATACGCTGCTGATGTCGTATGTGCTCGCCAGCCACGAACGCCACAATATGGACGACCAAGCCGCGCGCGAATTGGGCGAAACGACGATCAAATACGAAGAAATCTGCGGCAAAGGCGCTAAGCAAATTGGCTTTGCTGAAGTCGATGTAGAGATTGCCACGCAGTATGCGGCTGAAGACGCTGATATTACTTTGCGTTTGGCGCATACCCTCAAACCGCGCCTCACTGACAAATTGCTCGAAGTCTACCGCGACATCGAAATGCCATCGCGCGCCGTGCTGTACACGATGGAGCGCAACGGCATTTTGCTCGACGCTGCGCTGCTGCAACGGCAAAGCCACGATATTGGCCTGCGCTTGATTGAATTGGAAAACCAAGCGTATGAGCTGGCTGGCCAACCGTTTAATTTGGCTTCTCCCAAGCAATTGGGCGAGATTTTCTTTGAAAAACTCAAACTGCCGGTGGTCAAAAAAACCCCGAAAGGCGCGCCATCGACTGACGAAGAAGTTTTGAGCGAATTGGCCAAAGATTATCCGCTGCCCAAAGTGCTGCTCGAACACCGCAGCCTTTCTAAACTCAAGTCGACTTACACCGACAAATTGCCGCTGATGGTCAATCCAAAAACCGGCCGCGTACACACCAGCTTTAACCAAACCGTCGCCGTCACAGGACGCTTGAGTTCATCTGATCCTAATCTGCAAAACATCCCCGTTCGCACCGCTGAAGGGCGTAAAATTCGCGAGGCATTTATCGCTGCGCCAGGCTGCAAGCTGGTTTCAGCCGATTACTCCCAGATTGAATTGCGCATCATGGCGCATTTATCCAATGATGCCGCGATGCTCAAAGCCTTTGAACTCGGCCACGACATTCATAAAGCCACCGCCGCCGAGGTGTTTGGTGTACCGCTGGAAGAAGTGACCAGCGAGCAACGCCGCTACGCCAAGTCGATTAACTTTGGCCTGATTTACGGCATGGGCGTGTTTGGCTTAGCCGCGCAACTCGAAATCACGCGCGAAGCGGCGAAAACCTTTATCGAGCGCTATTTCAATCGCTTTTCTAGCGTTGCTGAGTATATGGAGCAAACGCGGCAAGTGGTGCGCGAACAAGGTTTTGTCGAAACGGTGTTTGGCCGTCGCTTGTGGCTACCCGAAATCAAATCGAGCAACGCCGCCCGCCGCGCAGGTGCTGAACGCGCCGCCATCAACGGCCCAATGCAAGGTACCGCCGCCGATTTGATTAAATTGGCGATGGTCGCCGTCGCTGATTGGTTGGTTGCGGAACAGTTGCAAAGTAAATTACTGCTGCAAGTACACGATGAATTGATTTTGGAAGTGCCGGAAAGCGAATTGGAATTAGTGAAAACCAAATTGCCGGAGATTATGGCAGGGGTGGCGAAATTGAATGTACCGCTATTGGCGGAAGTGGGTGTGGGGATGAATTGGGAAGAGGCGCATTGATAATTCAGTAAGAGGCTAAATTGGTAATTAAGTTTTCTAGGGAATAGAGAAAATATGTATATATTTTTAGATACAAATATATTTTATAGTGATTTGCTCTTAAATAAAGTACCATTCAAGTATCTGTTTAGTTTTGTAAACAATAGTAAAAAGCACACGCTATTGCTCTCAAAGTTGGTAATTGAAGAGACAGAAAATATTAGAGGTAGGGAGTTAGATGCTCTAATTAAGTCTATTGAGAAATTACAATCAGACCTAGGGGGATTTACGGCAGAAACTCTCGAGACGAATTTAGAAGCGATTAAAAAGTCTCAGTATGACCTTCTGAAAGAGGTAGGAAAGAAAACCGAAGATTTTGAAGTTATTGATTATAATGAGATTAGTCAGCATGAGGTAGTCGCTCGTGCTTTAGAAGGAAGAAAACCATTTTCTGCAAATGAAAAGGGCTATAGAGATACCCTGATTTGGTTGTCTTTATTAAGAAATTCAGAGGGTAGAGAGATTGCGTTTATCTCAAATAATTCATCTGATTTTTATAATAAGAATAATAAATTAACGGGGTTTCATCAAAGTTTGCTTGAAGATATTGCTATGATATGCCCTGCAGCAAAAATTACTCCCTATAAGTCGTTGTATGACTTTATGACAACGCACATAAAGAAAGACGAGCATACAATAGATCACCTTCAGATAGCAGATCGTCTCGAAGAATACGCTCATCATAGCGCCATTAATTTTATTGAAGGCTTTGATAACTTAGATCTGAGTGAATATCTTGAAAATTCAATATTTAAAAACAAAGTCAGTAGTGTTAAGAAAGTCACCGTTGTAGATATTGAGGGCGTTGAGGATAGAAATATTGAATGGCATTCAAAAATTTCAGATACAGAAACATTAATTTCCTATATTTTTGATTTGCGGAGAGTCATCATCGAGGTTGAAATTTCTAGCGATGATTACGCTGAGAATAAGGAAGTTATAGATGGAGCATACAAAGACATTGAATTGCGAGATGGGATTGCCTGTTTGAATATATTCACAAGACCATATTTTAATGCCAATATTATTTTCAATCATTCGAATGATTCTTTTACAGATTTTTCTGTAAGTTATCTATGGCTACGCTACGCTACACTAGGTGAACTTACTCAAAGTCAAATCTCAATTGTTGATAAATTTAAAACATAATTCGTAGCCATGCAGCGCGTAGGGTGTAATAAGCGAAGCGCATTACACCATCTGTGAAGTGATGAAACCGCCAACTATGGCGGTTTTTCTGTGCCTGCAATAATTCATCCTCCATGGATTAGCGGCTATGCGCCGCGGCACTTACTTCTCTTGCTTCGCCAAGAGAAGTAAGCAAGAGAGGGCGACCCCGGCATCTGCGTCGGCTACGCCGATGTTGGCCTAAGGCCACGGCCTGCGCTAAGGCGACAAGTCGCCAAGCTCCGTCACGCCTCGCTGCGGACAATCGGCAAGGCGGCGGGCTTTAACAAAACAGAGCCCGCCGCTTACCCCTTGCCGCTTGTTCCTCGCTCGGCGCTAATGCAGGGGAGTCCCCGCAGACCAACGATTGTAGAAACTAATAAGTGTATTGCTCTACAGACTTTGAATTTGTTTTTCTTTGTGGCAATACCTATTCGCCAATTAGGACGAAAAGCCCGTGGAGCCGCGCCGTTCGGGAGGCGGTTGGCAAGGTTTTAAGACGCGACTGTTTGAGCTGCGCGACGTTAGCGCGCAGCGAGTTTGAGCGTCGCCTTGCCAATAGCTGGACGGACGGGGTTTCGTGGCGATCGGGCGCGCGGGGGTTGTTAGGGGAGGGGCAAGACCCACCCCTAACTCGTCCGGCGGGCGAAACCGCCGGTTCACCGCCTGCGCTAGCAGGCTTGGCATCGTTTAATACCGGATTTTTGGCTACGCACCCTCTGTCTGTGCGCTGAGAAACATCACCGCTCATTTAATCCGCACGCCCTCGTACAAATCCCCCCAAATTTTCAAAAACTGACCTACTTTTTCTACCTTTTGTCGCCGAAATGGGGAGGACAATTATTGGGAAAAAACACATTAAGTTGATGAAAAAATGTTGTTTTTTTGCTTTTGTGCACCGCAAAATAAGCCGCGCTGAGTCGCGGCCTATTTTTATGCTTGGATTGTGCTGAAATCGGTCTACAAAGGAAACATAACAAACATGTCAATTTGCTTACACAGGCAAAAAAGGTTTGAAAATGCTTCCCAATGCGCCAATCAAGCAGTCACTTGCAATCTTATTGTTAAGCCTTGCCGCTCCGGCCAGCGCTCTTAGCTTAGGGGATTTGCAAACCCAGTCTTTTTTGGGACAGCCGTTTAAAGGCTCGGTGAGCTATCAATTGTCACCCAATGAAACCAGCTTGGCTGACTGTATTACGATTTCCCCTGCGGGCGGTGATGTGCCCTATATCGGTCGCAGCGAGCTGCAAATTAGGCCGATTGGTGATGGCAATACCGGCACGATCATCATTAGATCAAATCAAAATATTGGTGAACCCGTGGTGGCGCTTAATCTAAGCATTCAGTGCGGCGTGCAGCAATTAAGTCGTGAGTTCACGATTTTTCTCGATCCAGCTCCTGTGAGTGAATTGGCAACAGCGAGTAATGCTCGCCCCGTCGAAATATTAAAAATTCGCCCTGAAATTAAACAACCCACGGCAAAAAAAGACACGACGTTGGCTGATGTGGCTGCCCGTTATTACCCTGCAGATACGCCGCAGTACCAGAAATATCTCAATCGTTTAAAGAAAGCGAACCCTGAAGTTGCGACGACTGAAACGGTTATTTCTGCAGGAAGCCCATTATTTGTTCCACCACGGCCAAAATTGCCACCGGCCAAAATTGTGCCTGATGCGCTGCCTAAAGAAACGGGTCAACTCCGGCTAGAGGATGCTGATGTCAGCAATAAGCCCTTGAACGCTCCGCATAATGCAAAGCAAAATCCAGAGGTTTATGCCAAAGAATTGGAAGAAAAAATTGTTACTCTAACCGAGTTAAAGAAACGATTGCAGCTTGAGTTAGCCGAGTTGGATCTCCAAATGGCGCAGATTCAACTAGCCAACGCTAAGAGCGCCAGTGCTGCTGTGGACAGTGCCGCGCAGCCAGCAAGCGCGGTACAAATGGCCGCAACGACCACGGTAGCGCCGCCGAATAAATTAGTGGGAACGGCGCAGGCAGCACCGGTTGCTATTGAGTCCAAACCCGAATCAAAAACCAATTGGCACTGGGCTTGGTTGGCGCTCGGGGTCGGCGGCGTGGGGGGCTTGGTCTGGTGGCGACGTAAAATGCAGGAGCAGGCCGAACGCTGGGCGAATGAAGATATCAATGCTGTGGATTTAAATCGCAGTATTTTGAGCATCATTCAAGCCAAAGTTGGTCACACGATGGCGCAATCGCCCAATACGGTGATGTCTTTGTTTGGCGGAGGGGGCTCGCACAAATCGCAACCAGGCTTTGAGGTGAAAGAAGAGCTTAATGATAATTTGGATCAAGCTCAGTACTTCTTAGCACAAGGCGAAACGCTCAAAGCGATTGACTTGCTCTACGCCGCTATTGACGAAGTACCCGAAGACACCGAGCGCTGGCTGATGCTGTTCCGCGTTTTTCGTCAGCAGATTATGAAAACGGAATACAGCGCTTTGGCTTATCGCTTTAAAGCTTTGCACAAAGACGAGGGCGACTGGGAATTGATTCGGAGTATTGGTAATAAACTCGATCCAGAAAATCCCCTGTTTATTCGTAATGTCGAAGAAGCCAAAGCGAAAACAACGACACCATTTGATAGCTTTGATTCTGGAATGGCGGCTGCGGCACCAGCGGTGCCGGTGGTGCTTGAAATTGCGCCTGATTTTTCTGATGCACCGGTATTGCCCGACTTTGAGACGGGAACCGTGACGATACTCGAATCACAATCGGATCAAACGACTGAGCCTGAAGCGGCGCACGAATTGATGGCATTTTTAGTCAAAGATATCGATCCAGAAGATCCGCCGCCGATGTTGCCGGAAGTCGATAAACACCGCCATCTTTAACTAGTCTGCTGTATTCGGGGAATCCGCACGTGATTCACCGAATACACTCTTTGAGCGTATTGACCGCTGCACTAATTTGAGTATTGCTCAGCGAAGCATACCCAAGTAACCAGCCCGTCTTTTTCACATCATCAAAATAGAACTGCGAGAGCGGCCTAAGTGCCAAGCCTTTGGCCAGCCCCGCAGCAGTCCATGTCGCTTCTTTGTGTTGTGCGATCTCAACCGCAAATTGCAAACCGCCATTCACATTCACCGGCTGAATGAGTTGGCTCAAGGGTTGTAGGCACGCAAGGAGTAAATCTCTACGGCTGCGATAGAGCAAGCGCATTTGGCGAATGTGGGCGGCGAAATGGCCTTGGTGCATAAAATCTGCGGTCACCGCTTGCGCGAGCTGCGGTGTGTGTCCGTCAAATGCCGCGCGCGCATTCACAAAGGGTTTCATTAAATCCGGTGGTAACACGACATAAGCAATCCGGAGTGATGGAAACAGCACTTTGCTGAACGTACCGACATAAATCACTCGACCATGCTGATCTAAACCTTGCAAGGCGGGGAGTGGGCGCTGATCGTAGCTAAATTCACTGTCGTAATCGTCTTCAATAATCCATGTATTGTGTTGGTTCGCTTGTTCGAGCAAAGCCATTCGGCGCGGCAAACTCATCGTTACGCCAAGCGGGTATTGGTGTGAAGGCGTTGTATAAATTAGCTTGGGGGCAGATAGGTCGCGTGAAATGTCGGTATTCATTCCCTCGTCATCGACTGGAACCGGAATCACTTTTGCGCCTGCGGAGAGCATTGCGTTGCGCGCACCCAAATATCCGGGCTCTTCTAACCAGACGGTATCATTTGGGTCGATGAGTAATTGCGCGATGAGTTGCAACGCTTGTTGCGAGCTGGTTAGCACTAAAATCTGCGCCGCATCACAGACCACGCCACGCGATTGCGCCAAATAGCCCGCAATCGCTTCACGTAATTCAGGCAGACCTTGTGAATCGCCATAACGCATCAAGCGTTCGCCATCTTTTTTCCAGCGCTGCTGCGTCATTTTTCCCCACAATTCGCGGGGGAACGCGGCGGGGTCGGGTTGGCCTGCGGTAAATGCCGCGAATGGCAGAGCCGCATCGCGGCAAGCGCCTGCTTCAACAATCAATTGCCCACGTTGCGATAAACCTGCCGCCGTTTTGCGCGGGCGGGGTTTCTTAGGCTGCGCGGCAATCGCGACAAAACTGCCAACGCCGACTTGGCGGCGCAGATAGCCTTCTGCCTCAAGGCGTGAAAATGCCAATTCAACAGTACTACGCGATATTTGCAAATCCTGCGCCAACACCCGCGTGGCTGGCAATCGACTATCCAATGGCAAATGCCCCGCCAAGATTGCGCGTCGTAAAGTGCGGGTGAGTTGCTCATGCAGCGGTAAATCGGGCTGAGATTCGGCAGCAAACAAAATCGGCAAAGCGGGCATTGGTCTGGTATCTCAATCAATATTGGTTTGCGACAAGAGACCATTATGCCGCTACATTGTGATCTATGAATAGTCGTGCGATGTGATGAGGAGAATCCCATGAGTGCTGTGTTATCGAGTGGCTTGGCCACCGCAGTGGAGTCAGAAATCTTTTTTGCTGCGCAATTGCAGTTTCGTACTGATTCAGCCGATTTGGCGGCGGATTTAATCGCGGCAGAGCCGCAAATTGTCGTCATTGATACGCGCTCCGTGGCGCATTACCAAGCCGCGCATATTCCGGGAGCGATTTCATTTCCGCATCGATTGATGACCGCAGAATCAACCGCCGACTGGGATCGCAGCAAAGTCTATGTGACGTATTGCGATGGCATCGGCTGTAACGGCTCGACGTGGGGTGCGTACAAATTGGCGAAACTGGGCTTTGTCGTTAAAGAGTTGATCGGCGGGATTGATTGGTGGCAGCGTGATGGGTACGCGATTTCGACGGGTGATGAGCCGGGTGTATTGCTCGCTAGCTCAATTGAATGTGGGTGCTGATATGTATACACCTCCTCATTTTGTAGAAAAAGATTCAGCGAGTTTATTGCATTTAATGGCCAATAATCCATTGGCAACCTTGGTGCAGATGACGTCGGAGGGATTAAATGCAAATTTAATCCCAATGTATTGGTATGACGATGGCTCTGAATTGGGCGTGTTGCGCGGCCATGTGGCGCGGAAAAATCCGCTCTGGCAGGAATCTGATTCGGCGATTCTGGCCTTATTTCGGGCGAGCGATGAGTATATTTCACCGTCGTATTTCCCCAGCAAAGCCAAAGACCCTCGCGTGGTGCCGACTTGGAATTATGCGGTGGTGCAAGTGAAGGGAACACTGAAGGCGATTGAAGATGCCGATTGGCTGCTCACTTTGCTCAATCAAATGACCGCGCAGCATGAAGCAGAGCGAGTCGAGCCGTGGCAAATTGCCGATGCGCCAGCAGAATATATTCAGAAAATGCTGGCGGCGATTGTGGGGATAGAAATTGCGATTACCGCACTCGATGGCAAATTTAAGTTGAGCCAAAATCAAACCGCTGAAAATCAAGCAGGCGTTGCTGCTAATACGAAAAGCTCGGATTTAGTCGCTTTTATGCAAAGGTAATCACATGGTTTTAAACGAATTTGATCAGCCGGTGGGCGATCTTGTGCCGAACTGGCAGCCAGCGCCGTTTCCACCGCATGTGACATTAAGTGGCTGGGATTGCCGTGTTGAGCCACTTAATCCGGCTCGTCATGGTGCGGCGTTGTGGCAAGCGTTTAGCGAAGACAGTGGTGTGCTATGGACGTATTTTGCCGAAGGCCCGTTTGCCAATGAGGCCGACTTTTTGGTGTATCTCGCCCAACGCGCAGCGGCTCGCGATCCGCAGTTTTATGCGATTGTCGACGCGGCGAGCGGGCGGGCGTTGGGTTTGGCGGCGTATTTGCGGATCGAGCCTGAAGTTGGCGTCATTGAAGTGGGTTATCTGCATTTTTCACCAGCGCTGCAAGGCACGCGTTTGGCGACGGCGGCAATGGTGTTGATGATGCAAAACGCGTTTGCGCTGGGCTACCGCCGCTATGAATGGAAGTGCAATGCACTGAATGCGCCATCGCGCCGCGCTGCGTTGCGTTTGGGTTTTTCCTTTGAAGGAATTTTCCGCCAAGCACGGGTAAGCAAAGGCCACAATCGCGATACGGCGTGGTTTTCGGTGCTCGATGGTGAATGGCCGGCACTGTCGGCGGTGTATGCACGCTGGCTGGTTGCGGATAATTTCGACGACGATGGCCAACAGCGCGTGGCTTTATCAAGCCTGACTCAGCAAATCCATAGCGAGATACGCGACTGATTTCTCTGCTAAAAGCAGAAAATGGATACATTCTCAGTATTGCTGGTGTGATTTAGTTCGCAATTGATTTTGTTGTGTATGTATCTGCAGGCATTAATAATTAATGGCTGTATGGTAATACTATTGATATTTTTATTTTCATTCGTGTGATTGGTATTGGATTAGGGAAAGTACTAGCACCAATATTTATGACATTTGCAATAAGCTCTCTGCGCCATTGGGTTTAAAAATACAGCATCGACTGTACAGCGGTTTGAAAATGTATTGCGGGTTTCACCGGCAATGTTCAAAAGCTGTTCGACCCAAATAGGCAAAACTACTTAAAAAATAGGATGGAGAGACAAAATGAAATTGAAACATCAGGTATTACTCGGGGCGATGATGGCCGCTCTGGGCGTGCAAGCGCAGGCCGAAGTGGTTGATCGTATCGTCGTTAAGCTGAAACCATCGCTGATGATGCGTTCAGCCAGTGCCGATGATATTAGCCAAACGATTGCTGCAGCCAGCAACGGCCAAGCTAAACATGTTTCAACGATGGCGGATGGCCAGTCGCAAGTTTTGCAATTACCAAAAGGTTTATCGGGCGCGGCTTTGCAAGCGTATTTGAAAAAGCTAGAAGCTAGCGGTGAGTTTGAATCGGTGGAAGCCGATGTGTGGATGTACCCAATGGGCGTGACGCAACCGACTGATAGTTTGTGGAGCTCACTCTGGGGTTTGCAGTCAGTTGTTCCGGCGAGCAATTACGGTGCGGATTTTATCGGCGCTTGGGAATACGTGAATGGTCAAGGTGTGGTCGTTGGCGTGATTGATACGGGTAATGTACCGCATCCTGATTTGGGCCAACTAAGCCCTGTTAGCGGCAATTATGCGTCATCGGGGTACTCTTTTATTAGCGATTGCTATCGCGCCGGTTCCTGCGATTGGACGACCGGCTCTCGAACGATTAAGCCGGTTGCGACGGCTTTAGATCAAGGTGATTGGTGCACTAGCACGGATGTGAGCAATCAAATTTGCCAACGCACTGGCAGCAGTTCTTTCCATGGCTCGCACGTGGCAGGCACGATTGCTGCGCTGGGTTATAACGCTGCTGGTGTGATTGGTGGCGCGTATAACGCCCGAATCTTGCCGGTTCGTGTCTTGGGTAAGGGCGGTGGTTCATCGATTGATATTACCGACGGCATCCGTTGGGCCGCAGGTATTCACCCGACAATTCCAAATCCAAATCCAGCCAAAGTCATTAATATGAGTTTGGGTGGCAGCTCAAGTTCTTGCCCAAGCTTTTACCAATCGGCGATTAACGATGCGGTGGCTGCGGGCGTAACCATTGTTGTTGCCGCGGGGAATGAAAACCGTGACGCGCAACAATCAACGCCGGCCAACTGCGCTAATGTGATTACGGTTGGCGCGACGGGCAAGGCGGGCGAACGCGCTAGCTATTCCAATTTTGGTAGCAAAATCACCTTGGCGGCACCCGGCGGGAATGGTTCAACACGTATTACATCAACCGTAAATAAGAGTTTGGATCGGGTCGATTTGTCGGCCAATGGTGCGGGCTACGTCGGCATGAATGGTACCTCAATGGCGACACCCCACGTCGCTGCGGCGGTGGCTTTGATGCTGAGTGCCAATCCGAAACTCACATTTAACGATGTCGTGAGCTTGTTGAAACAATCTGCCACGGCGTTCCCAAGCGGCAGTACGTGCACGACTAGCAATTGCGGCGCAGGGATTTTGAATGCCGCAGGCGCAGTGCGTTTGGCGAAACAATCGGCGGGTGATAATACCGAGCCTGTTGTGACGCCAGTCCCAACGACACCGCCAGTGGTGACACCAAAACCAACTTTACCGCCAGTCGTCACGCCGAAACCGACCGTACCTCCAGTGGTAACCCCAACACCAGTGCCACCAGTTGCGGGCTGCTATGTGGCATGGAGCGAAGGCAAAACCTTTACAGTTGGCGATTTGGTGACGTTTGATGGTCGCAACTATAAAGCGCGTACCACGCATGTGGCGTACGTTGGTACAAACTGGAATCCAAAAGCCAGCTTGACCTTGTGGCAAGACGTGGGTGCTTGCACCGGTACTGTAACGCCAAGCCCAGCGCCAGTGATTACGCCGAAACCAACGGTTGCGCCAACCGCAGCACCAACGACAATGCCAAGTGCTACTCCAGCACCGGTGATTACGCCAACGCCAAATTGCCCCGCATGGTCGGCAACAGCAACATATATCGCTGGTCAATGTGTTGCGTTTAACGGCAAAACTTTTGCTGCTAAATGGTGGACGAAAGGCGAGCAACCTGGCGCAGCGCAATGGGGCCCTTGGGCTGAGCAAGCTGCAGTCGCTGCAAAACGTAAATAAGAGAGTAGAGTCATAAAATAAATCCACCGTCGTTGTCGTGCGAGGGTGGATTTTTTATTGAAGTTGCAAATTTTGTGAGACAAGATCATGTTGATGCGCGGAATGAAATTGTTGCAACGCGGCCTGTTAGGCCTGAGTTGCATCTTGTTGATCGCAGCTTGTGCTACCGCAAGCAGTGAACCTGTTGCGATGATAGAGCGCGTGATTGTGCAATTTAAGGTTAAGCCTGTAGCGCCTGAGCAGGCGGTGACGCAATTGGCGCAGCGCCATAAGCTGGCGATGACGTTTGAGCGAGAATTGGGCGGCGGATTTTATGTTGCGCAATTGACGCCAGCACAAAGCGCAGCGGTATTGCAGCCGATCCTACAGAAAATTGCACTCGATGTTACTGTCGCTAGTATTGAAGCCGATCAACTGATGCATACGATGCCGGCGCAATAGGGGATTATTCAGGCGCGGGTATCACTGGCGCAAGCGCAATCATCAAGCCGGCGATTAATATACCTGCACCACCCAGCCACTGCAGCATGGATAAATGCTCGCCTAAAATAAACGCTGCCAGCAAGACACTGACGACGGGCTCAAGTGTCGATAGCGTCGAGGCTTCGCTGGCCGATAAATAATCCAATCCCGCCAAAAAGGCGAAAATCGCCACCACAGTTGAAACCAAAGCAATCGCCACCGCCGCCGACCAGCTGGCGGTTGTGGTTGGCCACGTCGGCGTGCTCCAGAGCGTACTCAGCCATAAACTACCCGCCGCGGAGAGCATCACCACCGTTGCCGCAGGCAAAGCGCCGACTAAGGGGGTTAGTCGGCTGCCCGCAATGATGTAGCCTGAATAAATCACCGCTGCCGATAGGCCAAAGATCACGCCCAACCATTGCCCACCAGCAGGGCCGATGGTGAGAATCAAGCTCACGCAGGCCAAGCCCAGTGCCACCCACGTTCGCGCAGAGAGTTTTTCTTTCCACCAAAACGCACAGGCCAAGGTCACCAGAACGGGATAGACATACAGCAATAAGGCAGCCAAAGCTGCCGAGCCGTGGCGTAGCGCGGAAAAATAGCCAAAAGCTTGACCCACATAACCAATCCCGCCCATTGCCATTAAACCCAGCAAAGTTCGGCCTCTAGGCCATGTGGCGCGGCGAATCAGCATAACGGCTGCCATCACCAAGCCAGCCACACTAAAGCGAATCAGCAATAAACCTTGGGTATTCACGCCACTATCATAAGCCCAGCTACCAAAAATCGGCATCCAGCCAAAGGCAACGGCAGAGAGAACAATTAAGAAAATACCGTTGCGACGCTGAATGCTCATCATGCTGGATCAATAAAAGAGGTAATCCAGCAGTGTGCCGCAAAATGAACCCTGTTTGCTACTTGGGAACATCAGTAATTAGCAAGGAAGTGTTGGAATAAAAAAATCCCTTCGGAGACGAAGGGATTTTGAATGTGTTGGGATGTTACTAATTTCGATAGGTATTGCGATGTGGTTGTTTTTAGGTAATGCCTACAATCAAATACCCTTATTGCTTATGCAGTCCAATTCACAAGCCCAAAGTGCCAAGTCGCCAGAACCACGAGACCAAAAGCAATCCGATACCAAGCAAACACAATGAAAGTGTGCGTCGAAATGAATTTGATTAAGGCACGGATGGCAATAAAGGCAAAAATGAACGAGGCGACAAAGCCTACGGCGAAGACGCCAAAATCATCCATGCTCAATTCATTGCGATACTTGATGATGCTGTAAATGGATGCTGCGCCCAGTGTTGGAATCCCCAAAAAGAACGAGAACTCCGTCGCAGCTTTGCGCGACAAGCCCATAAACATGCCGCCAATAATCGTTGCGCCTGAGCGGCTGGTGCCGGGAATCAAGGCTAAGCATTGGCAGAGACCGACTTTGATCGCATCTTTGAGGCTGATGTCATCCACAGTTTCAACGCGAACGCTATGCTGACGTTTCTCTGCCCACAAAATAATTAAGCCGCCAACGATAAACATCGTTGCAACTGGAATCGGTTGGAATAAATGTTCTTTGATACTTTTGCTGAATAATAAACCGAGGATTGCCGCAGGAATAAACGCAATGATAATGCCCAAAAATAAGTTGCGCTCATTACCTGGACGCTTGATTCCGGATAGCGTTGTGCAGAATTTGGCGCGATATTCCCATATCACCGCCAGCATTGCGCCGAGCTGGATGAAAATCTCGTACACATTGCGTTTTTCTTTTGGCAAGAAGTTAAGCAAATCGCCAGTGAGAATCAGATGGCCCGTCGATGAAATCGGTAGGAATTCGGTAATCCCTTCCACCAAGCCCATGATGAGGGAATGAAATAATAAAATTGGATCCATGCTGACTGATGCTCAAGTGGGTTTTCGATGGGGTTGGATTATAAGCGGCGTTGATGGTGGTTTTGTGTGTTGTCAGCAAAAATAGCTGTGGTAGTTAATTTTCTGGTGTCTGAGTGTGAATTTTCACACATGGCTTGTGAAACTAATTGGCGAGCCCAAGCTCTTAGAGGTGTATGTGCAAAATACTTGATTCCATTTTGTTCATCACTCTCCCTGTATTTGATCGGGCGCCCTTGGTGCCCGTTTTTTTTGTCTACTAGATTTGATCCGCTGGCTGCTGATCGATGAGTTGAAGAAAATCTTTCGCGTCTAATTGCGAATCAACGGGCGTGGCGAGTGGGGTCGATTTTCCTTTTGGTGGTTTGGGTTGTTGAATGCCGGAATCAATACGTTCGATCATGAGTGGATAAAACGGGTTGGCCGACATCCGCGTAATGAAGTCCATGCTGACAATCAGCGCGCCGCGCTCGCCACGGGGGGCGAGTGTGCCCAGATGAATACCAAAGTATTCGTCTTTGACTGGATTTACCCCATACAGCGCATCGTCCATTGGGAAAGGAACTGCAACATGCGAGAGGGAGAAAATATCGGCAGGATAAGGGATGTCCAATGCTCGTTGGGTCGCAGTTGTCGCACCTGGCGCAAAAGTACGGGCGATGGTATTCAAGCTGTCTTTCTCGGCCGCATCGTTGCCAATTACCGTGATTTGGTATTGTTTAGGTGTGCTTGGCATCATGCGAGACAAGGCCGTTTCAGTGCTTGGGCGCAGCAGTGGGTTAAAATTGATTGAGCGGTTCGCATCAAACAGCATTAATTCACTGCCATTGTCAGGTAAGTGGGCATATAGGCCAGAAACAATCGCGGGGGTGCTGACGGTAAAGTCGAGTAGCGATTGGAAAGTGGTGATGGGGGCGATGTCTTTGAGTTTGCCATTTTGTGCGAGCAGGGCAATTTGCTCTTGTAGCGCCTCAGTTAAGCGGAAAGACTGGCGTGCGCCGTTGACTGGAAACGAGTTGTACTTAAATGGATTAAATTCAGGTACCACACTCAGCCACGCCGCTTTGGCAAACGAAGGCAAAATGGCTGGCCAACCTGCTACGCCAGCAAAACGCGCAAAGCGAGTTACACCGATCATCGGTGACAATAAAATGAGGCGGTCGGGGCGGGCGAGCGCTGGATTTTCTAATGCATCGGCAGCGTATTTCACCGCTAAAGCGCCACCGTTCGAGAAACCGACGATATGGAGTGGCAGTTCTGCTGGCGCGATGCGTTTTGCTTCACGAACGGCAAGGCGCGTGGCGGCCATCCATTCTTCCCAGCTCACATTTGTTAATCCTGCTGGCACAGTACCGTGCCCCGGTAGACGAATGGCGACCACTGCAAAACCATTGGCAACATAGCGTTGCGCGATATGCCGTAAGCTGTAAGGCGAATCGGTGAGCCCGTGCAATAACACCACGGCACCTTTGGGCTTGCCTGCAGGCTCAAGTACGTAAGAGCGGTTCCAATCGGTTTTAAAACTAGGCGGGTAGACGCTGGCTTTAGCGTGGTAGCGATTAAATTTTGTTTGCGCCGCTTCCGGCAGCTTACCAGTGACTTCGGAAAGAACTGCCTGGAAAATTTGTGTCTCTGCTTGGGTAAAATCTTGCCATTTTGCTTGGTCGAACTCGGCGATGCTCAATTCTTTGGGCACATAAGTATGCCAAAGTTCAAGCTCAGGAAAACTACGTAATTCAAATGCTCTGACTCCGAGTACGGTAAGTCCAATCACGACGACAATCAGTATTACGAGTTTGCTTACTTTGCGTAGTAAATGAAGCATCGCGGTGGATTCCAATCGTATTTTCAAATTTGGATGCCATCGTATTACAAAACGCCGTGTAAGGCGTTTTTAGCCGCAGCCTGCGCTATTTTTTACCACTGTGATGCTTGAGTAAGCTTGCCAGTGCTTGCTTGAGCGCGGGATCGTCGACTTGCTGGCTTAGTTCATTGAGTGCTGTTTTTGCTGCGTCGGGGATTTGTAAGTTCTTGGTTTGAATCGGATTTCCGTGTTGCAATGCAACTTGCACCTTCGGTCTAATTGCGGTAGCGTGCCAACCTGCCGAACCCAATGCGTGCAAGATATCGGGTGCGGCTTGGCGAATTCGCGTGGCTGCGGCACTAAATGGCACGGCAATCATCAATTCGCTTCCCGCCCATGCCACACCTTGGCAAACGTTGGCGACTTCTGCGGGTAGAGCACTTCGGACAATGTCCAAGATTTGATTGAGCGTATCCACTTGCTGCATGAGTCGTTTGAGCGAGTGGTCTCGATTCATTAAACCGTCGAAAGAGATATTTTTACGCTGCATAAGCGGAGAAACGCATGAACATTATTTTAGTTTCCAATCGGCTGGATAAGGCAATTTCACTAGGCCAGCGCGAACTGCTGGCCTTGGGTTTGATTTTAACGCTATTAATTGGTGCTGCGGCATTTGGATTGGGGATGTTGTTTGCGCCCAATCGGGTTGAGCCACTACTAAGATTAATGCCCGGCCAACATGATAGGCAAAGTGAAATTGATGCCTTGGCAGTGCAAGTAGGGCAGTTGCAGGCCAAGCTCACGCGGCTTGATGGCCTAGCTACACGAGTGGGCGATAAAACCGGCATTGATATTAAACCGTTTTTAAGTCAGCAAGCTGCACCGCAAGGTGGACTGGCTCAGCCAGGACAATCATTTTCATTGAGTGGGCTAGAGGCTTTGCTAGGTACGACTGATGGCAAAATGAGTGCTTTGATTGACCAGCTCACCTTGGCTGAGGCGGTTCTGTTGACGCCGCAGTCTGAGCATTTGCCACGCCACTCGCCCATGGTCATTGCGCCGCAGTCGTCTAGTTTTGGCTGGCGAGTTGATCCATTTACTGGCGCTCAGGTGTTTCATGAGGGTGTTGATTACCAAGGTGATACTGGCACACCTGTCGTCGCAGCAGCGACAGGTAAGGTGGTGTATGCGGCTTACCATCCTCAATATGGTAATATGATTGAGCTTGATCATGGTAACGACCTCACGAGTCGGTATGCTCACGCTAGCCGTTTGATGGTGAAAATGGGCGATACGGTCAAAGTGGGTGATACGGTGGCCTTGCTAGGTAGTACGGGGCGTTCAACAGGGCCGCATTTGCATTTTGAAATTCGCTACCGTGGCGTAGCGCAAAATCCCTTGCGATTCATTGATGCTGGCAATACAGCCGTTGCGCAGAAATGAAAGAATTGCGTGTCAGCTTGAAATTCCTTCAGGGTGGAACCACATAGGCGTAATAGCTTTTCAATTCGCCGATGTAAGAGATGTGCAAAAGTTTTATGGCAAGGCGTCCAAAGCCGCAGACAGTACAATGTGTACGTCAAGGCAAGACAACGATGTAAGACTGAGTGGCCTTAGGCTAAAACGTTTGCTTATCTACTTTTTAATTAAAAAAAGCCTACAAAAGGCTAAACAACTGGTAGCACAAGATGATCTCGACTCTGCTTAAAAAAGTTTTCGGAAGCCGTAATGACCGTTTGCTCAAACAATACGGTGCCATCGTAAAGCAGATTAATGCGCTTGAGCCTACCATGGCTGCGCTGACTGATGAGGCGCTCCGCGCCAAAACCGAAGAATTCAAAGCCCGTTTAGCCAAGGGTGAAACACTCGACCAAATCCTGCCCGAAGCCTTTGCCGTGTGCCGTGAAGGCGCAAAACGCAGCTTGGGCTTGCGTCATTTCGATGTTCAGCTCATTGGTGGTTTAGTACAGCACCAAGGCAAGATTTCCGAAATGCGTACCGGTGAAGGTAAAACCTTGGTAGCGACCTTGGCCGCTTACCTCAATGCATTGTCGGGTAAGGGCGTTCACGTGATTACGGTGAATGATTACTTGGCAAAACGTGACCGTGACACGATGGCCGTGTTGTTTGAATTCCTAGGCATGACGTGCGGCGTTAACTTGGGCCAAATGGCACACGAAGACAAAAAAGCGGCCTATGAGTGCGATATCACTTACGGAACCAATAACGAATTTGGTTTTGATTACCTGCGCGACAATATGGTGTTCACCGTCGGTGAGCGCGTACAACGCGGTATGAATTTCGCGATTGTTGATGAAGTGGATTCGATTTTGATCGACGAAGCGCGTACCCCGCTGATCATCTCTGGCCCTGCTGACGACAATACCGATTTGTATAAGGCAATGAATGGCATCCCAGGCCAATTGACAGCTCAAACTGAAGAAGAAGGTGAGGGCGATTACTGGGTCGATGAAAAAGCGCACACGGTGATGCTGTCTGAATCTGGTCACGAAAAGGTAGAAGCGATTCTGTCTGATATGGGTTTGTTACCAGAAGGTGAAAACCTTTACAACGCGGCACACATCAGCCTGATTCATCACTTGAACGCGGCACTACGTGCACACTCGCTCTTCAATAAAGACCAGCACTATGTCGTTATGGACGGCGAAATCATTATCGTTGATGAACATACTGGTCGTTTAATGTCGGGTCGTCGTTGGTCAGAAGGCTTGCATCAAGCCGTTGAAGCCAAAGAAGGCGTTGAAATTCAGCAAGAAAACCAAACGCTAGCCACGATTACGCTGCAAAACTATTTCCGCATGTACGCCAAATTATCGGGCATGACCGGTACCGCCGATACTGAAGCGTACGAATTCCAGCAAATTTATGGTTTGGAAACGGTCATTATCCCGACCAACAAGCCAATGCTGCGCGATGATCGCCAAGATCAGGTGTTCAAAACCGCGAACGAAAAATACAAAGCAATTATTGCGGATATTAAAAGCTGCGTAGAGCGCGGACAACCAACTTTGGTGGGTACAACCTCGATTGAGCAGTCTGAACTACTATCTGGCATTCTGACTGCCGATGGGATTGCGCACAATGTATTGAACGCTAAACATCACGCGAAAGAAGCCCAGATCGTGGCGCAAGCAGGCGCTACTGCTCAGGTGACGATTGCGACCAATATGGCCGGTCGTGGTACCGACATTGTGCTCGGCGGCAGTATCGAGCGTGAATTGAAAGAAATCGAACACGACGAAAGCTTGGATCAGGCGGCACGTGCAGCACAAATCGCGCAATTGAAAGCCGAGTGGCAAGTGAAACACGATGCCGTTCTGGCTGCAGGCGGTTTACATATTATTGGTACTGAGCGCCATGATTCTCGCCGTATCGACAATCAGCTTCGTGGTCGCTCTGGTCGTCAAGGTGATGCAGGTTCTAGTCGTTTCTACCTGTCGCTTGAAGATACCTTATTGCGTATTTTTGCCGGTGACCGCGTTGCCTATGTGATGGACAAACTCAAAATGCCAGAAGGCGAGCCAATCGAAGCGGGTATGGTGTCGCGTGCGATTGAGTCGGCACAACGTAAAGTGGAAGGCCGCAACTTCGATATGCGTAAACAATTGCTGGAATACGATGATGTATCCAACGAGCAACGCAAAGCGATTTATGGCCAACGCAATGAAATTTTGGAAAGCGAAGAAGTTTCCGCAACCATCAATGCGATGCGCAATAGCACGATTAGTGATTTGTTTGATCAATACATTCCACCTAATTCAATGGAAGAATTGTGGAATGCAGAAGGCCTTGAAGCTGAATTGGCTGAAATGCACATTGGTGTGAATGTGGCTGAGTGGGTAAAAAATGAAACTTCACTCACGATTGATGAAATGAAAGAACGTGTGTTGGCGGCTGCAAAAGCGGCCTACGATAGCAAAGTAGAGCAAGCGGGCGAGACGAACTTCCGTAACTTTGAGCGTTCAGTCTTGTTGCAGCATGTCGATCAACATTGGCGTGATCATTTGTCGGCTCTTGATCATTTGCGCCAAGGTATTCATTTGCGCGGTTACGCACAGAAAAATCCGAAACAAGAATACAAACGTGAAGCGTTTGAATTGTTCTCTAGCTTGCTGGATAACATTAAACGCAATGTACTGAAACTCATTATGACCGTGCAAATTCGCGGTCCAGAAGATTTGCCAGAAGTGCAGCAGCACGAAGTGCCAGAATCAGCGATGCAATTCTCTCATCAGGCGCTTGAAGAAATTCTAGCCAGCGGTGATGAAGAAAAAATTCGTGAAGCCTTGATGGCGGCGATGCAAGAAGACAGTGGAGTCAAAATCCAATTTTCAGGCGTAGGCCGCAATGACCCTTGTCCGTGTGGCTCAGGTAAGAAATACAAGCATTGCCATGGTCAATTGGCTTAAACGCCAGACCTCACAGAAAACCCCGCAAACTGCGGGGTTTTTTATTGCCTGCGTATTCATGATTGATTCAGTTCGGCTCCTTGATACTGTGAAAAACCAGTGTGATTCACGGAGAAACATTATGAAAATCAACTGCAGTAAATACATCGCAGCACTCCTTTTGAGCGCTGCAGCCTTGAGCGCGAGTGCCGCCAATGTCAGCGTAACCATTCATCTGGGCGATCCTGATTTTTATGGCAATATCGAAATGGGGCAGCGTTATCAGCCACAAGTGATTTATGAACGCCCGATTATTGTTCATCAATCGAGGTATAGCTACCCACCGCTTTATCTGCGTGTCCCACCAGGACATACTAAACAATGGAGTCGCCATTGCGCTGCGTATGGCGCGTGTGGTCGCCCAGTTTATTTTGTGAAAGATAGTTGGTATCGCGAAGCTTATCGGGATCGTTATTATCGCAATGACTATGATCGAGGACGTGGCCACGGTCATGGACATAACAAACATCGGTATGATGATTAGGCCGCGCTAGATCATTGGAGCGATGCTCTTTTTTAAACGTCAATAAAAACCCTGCAGAAAATGAGCAGGGTTTTTATTGTGGAGTTATAGGGGCAGGTTGGGGCGTGTTCAGTAAACGCTAGCTTCGCCCTCAGGCCGAGTTTTAAAACGCCGATGTAACCAATAATATTGGCTCGGATGTTCACGGGCGATGTCTTCGATGAATTGGTTCATTCGGGTCGTATCCGCCAGCATATCGCCACTCGGGAAATTTTCCCATGCAGGGTAATAACGCGAAACGACATGACCTTTGGCAATCGTTGTAATGACGGGAATGACGACGGCATTGGTCATTTCGGCAAGTTTACCGAGCATGGGCAAAGTTGCCGTGGAAACGCCAAAGAATGGGGCAAAAATGGATTGTTGGGGGCCCATATCTTGGTCGGGTAGGTAGTAAAACGGCAGTTTAGACTTCAGTGAACGCACAATAGATCGAATGCCATCTGTGCGTTTGATTAGGACTGGGTCATTATAGCGAGAGCGAATTTTAAGACTGATCTCATGAAAGACACCGCGTTGTTCTGCGTACATGCTGCTGCCTTTGTGGTCCATGATGTAGCCCATGCCACCGTAGTCTAAGCCCAGAAAATGCGGCACGAGCATGATAATTGGGCGATCTTGCACCGCAGTGAAATGCTCAAAACCTTCAATGTGTATGAGTCTGCGCAGTCTATTTTTACTGGCGTGCAGCAAGATACTGTAGCCCAGTAATGTGCTGGTCATCGCAATAAAGTGCTGGCGCAACACGGTGCGTCGGCGAGCTGGACTCCATTCAGGAAAGCACAATTTAAGATTAGTCAGCCCCACTTTACGACGGCGGCCGAAGATGAAAAATAGCAGTGAGCCGAGTGGAATCGCAATCCATTGCATGACACGAAATGGTAATAGGTGGAGTAACCACAGTAGTGCTGAGGCGAATTTGTATTTCATTCAGACGGCTCCGCGTTTGGTGTTTCGGGCGAAAGCGGCGCGCCCGCAGGGTGTTTATAGCGACTGTAACTCCAGAAATACTGCTCAGGTATTTGTTGGATTAAATTTTCAATATTCTGATTGAGTAGGGTGGCGTCGTGTTCGACATCGCCATTAAATTCGCCTACAAATGGCTGAATATGGAAACGATAGCCCTTGCCAATGCCTAGCCTTTCAACGTAGCACGGCAAAATGATGGCATTACTCGACTTCACCATCTTCGATAGTAGTGTCATCGTGTAGGCAGGCTTATTAAAGAAAGGCGCCCACACGCCTTCGCCACCACCGGGTGCTTGGTCGGGTAGTAGATACGCCACTCCGCCTTGTTTGAGTGTTTTGAGTAAAACACGCACGCCGGAGGCATTGGCAGGCGCGGGCTCAGCACCGCTGCGCGAGCGCGAATAAATCATTAATGGCTCAAGGTATGACTGCTTTGGAGGTCGGTATAGCGGTGCAAGCTTTTTAGGGATTAGTCCAGCGATGCATACACCCACCATTTCCAGCGCACCCAAGTGCGGTGAAACAAAAATAATCGGTCTGTCAGCTGCGAGCGCCGTTTCGACATGCTCCCAGCCGCGTTTTTCATGCACCAAGTCCATCAAATCAGTAATGGGTCTCATCCAGTGCACCAATAATTCTAATGCTGCAATACCGTGAGCGGGAATACTTGAGCGAAGTAATCGGGTATAATCGAGCTCATTTTTCGCAATCGCACTTTGTTTGAGATTGGTGGTCAGAACTTTGCGATGGTGGGCACTGCCCAGCCAGACCAGCCAACCGATCACCCAACCCAGTGCTTGCAACAAGGGCAGTGGCAATTTGGCCAGTAATTTGCAGAACGTCAGTAGCATAGTGGATGTTCGTCAATTGAAGACCTTAGATTGTAGCTGCGATTGGCCCGTCGTGGTCATGTAACCGAAGGTAATCCTCCCAATGAAAGATTTTCTATTTACTTCTGAATCCGTTTCCGAAGGTCATCCAGATAAAGTTGCCGATCAAATTTCTGATGCGATTTTAGACGCGATTTTCACCCAAGATAAACACGCCCGCGTTGCCGCTGAAACTTTGGTGAATACCGGTTTGGTGGTGTTGGCGGGTGAAATTACCACGCACGCTAATATCGATTACATCCAAATCGCTCGCGATACGATCAAACGGATTGGTTACGATCATTCTGACATTGGTTTTGATTACAAAACGTGTGCTGTTTTGGTTGCCTACGACAAGCAATCGCCTGACATCGCCCAAGGCGTGAACGAAGGCGAAGGCATTGATTTGGATATGGGCGCTGGCGACCAAGGCCTGATGTTTGGCTATGCGTGCGATGAAACACCGCAATTGATGCCCGCTCCGATTTATTACTCGCATCGCTTGATGCAACGCCAAGCCGAATTACGTAAAGATGGCCGCTTGCCATGGTTGCGCCCAGATGCAAAATCACAAGTGACGCTGCGTTACGATGGCGCTACCGGTAAAGTCAAAGAAGTCGATACCGTGGTCTTGTCGACTCAACATCATCCAGACGTGTCGCACGTGCAATTGTCAGAAGCGGTGATTGAGCAAATCATTAAGCCAGTATTGCCGAGTGAGTGGATTACTGAAAACACCAAATTCCTCGTGAATCCAACAGGTCGTTTTGTGATCGGTGGCCCAATGGGCGATTGTGGTTTGACTGGTCGTAAAATTATTGTTGATACCTACGGCGGTGCTGCGCCACACGGCGGCGGTGCTTTCTCGGGTAAAGATCCATCAAAAGTGGATCGTTCTGCTGCGTATGCTATGCGTTATGTAGCGAAAAACATCGTTGCTGCGGGTATTGCGAAGCAATGCTTGGTGCAAGTGTCGTACGCGATTGGTGTGGCACAACCGGTATCGATCATGGTTGATACATGGGATACCGGTGTGATTCCAAACGATCAAATCGTTGACATCATTAAAGAACACTTCGATTTGCGCCCGAAAGGCATTATCAAAATGCTCGACTTGTTACGCCCAATCTATAGCCGTACCGCAGCGTACGGTCATTTTGGTCGTGAAGAGCCCGATTTTACGTGGGAACGAACTGATAAGGTCGAACAGCTCAAAGCAGCGGCTGGCCTGAAGTGATAAAAAGGTGGACTGAGGTCCACCTTTTATTTTGTAGGAGTTTCAAAATGGCGATTTTAACAAGACTGGCTTCCCCTGCCGAATACCGCAAACTGAGCGCTTGGTTTATTGACGCTGGCCAAGCCGCGCCAACGCTTGCTGATATGGTGCTGCTGGCTGAAGACGAAGGCGAGTGGTGTGGCGGATTACGCGTGGTGATGGCGCGTGGCTTGATTCGGCTCGATAGCGTGATTGCGCGCGATGCCGATGTGTTGCAGCTTTTATTACAGCAATTGGGACGCTGGATTGGTCGCGAAGTGTGCTGGGCCTTGGTGCCTAAAGATGCGCTATCGGTGTATTTGTCTGAAGGCTTTATGCAGCAAGATACAGCGCCAGATACCCTTTTGGAAGAAGTGAAGGGCAGTGACTTGTTGATTGTGATGCGACCTGTGTTGCAAGATGCTGAAGCTACTGCAGAAATTGCCCAAGCCGCCAGCGGTGGCTTAGCGTTGCCAGCGGCCTAAGCTCAGCCTACCCACTGGTCGGCAGGTTTGCAGTTTAATCTGCTGCCAGCCGGCTGTTTTTGCGCTAGAATCCCGTCACCGAGGGGCGCTGCAGCCGCCGGCCTTATCCAGGCCTGGCGAGTCAGGCTCGGTACTATCCAATCCAACGGCGCTCACCATTCGTTCAAACCCTGCCGGGTTCGATGACGGTGAGCATCGACCCGGCCACATGGAGTATTATCGTGGCCGAATTCAAAGACTATCACGTAGCCGATATGAGCCTTGCAGCCTGGGGCCGCAAAGAACTCAACATCGCTGAAACCGAAATGCCGGGTCTAATGACCGTGCGTGACGAATACGCTGCCGCGCAGCCGCTGAAAGGCGCGCGCATTGCTGGCTCAATCCACATGACCATTCAAACTGGCGTTTTGATCGAAGCCTTGCAAGCTTTGGGCGCGAGCGTACGTTGGGCGTCATGCAATATTTTCTCAACGCAAGATCATGCCGCTGCAGCCATTGCTGCTGCCGGTACGCCAGTATTTGCTTTTAAAGGTGAGTCGCTCGAAGAATATTGGCAATTCACGCATCAAATTTTTGAATTTGGTGTGGATGCTAACGGCGCTCCACAATACGCGAATATGATTTTGGATGACGGCGGTGACGCGACGTTGTTGCTGCATTTGGGTACGCGCGCTGAAAGCGATTTGAGCGTGGTTGCCAATCCAACGAACGAAGAAGAAACCGTGTTGTACGCGGCGATCAAAGCACAAATCGCCAAAGATCCAACTTGGTATTCAGTGCGTTTGGCGGCGATCAAAGGCGTGACCGAAGAAACCACGACTGGCGTGCATCGACTGTATCAAATGTTCGAGCAAGGCAAATTGGCTTTCCCTGCGATTAACGTTAACGATTCAGTAACGAAATCGAAATTCGACAATCTCTATGGCTGCCGCGAATCGTTGGTTGACTCGATCAAACGTGCAACCGACGTGATGGTCGCAGGTAAAGTGGCGCTGGTCTTAGGTTACGGCGATGTGGGTAAAGGCTCAGCGCAATCATTGCGTGGCCTTGGCGCGACGGTGATGATTACCGAAATCGACCCGATTTGCGCATTGCAAGCGGCGATGGAAGGCTACCGCGTAGTGACTTTGGATGATGTGGTTGATCAAGTTGACATCTTCGTAACGACAACCGGTAACGTGAGCGTGATCGCCCACGAACACCTCGTGCGCATGCGTAATAACGCGATTGTGTGCAATATCGGTCACTTTGATTCTGAAATTCAAGTGTCTAGCTTGCGTCAGTACGAATGGGACAATATCAAGCCACAAGTGGATCACATCGTATTCCCTGATGGCAAACGCATTATCTTGTTGGCCGAAGGTCGTTTGGTGAACTTGGGTTGCGGTACGGGCCATCCATCATTTGTGATGTCAAATTCGTTTGCGAACCAAGTATTGGCGCAAATCGAATTGTTCACCAAATTAGATCAATACCCGGTCGGCGTGTATGTATTGCCAAAACACTTGGACGAAATGGTCGCTCGCCTGCATTTGAAAAAAATCGGCGCGAAATTGACTGTGTTGACCGATGAGCAAGCGGCGTACATCAATGTGCCAAAAGAAGGCCCTTACAAGCCAGCACATTACCGTTATTGATAACTTATTAATCTGCTAGCAGATTAAAGCAAAAGCCCCGATTTAAATTCGGGGCTTTTTCGTACGTATTGCTTGCTAAGCAATGATAAATATCATCTACAGTCAAATACCGTCTAGTTGTTTAAGCTGTCTTCAAGCTCGTGCACGCGTTGCTGCAAGGAGTGCCGTTTGAAGGTGGCCAAGCGTTGGCTAGTTTTCCCTGTGTTGATTTCTTCTGCAATTTCAAAATGCTGTTGCCAATGGGTAAACTCTAAGTCGGTCTGACCTTTTGCGGCATAGGTTTGTGCTAAACCTGCGTGCGCTAACATTAATAAATATTTAGCGGGAATACTGGCCGCGGCATCCAGTGCTTGCTGCATAAAATAATGACTGGAATGGGTTTCGTTTTGCGCTAAATGCAGCTCTCCAATCGCAATCATATTGACGACTTTTCCCCAATAATTGCTGCTGCGCCCATTGAGGGCAAATGCGCGTTCGAATTGTTGTTTTGCGGCTTCTTTTTGCCCTGCGTTTCGTAGTAAATGCCCACGATAATAGTAAAGCTCTGGTTCATATTCGCAAAAAGCCAGTTCAATTAGTGCGCTTTCTGCGAGATCTAGCGCTTGGTTTGAAGCCAATTCATTGTGTAAATGCAGTTGCGCTGCGGCGACGTTCAAATAGTGGCAAACGTGGATGTTTTTATCGGCAATCTCGCTCAGTAGTGGCGTGACTTTGAGGTGGGCTTCAAGGCTGCTTTGTGGGTCTTCATAAATAAAGAACAGTTTGCCGACTCCGATATAAGCGCGGGCGATTGCTTTGGGCCAACGACGCTCAAGACCAACTTCAAGTAATTGCAGCCACAAGTCCATCGCTTCATTATAGTTACCGGTGTCGTAGGAGACATCTGCGTGACAGTCAATCGCATCAATCCAAGCATCATCTAAGTCATTTTGTAGCGCTAATAGGCTTGCAGTGGCGGCGGCAGCTTCGCGCTCATCTTCTTTGGCACTTGGAATGGCACGAAATGCCAGTGCGATAATCAAGGCTGCCAAAGCTTGCGAATTGCGATCTTCAATGCTGGCGGCACGATCAGTGACAAAACGAGCGAGGCGTAGCGCTTCATCGGGGTCGGTATGGATCAAGCTACGCGCAATGTTGAGGGTTTCTTCAATCTCAGTGCGTAAATTGTACGTACCCATTATTTTCTCCTACCGCTTCGGTGCAAGCACGCATTATTTGGCGTGCTTAATTAAGTATATTAATAATTACTAATCCTATAGCAAATAAAAAAGCGGGCAAATGCCCGCTGGTCGATCTGCTTTTGAGAAAATTAAGCTTGGCCAGAGATAATCAGGTATTTGGCTTGTAATTCTTCTTTGCTTTCTTTGTGTTCTGGGTCGAGCGGGATACAGTCCACTGGGCAAACTTGCTGGCATTGTGGTTCATCATAATGGCCAACGCACTCAGTGCACAGGTTCGGGTCGATGACGTAGATTTCTTCACCTTGTGAAATCGCGCTATTTGGACATTCTGGTTCGCAAACATCGCAGTTAATGCATTCGTCAGTGATAATAAGAGCCATGGTTGACAATTCCTTAGTAAAATAGTCGGGTATTCCGTATGTTGGGGATTTTCCCACTTTCGAGCGTAAGTCACAACCTTACTGAGAGTAGGGTTGGAAAAAGTATCTAATTAAGCCGATGCACGGCACAATAATGCATATTTGACGGTGCCCGCTTTGCCCTCGCGCAAGACTTCCCACTCAGTAAGCTCAGGTAGCGTGGCGCATTCGATATAAACTCGCGCTTCGGGGGCGAGAAAAGGCACAATTTGCGGCAGAATTTCGTTAAGCAAATCGGTCGCAAACGGCGGATCAAGTAGTACTAAGTCGAATTGTTCTTTGCAGGTGGAAAGATAGCGTTCCGCAGTGCCACAGTACAGTTCGATGTGATCTGCCTTGAGAAGCTCCTTATTGCTTTTGATGGCGGCAAATACGGGCTTAGCCGCTTCGACCATGACCACTTTTTTGGCATTGCGTGAGGCGGCTTCAAAGCCGAGTGCGCCGCTGCCGGAAAAAAGGTCGAGGCACAGCATGCCGGTGCAATCTTGGCCTAGCCAATTGTATAAGGTTTCACGCACGCGATCTGGCGTGGGGCGCAGTGCTAAGGAGTCCGGAAATTTTAAAATACGGCGGTTATATTGACCGCCAATAATACGAACCTGATTTTTATGCTGTGCTGACATCACTGCTCCGCGTTAAAATCGCTACTAATCAACCATTTTCCTCGATTTGCAGGATACTCGCCAACGCCATGTTTAGTTTTTTTAAAAAAAAGAAGCCACCTGAGGCAGAAATTGTCGCAGAAGTTGTTACCGAAGTCGTCGCAGACGTAGTTCCAGCGGCTCCAGCCGCTCCGACGGCACTGCTTGATTCACCGATTGAACTACATTCTCCTGCCGAAATCGCACCTGAGATCGTTGCGAAGGTTGCTACGGTTGTCGAAGCGACTACGCCAGTACCAGTACCTGTTGCGCCGACTGTGGCAGCTGAAGCGCCGCGCGCCGATGCCTTTGTGCCGCCGAGCGATTTGGCCCAGCCGCAAGAGCGCCCTAAATTATCGTGGACTGAGCGTTTGAAGATGGGCTTGGCCAAAACGCGCGACAAGCTCGGTAAAAGTCTGGCCAGCGTATTTGGCGGTGGCCAGATTGATGAAGAATTATACGAAGAACTCGAAACCGTCTTATTGACCGCCGATATGGGTGTCGATGCGACGCAGCATCTACTTAAAGATGTGCGCGAACGTGTCTCGCTCAAAGGCTTGAAAGACTCCGGCGAACTTAAAGATGCGCTGAAAAGCAGTTTGACTGATTTAATCCAGCCTCTAGAGATTCCACTCGATGTATCGGGCCATAAGCCATTCATTCTGATGGTTGCGGGCGTAAACGGTGCCGGTAAAACCACCAGCATTGGCAAGCTGGCTAAATATTTTCAATCGCAAAATCTCTCGGTATTACTGGCGGCTGGCGACACGTTTCGCGCTGCGGCGCGTGAGCAGTTAGTGGTTTGGGGCGAGCGCAATGGCGTGCAAGTGATTGCGCAAGCGTCGGGCGATGCGGCGGCGGTAGCGTTTGACGCGGTGAATGCCGCCAAAGCGCGTGGCATCGATGTGGTGATTGTTGATACCGCTGGGCGTTTGCCGACGCAATTGCATTTGATGGAAGAAATCAAAAAAGTAAAACGCGTGGTGCAAAAAGCGGATCCTACTGGGCCGCATGAAATTATGCTGGTGCTGGATGCCAATACGGGGCAAAACGCGTTGGCACAGGTGAAGTCGTTTGACGATGCGCTCGGTTTGACCGGCTTGGTACTCACCAAGCTCGATGGTACCGCCAAAGGTGGCGTGATCGCGGCGATTGCTAAAAATCGTCCAGTGCCGCTGCGCTTTGTCGGCGTTGGTGAGTCGATTGATGATTTACGACCATTTGCGGCAAAAGATTATATTGATGCCTTGTTTGAGTAGGGTATTTTCATCAAGCCATTATTAAATAATGGCTGTATTGAAATACCTTAATAAAAAAATGGGTGTGAATTTTTGCTACATACTCTTTCTACTAAGCGACTATTATTGCGGCCACTGCAAGACAGTGATGCCGCAATGATTGCGCAACTAGCGGGAGAATGGCAGGTCGCCAGCAAAACGGGGCGCATTCCTTATCCCTATGAATTGTCGATGGCGGTTGATTTTATCCGTTGGTCGCAACTTAATCGTGCCAAAGAAGGGATGTTTGCGGTGTGTTTGCGCAACGGTGATTTGATCGGTTGCGTGGGGGCGAGTTTGGACGGCGACTCGGCCGAGTTAGGTTATTGGCTTGGGATTGCGTATTGGGGGCAAGGTTTTGCGACCGAAGCTGCACAAGCACTGGTGCCGTATGTTTTATCTTTGCCAAACACGCGGCAAATGACCTCATCGCATTTACTAAGCAACCCCGCCAGCGGCAAGGTGCTGAGCAAACTTGGATTTATCGAGTCTGGCCGTGAAATGGTGAATTGGCGCAACGAAGGCCAAGTGGAGTTAGTGAAATATCTTTATCGCATAGCTTGGGCGGCTCAGTTGAGCGCGAAGGATTCGAATGATTCAATTTCAACAAGTTAGTAAAAGTTATCCCGGTGGCTTTGATGCCATTAAAAACCTTAGTTTTGAAGTGCCTGATGGTGAGCTGGTTTTCTTGGCTGGTCATTCGGGTGCAGGGAAATCGACTTTACTCAAATTGATGGCGGGCATTGAAAAGCCAACCAGTGGTTCGGTGCTACTCAATGGGCAAAATCTAGCGCGGATGAGCCGTGCATCGTTACCGTTTGTGCGGCGACATATTGGATTAATTTTTCAAGACCACAAAATTTTGTTTGATCGCACTGTGTTTGATAATGTGCGTTTGCCGCTCGATATTATTGGCTTTGATCACGCCGAAGGTCGCCGCCGCGTGTTGGCAGCGCTCGATAAAGTCGGTTTGGCGGGTAAAGAAAAACTTAATCCAGTGTCACTTTCTGGTGGTGAGCAACAACGCTTGTGCATCGCGCGCGCAGTGGTGCATCGGCCGTCGATTTTGCTGGCCGATGAGCCAACGGCCAATCTGGACAGCGATTACGCACACGATATTTTGGAATTGTTTAAATCCTTCCACCAAGTGGGCGTGACGATTTTGATTTCGGCGCACGATGAATCTTTGATGGCTGATTACGGCCGCCGTATTTTGCGCTTGAAACACGGGCAATTTACCGCTTAAGCGCGACATTGATTGGCGCAAAAGGGAAGAAAATATGAAGCATTGGTTCCGTCTGCATTTTTTAGCATTGACGCGCACGCTGGGTAATTTGTTTCGCCATCCGGTGGGTAGCATGCTCAATTTATTGGTGATCGGCATTACTGCTGCATTACCGCTGGCTTTGTGGGTGTTGATTACGAGTTTGTCGAGTATTACGGCACAAGTTTCGGTCGATCCACAGTTGTCTATTTTCATCCGCACCAGCGCTAGTAGCGAGGAGGTGACAGCTTTGAAAAGCACGCTCAACGCCGATGCTCGCTGGGAGAAAGTCGAATTCGTACCTAAAGATATCGCGCTTAAAAATCTTCAGGCCAATTTAGGCACTAACGATTTAACGGCAGGCTTGCCAGAAAACCCGCTGCCCGATGCGTTTGTACTGCTGGCGAAGGATAATGATCCTCTTGCACTAGAAGGGCTGAAAAAAGAATTGGCCTCGATCACGATCGTCGAAGAAGTGCAGCTTGATTCGGATTGGGCGCGCCGTTTGGCGCGGATTACTGATTTGGGGCAAGTTATTTTTGAGGTTGTCGCGGGTTTGTTGGCACTGGCTTTAGTGCTAATTACTGGTAATGCGATTCGAATGCAGATTTTAACGCGACGAGACGAGATTGAAGTTGCCAAGCTAATCGGTGCAACCGATTCATTTATCCGGCGGCCATTTATGCATGCCGCTGTGGTGCAAGGTGCGTTGGGTGGCGGAGTGGCTGTGTTGATCGTGTGGGGTTTGGTCTCGTATGTGAATCCAGCGGTGATTGAGTTGGCCCATTCCTATGGTCAGTCGGTGAGTTTGTTGGCACCGGATTGGCTAACGATTTTGGTCGTTTGCGCCGCTACGGCATTGTTGTGTGTGGTGGGGGCGGTGTTCGCTGTGGCACGGTATTTATACCAATATCGCTAATTTTCTTACTTCGTCTGATTTTGCTGTTCTTTTTTACGGTTTAGATATGCTTCAAACAAAAATTCGCCAACGCCAAAACGGCATTGTTTTATATGGTATTACGCCGCCGAAGGCGAACAATTCGGCTGAAAAAATAGCAGAGATTGCGCGTGTGCAAATCGAGCGAATTGCACCTTTGGGTGTTGATGGTCTGGTGCTGTACGATATTCAAGATGAGGCCGAACGAACCGATGTTACGCGGCCCTTTCCTTTTATGGCCACGCTCGACCCGCTGCTTTATAGCCGTGAATACTTGGCCGACTTGGCGATTCCTAAAATCAATTATCGCTGCGTGGGTAAATACTCAGCTGAGGAGTTGAGTGCTGATTTGGTCGCCATGGACCGCGGTATTTCAGTGTTTGTTGGTGCCGCTTCGCGTGAGCAGCATGTCAACCTGTCTGTGACTCAAGCTTATGCCTTGCGTCGTGAAGTGAATCCAGCGTTATTGGTGGGAGGGGTTGCTATTCCAGAGCGTCACTTGCTTAAAAATGATGAGCATTTACGCGTGAGCCGCAAAGTGAGCGAGGGTTGTTCGTTTTTTATAACGCAGTGCGCTTATAACGTTGAGGCGGCAAAGAATTTTCTTTCCGATTACTATTATGATTGCCAAAAGCAGGGCTTAGCAATGGTGCCGATTATCTTCACCATCACGCCATGCGGGTCGATTAAAACTTTGGAATTCATGAAATGGTTAGGAATTAGCATCCCCAAGTGGCTGGAAAATGACTTAGTTCATTCGGGAGATATTCTTGCTAAGTCTTTAGAGTTGTGCAAGGGTATCTTTTCGGAGATATTATCCTACGCAATGGAGAAGGGTATACCCATAGGTTGCAATATTGAAAGTGTCGCCATTCGCAAGGATGAGATCGAGGCATCGCTGCAGCTGGTGCATGATATTAAAGCGATGTTTGCGGTCTGTGATCGCGCTGCGTAGTGGCTTGAGGATGAAGAGTCGCCGTTCGGCAGATTGAATACGGCTATGACTTGGATAGTAACAATTACCGTGCACAATGACGCATGCATGTGATTGAATAGAGTGGAACTAAAAACACAATTAGCACTCTCACTGTTTGAGTGCTAATATTTTATGTGTAGGGTGAGTAACAGGTTTGATTGACAGGAGAATAAAGCAATGAGCAATGCGATGACACTTTCAACACTATCGGTTGGCGATAGTATTGAGCGCTATATTCAGCGTGTTAACGCCGTTCCTATGCTTTCGCCGCAAGAAGAACACGATTTGGCTACGCGCCATCAAGAAAATGGTGACGTGGAAGCTGCACGCCAGTTGGTGATGTCCCACTTGCGCGTCGTGGTTTCGATTGCGCGTGGTTATAGTGGCTACGGCTTACCGCAGGCGGATTTGATTCAAGAAGGTAATATTGGCCTGATGAAGGCGGTGAAACGTTTTGAAGCGACGCGTGGCGTGCGCTTATACTCATTCGCCGTGCATTGGATTAAAGCTGAAATTCACGAATATATTTTGCGCAATTGGCGCTTGGTGCGGATTGCAACGACCAAAGCACAGCGTAAATTGTTTTTTAATCTGCGCTCAATGAAAACCAGCTTTGCCGCTTTAACGCACACACAGGCCAAAGAGATCGCCGATGATTTGGGTGTGAAGCCTGAAGAAGTTCTCGAAATGGAAACCCGAATGACGGGGCAAGACGTTTCTTTGGTTGCTGATGATGGTGATGATGATGGCTACGCGCCAATTGATTGGCTTGCTGATAGTCATAATGAACCCACTGCAGCTATTGCGCGCGCTAGTACGGATCGTTTGCAATCTACGGGGATTGTTGAGGCGTTGGATGGACTTGATGAACGAAGCCGTCGGATTATCGAAGCCCGTTGGCTGACTGATGAAGGGGAATCTTTGACTTTGCATGATTTGGCGGCGGAGTTTCAGGTTTCTGCAGAGCGTATTCGCCAGATTGAAACTAAAGCACTACAGAAGATGAAACAAGTGCTGCTGCCTGCTACGGTTTAGTTATTTAAGTCGTGATGAAAAGGACGCCTAGGCGTCCTTTTTTATTTTTGAGTTCAAGAAAAGCTAAACTTAGACGATAATAGGGTAAGTCCTTGAAATAAATAGATAAATTTCATGAAATCGGTTAAGTTTTTACAGCGAGCTCAAGGGTTTGCTGACTATGTTGTTCAAACATCGAGCGAGCTAACTGCTTCGCTACCGCAATCGGATCTCTATTCCCGAAATCCCTCAACGAATATTCGCAAGAAAAAATTATCAGTTGGGCTGTGGGATGGCGCTGAGCGCCGTACTCACCAAGAGCGGCGAGGCAGCGATCGACGCAATGAAAGGCAATCCGCGATGCTGGATACGCGGGTGCGCGTAGATCGTCGACGTGAGGGCCGACGCCAAACTGATGAATTAGAGTTGCGATCTTTTTCGTGTCGCGTTTAGCGGAGTAGCTGCCAAATCAGCGCAATGATGCTGGCGGCAACTAAGACGCTGGCGCTGATATTGCTGATCCGATGCAATTCTTTGCGATGCGATGGCAGCAGCATTCGCCATCCTACACAGCAAACTAAAATGAAGAGAAAAATATAAAGTAGTTTACCGCTCATGGGTTCTGAATTGGCTCTAGATGTCCGGCTGTCGGGATTTTTTGGTGGAGTTTGTAAGTTTTGTGAAATTGCCTAAGATTTTACTTTAACTTGTGTGACCTTGAGGCTTATTCTAAAAGACTTTTGTTTAGAAATTATTTTTATCGCTAAATCATTGTATCAAAACACAAAATTTCCGGCACAACTTGTGCCGGTTTTTTTTTTGCTCTATAGTGAGTTTCGGTGGGGGAAAGTGGATAAAAGTGTACTTTTGTGGTGATAAATTCGTTAAAATCGCGGCGAAGGTAGAATGATTGATTTTTAGGCCGTAAGTCTGCGGCAATAGGTTCTGGCACAAGATGTTTGGTGGCGTTTCTTCGATGAATTTGGACAGTAAAGGGCGATTGGCGATTCCAGCCAAGCATCGTGACGCCCTGCTTGCCCGTTCAGAAGGAAAACTAGTCATCACTGTTGAGCCTTCCGGTTGCTTGCTGATTTATCCAGAACCGGATTGGATTCCGGTGCGAGACCAGTTGAACACGCTCTCTGGCCCGCAAATGGGTCTACGGCGTTTGATCGTGGGTCATGCCGAAGAAATTGAGATGGATACGTCAGGCCGTATTTTGGTGCCTCCGGCATTGCGCCAGCGCGCTCAACTGGATAAAGCAGTCGCTTTAGTCGGTATGGGTAATAAGTTTGAATTGTGGGATGAAGCCAAGTGGAACGCCGTTACTGATCTAGCAATGGCGATGGACCCACTGGAGCTGCAAAATAACATGCAAGGAATTGTGCTTTGAGTGAAGTGGTAACAGCGAACTTCGTGCATTGCACGGTATTACTCAATGAGGCTGTCGACGCGTTAGCGATTCAGCCGGATGGTGTGTATGTCGATTGTACTTTTGGTCGTGGTGGTCATTCACGGTTGATTTTGTCAAAACTCGGCCCAAATGGCCGCTTAATCGCATTTGATAAAGACTTGCATGCGATTGCCGAAGCCGCAACGATTACTGATCCACGCTTTACGATTGTCCATGAAGGCTTTGTGACCTTAGCAGACTCGTTGGCGAAATTAGGCGTCACTCAGATTGATGGATTGTTGATGGATTTGGGTGTGTCATCGCCGCAGTTGGATGACGGTTCGCGTGGTTTTAGTTTTAGATTTGATGCGCCGCTGGATATGCGTATGGATACAACGCGGGGCATGACGGCGGCAGAGTGGCTTAATTCTGCCGAAGAAAAAGAAATTGCAGAGGTGGTAAAAGATTATGGCGAAGAACGGTTTGCTCGGCAGGTTGCAGCAGCGATTGTTACGCGTAGGGCAAGCGAACCTTTTGTTACAACAGGAGAACTTGCCGAGGTCGTGGCAACGGCAGTCCGTACCCGCGAGCCGGGCCAGAACCCGGCGACGCGTACCTTCCAAGCTGTACGGATTTACATCAATCGCGAGCTTGAAGAGCTTTCGTTAACACTGCCACAAGCCTTGGGGTTGCTAAAAATTGGTGGTCGCTTGTCGGTTATTGCATTTCACTCCCTAGAAGATCGAATTGTGAAGCGCTTCATTCAGGATGCTGCAAAGGGTGACCATTTGCCATCTCGTTTACCGGTGCGGGCGAGTGAAATCGCTGAAGCACCACTGCGTGTGATGGGCAAACCGATTCGCGCTACTGAAGCAGAATTAAAACAAAACCCAAGGGCGCGTAGCGCCATTTTACGTATTGCTGAGCGTACAGCGGGGCCATTGTGACCCGCTTGAATATGTTTTTGTTAGCGGTTTTGGTGATTTGCGCTTTGGCTGTGGTGACCAGCCGCCATAAAGCCAGGAAGTTATTTATTGAGCTGCAAAAAGAAGATGTGCTCACTAAAAAACTCGATGTTGAATGGGGGCAATTGCAGCTAGAGCAGAGTACTTGGGCCATGCACTCGAGGATAGAGCAAGAAGCGCAGCATAATTTAGGGATGCAAGTTGCACCTTCAAATCGTACGCAAGTAATTTTAGAGCATGGCCAAGTGGTAAAAAAACCTGAGGTCAAAGATTTGTAATGGCCTTAATGAGTAAAGCAGCCGGAAATCGAGGCGCAAGATTTAGCAGTCCACCAAAAGCCAAGTTAGAACGTTGGCGAGTATGGGTCGTGCTCGGTGGTTTACTGATGCTCTTGAGTGGTTTGTTGGGGCGCGGGCTGTATTTACAAGTTTGGAATGACGGATTTTTGCAAGACCAAGGTGATGCGCGTTACCGCCGCACTTTAAAGCTTGAAGCCAATCGCGGCATGATTACCGATCGAAATGGTGAGCCATTGGCCATTTCGACGCCAGTGCAGTCGATTTGGATGAGCCCACGCAGTATGGCGGTTTTATCAGCAGGACAAACACGACCTGTTGATTGGAAGCCAGCGAATGACGATGAGCTGATTCCGATGTCGCTGGAAGAGATTAAAAAATTAGAAAAGCATTTGCAGTTAGCACCGAATGAATTATTGAAAAAGCTCAGTGCATCAAGAAAAAATTCTCAGGGCAAAGAGGTTAAGTCTGATTTCTTGTGGGTAAAGCGTCATATCTCGCCGACAGATGCCAAGTCATTAATGGCAATGAAAATTCCTGGCGTGTATTCGCAAACTGAATATCGGCGCTATTACCCCGCAGGTGAGGTGATGGCGCACATTATTGGCTTTACCGATATTGATGGTAAAGGCCAAGAAGGTTTTGAATTAACGCGTGAAAAAATGCTGGCAGGTAAGCCTGGCTCTCGAACTGTGATTCGAGATCGGCGTGGTTACATCGTTGAAGACGTTTCAACGATTATTCCGCCACAAGAAGGACAAACTTTGCAATTGTCGATTGATCGCCGGATTCAGTATTTGGCCTACCGAGAATTGAAAAATGCCGTTGAAACATCGGGCGCAGTGGGTGGTGCGATTGTGGTTCTGGATGCACGTACGGGTGAAGTATTGGCCTTGGCCAATGCGCCATCGTACAACCCGAACAGCCGAGCCAAGATTGACCCCTCGCATAAGCGGAACCGCGCTTTGACTGATTTGTATGAGCCAGGCTCAACGATGAAGGCGATTACCGTAGCGATGGCGCTCAATGCGGGCAAAGTGACGCCACAGACCGTAATCCAAACGGGTAATGGCACGATGGCGATTGGCCCGAATAGGGTGAAGGATGATCACCCCGTCGGAGCTGCAACGGTTGAGCACATTATGCAGAAGTCTTCCAATGTGGGGACGGCCAAAATGGCACTCATGATGGATAGGGAAGCGGCTTGGAATTTTTATAAAGACGTTGGTTTTGGTGAAGTGCCACACACCGGTTTCCCAGGTGAAGCTGCTGGGCGCTTAAGACCTTGGAAAAATTGGCGACCGATTGAAGAGGCCACCATGGGTTTTGGTTACGGGATGTCGGTTAGCTTGATGCAAATGGCGCGCTCGTATCAGTTGTTTGCAGGCAATGGCGAAATTCATCCGGTGACCTTTACCAAGTTGGTAGCACCAGCACCAGGAAAGCAGGTGGTTTCAGCCAAGACGGCAGAGCAAGTGCGAAAAATGTTGGAGATGGTGACTTTGCCAGGGGGTACGGCAACCCGAGCGCAGGTCGTTGGGTACCGAGTCGGTGGCAAAACAGGCACAGCGAAAAAATTAGTTAACGGCGCGTATTCAGATACTGCGCGGGTTGCTTCTTTTGTGGGTTTGGCGCCGATCTCTGATCCTCGCTTGATTGTAGCAATCATGATTGATGAGCCAAGCTTTGCTTTACGGTATGGTGGTCTAGTTGCAGCACCGATTTTTAGTAGTGTCGTAGCGGGTAGTTTGCGAATGCTTGGCGTACCGCCAGATGCGCCAACCACCAATATTTTCTTACCGAGTCAAGAATTAGAAGTAAAGGAAGAGACATGAAGCCTGCGAGCTGGGAATTGCCTGCCTTTGATTTGTCTGCGGTGATTGATTTAGTCGGTGGTCGGCCTATGGTCGTCGATAGCCGCAAGGTCGTGGCGGGGGATGTGTTCTTTGCTTTTCAGGGCGAGTATGCCGATGGCCGTCAGTTTATCGCAGATGCCATCGCGAATGGCGCAGCGGCTGTAGTGTGGGAAGAAGAGGATTTTGCATGGAATCCAGCTTGGGATGTTAAGAATTTAGCCGTGCCTGCTTTGCGATATCAGGCGGGTATCATTGCGTGTGCCATATTAAATAATGACTCTGGGTTGATGCCTGTAGTGGGTATTACCGGCACCAATGGTAAAACATCGATTGCCAATTGGTTGGCGCAAGCGTTTGACAGTTTGGGAAATAAAACTGGCGTGCTGGGTACGCTGGGTAATGGTTTTTTAGGTGAGCTCGAAAGCTCAACGCACACCACGCTAGATCCGATTGGCGTACAGAATTGGTTAGCTAAATTTCGCACGCATGGTGCGACGCATGCCGTGATGGAGGTTTCTTCACACGGTTTAGTGCAAGCGCGGGCGCATGGTGTGCCGTTTAAAACGGCGGTGTTTACCAATTTAACCCGCGATCATTTGGATTACCACGGCACGATGGCCGCGTATGCGGCAGCAAAAGCCAAGCTGTTTGAATGGGACGGTTTGCAAACGGCTGTAATTAATGCCGATGACGCTTTCGGTCGAGAGTTATTAGAATTCACCACCGCGCCAAAAGTGTATTCCTATGGCTTTAGCCAAGGGAATTTACGCGTAAAGCATTTTGAATCGTCACTCGATGGTCTTTCTTTGGTCGTTGACACTCCTTTGGGTGAAGCGGCTATCAATTCGCCGCTGCTTGGGCGCTTTAACGTGAGTAATTTACTGGCGTGTTTAGGCGTATTGCTAGCTGATGGTGTCGCGCTTGAAGACGCATGCCGTGTCCTAGGCCAGATTCGTTCTGCACCAGGCCGGATGCAGTGTCTGGGCGGTTTTGGCAAGCCGATGGTGGTGGTTGACTACGCCCATACGCCTGATGCTCTGGAAAAAGCCTTGCTCACACTGCGTGAGGCGATGCCTGTGAATTCACGCCTTTATTGTGTTTTTGGTTGTGGCGGGGATAGAGATACGGGTAAGCGCCCATTGATGGGGGAAATCGCTTGCCGATTAGCCGATGCCGTCGTGGTGACCAGTGACAATCCGCGTACAGAAAAGCCGCGTGAGATTATTGAACAAATTGTAGCGGGTGTTGAAGGCGTTCCCGGTACGGGCAATGCCAATTATGCAATTGAGTCGGATCGATTTCATGCGATTAGCGACACCATTGATATGGCAGCGAGTACGGATGTGATTTTGATTGCTGGTAAAGGGCATGAAACGTATCAGGAAATTATGGGCGTACGCCAACATTTTGATGATGTAGAAGTCGCAAGTGCCGCATTGGCGAAAAAAGTAATAAGGAAGTAATGATGTTGAATTTGCAGGAAACTGCGCAAGCGCTCAATGCCAAGCTACAGGGAAATCCTGAGTTGGTGTTTATGCGCGTCACCACGGATAGCCGCGACATTCGCGCGGGTGATTTGTTTGTTGCACTCAAAGGTGAGCGTTTTGATGCGCATGATTTTGTCGCGCAAGCATTCGCACAAGGTGCGGTTGCGGTGATGGTTGAGCATGCCGTGGACGGCAATTGCATTATCGTCGCTGATACCTTGTTGGCTTTGGGTGAGTTAGCAGGGTATTGGCGTGCAAGGCATGCGGCAAAACCGTTAGTGGCAATTACTGGCAGTAATGGTAAAACATCGCTAAAAGAAATGTTGGCTTCGATTCTGGCGGTGAATGCCGGTAGCGCCGACTTGGTGCATGCGACCAAAGGCAATTTGAATAACCATATTGGCTTGCCGTTAACGCTATTGGGAATTCGTGCTGAGCATCGTTTTGTCGTGGCCGAGATGGGGATGAACCATTTTGGCGAGATTGATTACCTCACTAATATTGCGCGTCCAGACGTAGCGGTGGTGAATAACGCGGGCGCAGCGCACTTAGAAGCTTTGGGTTCAGTTGCGGGAGTTGCCAAAGCAAAAGGTGAGATTTTTGCTGGCTTGGTCGGTAATGGCGTAGCCATTATCAATGCCGATGATGAGTTTGCAGGTTTCTGGCGTGAATTAGCCAGCTCGCATTCACAAATCTCATTTGGTTTACAAGACGCAGAAATCTCTGCCGAGCAAGTTCAACTATTGGCCAGTGGCAGTGTATTCAAATTGGCGACGCCGTTGGGCTCAGCAGAAGTATCACTGGTCGTGCCGGGATTACACAATGTCCGCAATGCACTGGCTGCAGCAGCATCGGCCATCGCTTTGCAAATTCCATTGGCTGATATTGCTACGGGATTATCAGCATGGGGTGGCGTTAAGGGCCGATTGCAAGCTAAACGTGCTGCTAATGGCGCGAGTATTTTAGATGACACTTATAACGCCAATCCCGACTCAATGCGCGCAGCGGTTGATGTATTAGCTGCGATTGGTGCAAGCAGTACCGAGCCAACGGTGCTGGTATTGGGTGATATGGGCGAAGTTGGCGAGGATGCGGCAGAGCGTCACGCTGAAATCGGCGCATATGCACGCCATCAAGGCATCGGCGCATTGTTTGCCCTTGGCGAGCACATGGCTCACGCCGTAGCTGAATTTGGCGAAGGCGCTCAGCATTTTGCAAACAAAGCTGATTTATTGCTCGCACTCACTCAAGCCGTGACACAGCAATCACACGTTTTAGTAAAAGGTTCGCGATTTATGCGAATGGAAGAAGTTGTTATTGCTTTAGAAGGAGTACAGCCATGTTGCTGATGTTGTTGCAATGGCTCGGCGAATCGGTTCGCGCCTTTAATGTATTTAATTACCTAACGTTGCGTGCAGTTTTGGCAACGATTACCGCTTTGACGATTTCATGGACTTTAGGCCCATGGGTAATTCGCAAATTAGCTGAGTTAAAAGTTGGCCAAGCAGTACGAGATGATGGCCCACAAACGCATTTGATTAAAGCCGGCACGCCTACGATGGGCGGCACGCTGATTTTGCTATCGATTGGTCTGACTACCTTACTGTGGGGCGACTTGCGTAATCAATACATTTGGTTGGTACTCGTCGTGACCTTGGCTACGGGCGTGATTGGTTTTGTTGATGATTACAAAAAAGTAGCGCTCAAAAATCCAAAGGGTTTGTCGGCCAAGGCCAAAATGTTTTGGCAATCGGCAATTGCGATTGGTGCGGGTTTATTTTTGGTTAACTTTGGTAGTGATGCGAGCAATACCGGTTTCATTATTCCATTTTACAAAGAAATCCTTTATCCATTTGGTGCCATTGGTTTTTGTATCTTGACCTATTTCGTCATTGTGGGGACGAGTAATGCGGTCAATCTTACCGATGGCTTGGATGGCTTGGCGATTATGCCGGTGGTGTTGGTCGCTGGCGCGTTTTGTATTTTTGCCTATGTGGCAGGCAATTTTAAATTTGCAACTTACCTTGGTGTTCCCCATGTGGCGGGTGCAGGTGAATTGATTGTTTTCTGTGCGGCAATTGTTGGCGCAGGCTTGGGCTTTTTATGGTTCAACGCTTATCCGGCTGAAGTCTTCATGGGCGACGTTGGCGCGTTGGCGCTTGGTGCCGGTTTAGGCGTGGTGGCGGTGATTGTTCGTCAAGAAATCGTTTTATTGATTATGGGCGGCGTGTTTGTCGTTGAGGCGCTCTCGGTGATGATCCAAGTTGCAAGTTTCAAAATGACGGGCAAGCGGGTGTTCCGAATGGCACCCTTGCATCATCACTATGAATTGAAGGGCTGGAAAGAAACCCAAGTGGTGGTTCGTTTCTGGATTATCACCATGCTTTTGGTCTTGGTAGGCTTAGCCACCTTGAAACTACGGTAGGCGAAGATGGAACTCACTGCAAAACATTGCATCGTGGTTGGCTTGGGTGATACGGGCTTGGCCACTGCGCGTTGGTTGGTCGCTAAAGGGGCGCGTGTAACGGTGGCTGATAGTCGCAGCACACCACCCAATTTAGCTAATTTACAGGCTGAGTTGCCAGGTGTTGCGTTGCGACTTGGTTCTTTCAATGTCGATACATTCGCCGATGCCGACATGCTCATCACCAGCCCTGGTGTGCCATTGGCAACACCAGAAATCGCCGTTGCTATAGCGCATGGCGTACCTGTTTTGGGTGATATTGAGTTATTGGCGCAAGCATTAGTGGGTAAGCCGAGCCAAGTGATTGCCATTACTGGTTCTAATGGCAAATCGACCGTGACAACGATGGTGGCGCAAATGTGCGAGGCCGCCGGAAAAACAACCGTGATGGCCGGCAATATCGGCGTCCCCGTCTTGGCCGCATTGGCTGAGTGGGAAGCGCGTGGTGAGTGGCCTGATATTTGGGTGCTCGAACTATCAAGTTTTCAATTGGAGACAACGCGTTCCTTAGCTCCCGTCGCGGCGACGGTGCTCAATGTTTCTGAAGATCATTTAGATCGTTACGCTGGAATGAAAGAGTATGCAGCGACCAAAGCCAGTATTTTTGCTGGTGTAGGCATGCAGGTGCTGAATCGCGAAGATGGCTGGTGCCGGGGTATGGCTCGCCAAGCAAGAGAAGTTATATGGTTTGGTGCGGATACGCCACGTAATGGTTCTGAATATGGATTGCTTGAATTAGACGGTGATTTTAGTCTGCGTTGCGGCGATATCGAGTTGATGAAAGCTTCTCAATTGCCGGTTGCGGGCTTGCATAATGCGGTGAATGCCTTGGCTTCAATTGCCTTGTGCCGCGCAGCGGGTTTGCCAATCGAGCCGCTCATTAGAGCGCTGAAAAACTTCAAAGGTTTGCCGCATCGGGTTGAGTTTGTCGCTGAAATTAATGGCGTGGCTTATTACGACGACTCAAAAGGCACCAATGTAGGCGCAACTGAAGCGGCACTCAAAGGCATGACTCGTCCCGTGGTACTGATTGCAGGTGGTGATGGTAAAGGGCAAGACTTTTCTCCTTTGCTTGAGGCGTGCGAGCAAATTTGTCGTGCAGTGTTGCTGATTGGGCGCGATGCACCTGCTTTGGCCGAAGTGCTCAATGAAGCGACTTCAGCATACTTGCCAGATGATGATGACAATTACTTGCCGGTGATGATGGTGCCGTCACTAGAGATGGCGGTATCGGTGGCGAGCAATTTTGCAGAAACGGGTGATGTGGTATTGCTCTCGCCCGCCTGTGCCAGCTTGGACATGTTTAAAAATTATCACCATCGTGCAGAAGTGTTTATTGCAGCGGTCAAAGGTTTGGAGCATTAATGCGTCAAATCTTTTATCAAGCCATGAAGCGAATGAAGCCCACGATGAGCGCCTACGATCAGACGCTCTTCTGGTGCATCGTGATGCTGCTGACGATTGGTTTGGTGATGGTGTACTCGTCTTCGATTGCGATGGCGGAAGTAGATAAAGATACGGGATTTAAATCGAATTATTTTTTAATTCGTCATGCCATTTTTCTACTCGTGGGGTGCGCAGCGGCTTTTATTGCATACAATATCCCAAGTGAAACTTGGCGTAAATACTCTCCGATTTTGTTTATTGGCGGCATTGTTTTACTGATCTTGGTATTGATTCCTGGCATTGGCCGAGAAGTAAACGGTAGTCGCCGCTGGTTGAGTTTATTTGTAATTAATTTGCAGCCATCTGAATTAGTTAAGTATTTTGTCGTGCTGTATGCCGCTGATTACAGTGTGCGTAAAAATAGCAGCATGAGTGCCAAAATTTCAGAGAGTTTCTCAAAAGTTTTATTTCCATTGGCCATCGTGATGACTGTGGTGGGCGGACTTTTATTGGCACAACCCGATATGGGCGCGCTCATTGTGGTTACTGCGATTGCGGTCGGCATTTTATTTTTAGCTGGATTTAGTTGGCAATTATTTGCCGGCTTGATTGTTGTTTTGGGTGGCGCTTTTTTTACTTTAATTGCAACGAGTCCATATCGCCGTGCTCGGGTTTTAGGATTTTTAGATCCTTGGCAAGATCCGTACGGTAAAGGTTATCAATTAAGTCATTCGCTGATTGCATTTGGACGTGGTGAGTTCACCGGTGTTGGCTTGGGATTAAGTGTTGAGAAATTGTCGTATTTACCTGAAGCGCACACTGACTTTTTAATGGCGATTATTGCTGAAGAATTTGGCTTTGTCGGTGTGGCTATTGTGATTTCTTTGTTTGCCTTTTTAGTCTTTCGCGCGTTTGCAATTGGCGTGCAAGCCAATAAATTAGAGCGGCATTGGCAATCATTAGCGGCGCAAGGCGTGGGTATTTGGATTGGCTTTCAGGCTGTGATTAATATTGGCGTAAATATGGGCGTGATGCCGACTAAAGGGTTGACCTTGCCTTTACTTTCATTTGGCGGCTCTGGGATTGTTGCCAACTTATTGGCTTTGGGTTTTTTAATGCGAATTGACTATGAAAATCGCCAAATGATTCGGGGGTATAACGTATGAAAAAACGTACCCTTTTGGTGATGGCGGGCGGTACAGGTGGACATATTTTCCCCGCACTTGCAGTGGCAAATGCGGTGCGTGCTCAAGGCTGGGATGTGGTGTGGTTGGGCGCAAAAGACGCGATGGAAACGCGTGTCGTTCCGCAGCATGGTATTGATTTGGTGACCTTGGATATTACGGGTGTTCGTGGCAAGGGCTTGTTGAAAAAACTGAGCCAACCATGGGTGCAGGCGAAGGCATTGTTGCATGCGTTGAATTTGATTTTCCGTCGTCGCCCTGATGTGGCGATTGGCTTTGGTGGTTTTACGGGCTTTCCCGGCGGCCTCGCCATGCGTATGTGCTGGTTACCTTTGGTGATACACGAGCAAAACTCGGTAGCTGGTTTGACCAATCGAGTACTGTCCAAAATCGCTAATCGAGTGCTCTTTGCATTTCCTTCCGCGTTCCCAAATCAAGCGGATTGTGTCGGTAATCCGGTACGCGCTGAAATGAATGTTGTGGCAGGGCCGGAACTGCGATTTGCCGAGCGCTCTGGAGTATTAAAAATTTTAGTTGTAGGCGGAAGTTTGGGTGCACAAGTATTCAACGAACAACTGCCGCAAGCTTTGGCTTTGATTCCTGAGAATGCTAGGCCTGAAGTGACGCATCAATCAGGTGAAAAGCATATTGAGACGCTCAAAGCCAATTACGTCGCAGCTGGCGTGAATGCCAATTGCGTTGCTTTTATTGGTGATATGGCGCAAGCGTACGCCGATGCAGATTTGGTATTGTGTCGATCCGGCGCTTTGACGGTCGCGGAATTGGCTTGTATTGGCGCGGCAAGTGTATTGGTGCCGTTTCCATATGCTGTGGATGACCATCAAACTGGAAATGCAAAATTCCTCAGCGATGCTGGGGCTGGCGTTTTATTGCCACAAACAGAAAGTAGCCCTGAAAAATTAGCAAAATTAATTCAAGAAATGACTCGAGAGCGTTGCCTGAAAATGGCAAAAGCCGCGCGAGTGTTAGCACAACCTAATGCAACGGACGCAGTCGTTGCAGTGATTAAAGAATTGGCAGAATGAAACATAAAGTAAAACGCATACATTTCGTAGGTATTGGCGGCGTTGGCATGAGCGGCATTGCCGAGGTGTTGTTGAATCTTGGTTTTGAGGTGAGCGGTACCGATTTGGGCGTGAGCGCAACTACCAAACGCTTGGCAGCTGCGGGCGCAGAAGTATTTCACGGCCATGCCGCTGAGTACGTTGCTAACGCGGATGTGGTGGTGATTTCAAGCGCGGTCAAAGATGACAACCCCGAAGTTGTTGAGGCGCGCAAACGCAAAATTCCAGTAGTGCCACGCGCGATGATGTTGGCTGAGTTGATGCGCCTTAAGCAAGGCATCGCAATTGCCGGTACTCACGGAAAAACGACAACGACGAGTCTGAGCGCGAGTGTGCTTGAAGCTGCCGGGCTGGATCCGACCTTTGTGATTGGTGGAAAATTGCATGCCGCCGGCTCGAATGCACGATTGGGGCAAGGGGACTTTTTGGTTGCCGAAGCGGATGAAAGCGATGCGTCTTTCTTGATGCTCACGCCGGTGATTTCTGTGGTGACCAATATCGATGCCGATCATATGGATACCTATGGACATGATTTTGAAAAGCTGAAGCAAGCCTTCATCGATTTCCTGCACCATTTACCATTTTATGGTCGGGCGATTTTGTGTGTCGATGATCCACATGTGCGCTCAATTTTGCCGAAAGTCACCAGTCCAGTTACCACTTATGGCGTGGCTGAAGATGCAATGTTGCGCGCGGAAAACATCGTGGCCGATAACGGCCAGATGCGCTTTGATGCAGTTTGGGAAAACGGCGAATCACGCCGTTTGGCCGTGACCTTGAATATGCCCGGCATGCACAACGTGCTCAATGCCTTGGCTGCGATTGCGATTGGGATTGAAGTGGGGGCAGATGAAGCGGCGATTGTCGCAGCATTGGCTTCATTCCAAGGCGTAGGTCGTCGGTTCCAACGTTATGGCGAAGTGGCGCTTGAAACTGGTGGTTCATTTACCTTAGTCGATGATTATGGTCATCACCCGGTGGAAATGGCGGCGACTTTGGCCGCCACGCGAGGTGCTTTCCCAGGGCGTCGGTTGATGTTGGCATTCCAGCCGCACCGCTACACGCGAACGCGTGATTGTTTTGAAGATTTCGTCAAAGTACTCAATACCGTCGATGGTCTGTTGCTTGCCGAGGTTTACGCCGCTGGCGAAGCGCCGATTGTTGCCGCTGATGGCCGCTCACTTGCTCGTGCGGTACGTGTGGCTGGCAAGGTAGAGCCGGTGTTTGTGGAGAACATTGCCGATATGCCAGCGGCAATCCTTGCCGCAGTCCGTGATGGTGATGTGGTGGTCACGATGGGCGCCGGAACGATTGGGAATACACCGAAATTGTTAAGTGAGATGGTGAAATGAATCAGTATGGAAAAGTAGCCGTCATCATGGGTGGTAGTTCAGCAGAGCGAGAAGTGTCTTTGATGAGTGGCGCCGGTGTTTTAGCAGCATTACAAGCAAGTGGCATCGATGCTCATGCATTTGATCCCGCTGAAAAGCCACTGCAATTGTTGAAAGCAGAAGGTTTTGATCGCGCATTTCTAATTTTGCATGGTCGTGGTGGCGAAGATGGCACGATTCAGGGGGCATTGGAGTTTCTTGGTGTGCCATACACCGGCTGCGGAGTGATGGCTTCTGCAATTGGTATGGATAAATGGCGTACCAAATTACTGTGGGAAGCTGCAGGTTTGCCAGTGCCGGATTACCGGATCGTTGAAAGTGCGGAAGAGTTAAAACTTGCTGCGCAAGAACTTAGTTTGCCTTTGTTTGTGAAGCCTGCGAATGAAGGTTCAAGCGTTGGCGTTGTAAAGTTGAAGTCATTACTTGATGTCGATGCCGCGTGGGCTGAGGTATCACAGCATAAATCCGTCGTTTTAGCAGAGCGCAATATTGGTGGCGGTGAATACACATGCGCTGTTTTGGATGGTCAAGCGTTACCAACGGTGAAAATCATTCCGCAAACAGAGTTTTACGATTACGAATCGAAATACATACGTGACGATACGGTGTATCACTGCCCATCAGGCTTATCAGGCGAAAAAGAGCAGCAAGCACGGAGTTTGGCCGAAAAAGCTTACCGTATTTTGGGGGCGACTGGCTGGGCGCGGATCGACTTTCTAACGGATGAAGACGGAAAGATTTACTTGCTTGAGGCCAATACGGCACCCGGTATGACGACGCATAGTTTGTTCCCAATGTGCGCGCGTGAGGCCGGTTTGAGTTACGAATCACTAGTGATGAAAATTTTAGCAACAACTTTGTGAAATATGTTGATTTGTAAGGGTATATCCTTGCAACTCTTGTTATAATTTGAATGCATTAATATACCCAGAAAGGGGCGGTGCTTTAAAGCACCAATTAGGGAATCAATATGCTTGTGCAGTTTTCGCATCCACACGCTGCAGACTTTCCAAATGTGGAATAAGCCGCAGCTATTGATGTGGTTTGCAAATTTGCTGACTGCTTTGGCATTGATGCTGCTGTTTTACTCGCTGTTATTTTTGGCGGTGCATTCGCCTTTGTTTCCGGTTCGCAAAATCAAGGTGGATGGTGATTTAACCCATGTCACGCGTGAGCAGTTGCAGTACGTGATTAAGAATGAGTTAAAAGGGACTTTCTTTACGCTGGATTTGGATAAAACCCGGCAAAATTTTGAAAAGTTACCTTGGGTACGGCAAGTTGAAGTGCGTCGCCGCTGGCCTGATCGCTTAGAAGTGAATATTGAAGAGCATAAGGCGGTTGCCCGGTGGGGAACAGCAGGCTTACTCAATTCACACGGCGAAAAATTTGATGCTGCTAGCGGCGATCATTTGCCTGTGTTGGAAGGGCCTGATGGTACTGAGAAGATTATGGTGGAAGGGTTTCAACGGCTAAAAGTCGCGTTGGCGCCTTTAGGAAGAACACCAACAAAGCTGTGGCTATCTGAGCGCCGAGCTTGGCGCTTTGAATTGGACAAGCAACTGATTGTGGAAGTAGGGCGAGATGATCCGGTTGATCGGGTCACGCGTTTTGTAAAAGCCTACCCGAGCACGTTGGCACTCTTGCAGCAGCCGTTTGAATATGTTGATTTGCGCTATCCAAATGGCTTTGCAGTGCGTTTGCCGAGTTACCACCCGATTGAAAAGCCGGTTGCAGGAAAAGGAAGTGCAGTGAAGGTCGTGCCGTCTGTCGCAAAACCAAAAGCGACTAAAGCTTCGGCATGATTTATGCTTTTGACTTAATAAGTCAATTAAAAGTAATAAGTTAGCTGTGTTATTTAAAGTTAAACCTTAAGAATTGTAAAAGAGGCTGTCAGTGACTAGGGATGCAAAAAACCTCATCGTTGGGCTAGATATCGGGACTTCAAAAGTGGTCGCGGTGGTGGCTGATGTGAAGGAAGACGGCTCATTGAATGTTGTGGGTCTTGGCTCTGCTGCGTCGAAAGGCTTGAAGCGCGGTGTGGTGGTTGATATTGAAAAAACCGTCGCCGCCATTCAATCCGCACTCGGTGAAGCTGAATTAATGGCCGACTGCAAAATCAGCGAAGTGTATACCGGTATCGCTGGCAGCCACATCAAGAGCCTGAATTCACACGGCATGGTGGCGATTAAAGATAAAGAAGTCACTCAAGCTGATATTGATCGAGTGATTGAAACAGCTAGCGCTGTCAATATTCCGACCGACCATCAAGTGCTGCATATTTTGTCGCAAGAATATGTGATTGATGGACAAGAAGACGTAAAAGAGCCGTTGGGCATGTCGGGTGTACGTTTAGAAGTTCGCGTGCACATTGTGTCGGGTGCAGTGTCTGCAGTGCAAAACATTACCAAATGCGTACGCCGCTGTGGTTTGGAAATCGCTGAAGTGGTGTTGCAACCCTTGGCTTCAAGCTATGCCGTACTCACCGAAGATGAAAAAGACCTTGGTGTATGTTTAGTCGATATTGGCGGTGGTACGACGGATATCGCAGTATTTATTGGTGGTTCGATTCGTCATACGGCGGTCATTCCCATTGCCGGTGATCAAATCACAAATGATGTGGCAATGGCATTACGTACACCAACAGGTGAAGCAGAAAACATCAAGATTCAACATGGTGTGGCCTTGCGTCATATGACCGATCCACAAACGATGATTGAAGTACCGGGCGTGGGTGAGCGTGGTGCGCGACAAATGAGCCGCCACACTTTGGCTGAAGTCATTGAACCGCGTGTTGAAGAATTATATAGCTTTGTGCAGGCAGAGCTACGCCGAGTTGGTTTCGAAGATCGTTTGTCGAGCGGGATTGTGATTACCGGCGGCGCTTCATTGATGCCAGGTATGACTGATTTGGCCGAAGAAATATTCCACATGCCAGTGCGTTTAGGTTTGCCACGTTATGTGGGCGGTCTGGCTGAAGTGGTTAAAAATCCGCGCTACTCAACGGCGGTCGGTTTATTGATTTTGGCGCGACAACAAATGCAAAAAGCGCCAAATCATCGTGGTAAAGAAGGTGGAATGGGTGATGTTTTCGGCAGAATGAAGTCATGGTTTCAAAATAACTTCTGAAATATTCGGGTAAGCGGTAAAATCGGGCAAGAGGAGAGTGGAAATGGCATTATTAATTGAAGTACCAGAGGTTTCACATCACGTGAATATCAAAGTGATTGGCGTTGGCGGTGCAGGCTGCAATGCAATCAATAATATGATCGAGCATGCGATGCAATCGCATGGCGTCGATTTTATTTCGGCTAATACCGACGCGCAGGTATTAAAACAGTCTAAAGCGGATAACGTGGTTCAGCTGGGTGCTCAGCTTACAAAAGGCTTCGGTGCTGGTTGTAATCCAGAAATCGGTCGCCAAGCTGCGGAAGAAGATCGCGAACGCATCGCTGAATTGATTTCAGGTGCTGACTTGCTATTTATTACTGCCGGTATGGGTGGTGGTACCGGTACTGGTGCAGCACCTGTGATCGCACAAGTCGCTCGTGAGAAAGGCATTCTCACTGTGGGTGTGGTGACTAAGCCTGGTCTGGATGAAGGCGGCCGCCAAAAAGTAGCGCAAGCCGGTATTGATGAATTAGCTCGTTATGTTGATTCATTGATTGTGGTTTCAAATCAAAAGCTTGAAGAAGTTTTGGGCGATGATGTGACGATTGATGAGGCATTCCGCGCAGCGGATGATGTGCTTCGCAATGCCGTCGGTTCTATCGTTGAGATTATTCAATACCCAGGTTTGATCAACGTTGACTTTGCCGACGTGAAAACCGTAATGCGTGAAATGGGTATGGCGATGATGGGTTCAGCTCATGCGACCGGTCCAGACCGTGCAATCCGCGCGACTGAAGAAGCGATTCGTTGCCCACTTTTGGACAACATCAGCTTTAAAGGCGCCCGTGGCGTGTTGGTGAACTTCTCAACAGCTCCTGGTAAATTGAAAAAATCAGAAACGCGTCAAGCGCTTGAAATCATCGAATCGCACGTCGCAGACGGCGCATTGGTAAAACACGGTGTGGTTTACGACGAAGCCTTGGGTGAAGACGAAATCCGCGTGACTTTGGTGGCAACCGGTTTGGGTGGCAAAGCGATTAGCACGCCTTCATTGACTGTGGTGAGCAGCAGCCAAACCTTGAAAACTGGCACTGATAATCAAGCTTATGAAGAAGCCTACGATACCCCAGCAATTTGGCGTAATAATCGTGGCAATCGTGCACCTGAAGCCGCTGCACGCCCTGCAATGAGCAATATCGACATGGATATCCCGGCATTCTTGCGTCGCCAAGCGGATTAAGTGTTGATATTCAGCGACGCAGTTCGCTGGCGATTGATTTAGCCAAATAGCTTGAATCAATCGTTTTGATTGAAATGATTTGCTCAGTCTTTTGCCTAGGACTGATAAAATCATAGTATTGAATGTATAGGCAGAACGGCCATGTTTTTACAAAGAACTTTGGATTCAACAATTCATGCAACGGGTGTGGGACTGCATTCGGGCGAGAAAGTGAAGCTCACTTTGCGCCCAGCACCTGTGAATCATGGGATTGTGTTTAAGCGCTCTGATTTGCCCGAATCAGCGCCTTTCAAAGTTGGCCCCGATTTAGTGAACGACACGCGTCTCTCCTCAACGCTCGTCCAAGACGGCGTGCGTGTCGGCACCATTGAGCATCTAATGTCTGCTTTTGCCGCACTTGGCATCGACAATATTATTGTTGAAGTCGATGCGCCTGAAATGCCGATTATGGATGGTTCTGCCGCACCATTTATCTACTTGATTCAAACCGCTGGGGTGCTAGAGCAAGATGCCCCTAAGCAGTTTGTTAAGGTACTCAAGCCCATTGAGGTGCATGATGGTGATAAATGGGTGAAATTTGAGCCGCACAATGGCTATAAAGTCGCTCTGACGATTGATTTCAAACATCCCGCTTTTAAAAAATCCGCCCAGAGCATTACCTTAGATTTTGCTGAAAGTAATTACATCAGCGAAATCGCACGCGCGCGTACTTTTGGTTTTATTCATGAAGTGGAATATCTGCGCATGAATGGCTTGGCGCGTGGTGGCAATATGGATAACGCTGTTGTAATTGATGAGTTTAAAGTACTCAATGAGGGCGGTTTGCGCTTTGAAGACGAGTTTGTACGGCACAAGATTTTGGATGCGATTGGCGACCTTTATATTTTGGGTTACCCGTTGATTGCTTCATTTTCAGGATACAAATCTGGTCATGCAATGAACAATAAATTATTGCGTGAGCTGCTATCTGATTCTAGCAACTATGAAATGGTGAGCTTTGATCGTCTGAGTGACGTTCCAGCTGCATTTCATGACTTACCTGCGCTAGGCATCTAAACCGTGTTCGCCGTTTTAAGAATACTGTTTATTCTTGCGGTACTCGGCATCTCTTATTCTGCGATTCGATATGTAAAAAGCCGTGATCTGTATTGGCTGAAAGTCATTCGCTGGATTCTCTATTTTGTATTGTCTCTGAGTTTACTTATTTTTACTGGCCTAGTGATACAGCGCATGCTGATGGCTTAATCGGATTGTCTATGCCCCGTTTTTATGTTGATTTACCACTGAGTGTGGGACAAGCACTGGATTTGCCTGAGTCGGTGGCACGTCATGTACAAGTGTTGCGTATGCAACCGAGTGATTCGTTGCATTTGTTCAATGGTCAGGGTGGTGAGTATGCTGCTGAAATAACGGCGATGGGTAAAAAAATAGTCAGCGTTCAGGTTTTAGCATTTGACGATATTGATCGTGAATCACCATTGAGAATTACTTTGGTGCAGGCAATTTCAGCGGCTGATCGGATGGACTATACGGTGCAAAAGGCTGCTGAGTTAGGTGTGGCAGTATTGCAGCCAGTGATTTCGCAATATTGCCAACAACGTTACAGCGGCGAACGCGCAGAAAAGCGGATGGCGCATTGGCAAGGGATTGCAGCGAGTGCTGCAGAACAATGCGGTCGGACTCGTTTGCTTGAGATTCGTCCCATTTTAACATTGGCGCAATTTTTAGCATCTGGTGACGAGAGTGAGTTAAAGCTATTGTTGTGCCCGACTGGCGCTGTTGCTTGGTCTACATTGCCACAATCGGTAAAAAGTGTGAGCGTATTAATAGGGCCGGAAGGTGGGTATTCGGCTGAAGAAGATATTCTGTCTGTTCTTGCTGGTTATACGTCCGTGCTAATTGGGCCGAGAATTTTACGAACAGAAAGTGTTGCGCCTGTGATAGCGGGTTTGCTACAGGCCCGATATGGTGACTTTTTATAGTCAACGTTGTGTTTAAACGCTAGTGCTTTAATTTTCTGCTATTGCGATCATGTTTTAGCCTTGTTCAACACAAACATAACTCTGTGTTATTACTTGCCTTTCCCTTCTCGAACGCGACTCCGCTATAATCACTGTTTACCTGCCGGCCTAATCACCCATTTATGAATAGCAAACAGCTTTATTTTCGCGTTCTATCCTATATTCTCCCGTATCGCAGTGTGGCAATCATGTCGATATTGGCTATGGTGGTGGCTGGCGGTGTTGATGCTGCAATGATCCAAATGATAGGGACGATTATTGATAGTTTTAAGCAAAGTAAAGCAGCGGCTCATGCTGCATGGCTTATGCCGATGATTTTATTTGGCATGGGCATCCTGCGTTTAATCTCCAGTTTTGCATATGAATACGGCAGCGCGTGGTTATCATCCCGCGTGATGCATGATTTACGGCAGGAGGTGTTTGCCCGCATGATGGCGATGCCAATTCGATTTTTTGATCAGTCTTCCGTTGGTGTGCTGTTATCTAGAGTGACCTTTGACATTAATCAGATCATGGATGCCGGATTAAATGTGTTAACTGTGCTGGTAAAAGACTCCGTCATGGCGATCGCATTGCTGAGCGTGATGTTTTGGACCGATTGGCAGCTGACTTTATTTTGTCTGATTATGCTACCTGGGGCTGCTGTGTCTATTCAGATTGTTAGTAAGCGCCAGCGAAAATTGTCGCGTCAAACTCAGGATACGATGGGTGAGATGAGCCAGATTTTGGATGAAAGTTTAGGCGGGCAGCGCATTATCAAGATTTTTGGCGGTGCTCGGTATGAGGCAGCTCGATTTGGTAATGCCAATCAAAATGTACGCCGCCTTGCTGTTAAGCGGGCAGCCACGGCTAGTTTGAACTCTGGATTTACGGTTTTTTTAATTGCGGTTACGATTGCAGCGATTATTTATTTTGCAGGGATCCGTGCGGCGGATGGCGCAATGACGGCGGGGTCTTTTGTGTCATTCATGGGCGCGATGATGATGTTGCAGCAGCCGATTAAGAACTTATCGAGATTAAGCGATACCTTGCACAGAGGCTTGGCTGCTGCGGACTCGGTGTTTGCTATTTTGGATCAGCCTATTGAGCCAGATTTAGGGACTTTGGCACCAGAGCGTGTCACAGGGCGATTAAGTATCAACAATCTGCAGTTTTCGTATCAAGCTGATGGGGTTAAAGCGTTAGCGGGAATAAATCTTGAGATTTTTCCGGGTGAAAGTGTGGCTTTAGTGGGGCAGTCTGGTAGTGGTAAAACGACTTTAGCCAATTTGATCCCCCGGTTTTATGAACCCACTGCAGGCGAGATTCGCCTCGATGGCGAATTGTTAGCTGATTATCAATTGGCGAATTTACGCGCTCAAATTGCATTGGTTTCCCAAGATATGGTGCTATTTAATGATAGCGTGGCAGCTAATATTGCTTATGGCGTCGATGAAATTGATATGGCGCGGGTACATGCCGCAGCGAGTGCAGCTTATGCGACTGAGTTTATTGAACAAATGCCAAATGGCTTTAGCGAAATGTTGGGGGAGAATGGCGTTCGCCTTTCTGGCGGTCAGCGACAACGCTTAGCGATTGCTCGTGCGATTTATAAAGATGCACCAATACTGATTTTGGACGAGGCGACGAGTGCATTAGATACTGAATCAGAAAGAAAGGTGCAAGAAGCGCTTGAGAATTTGATGGTCGGGCGAACCACTCTGGTGATTGCACATCGCTTATCAACGATTGAAAAAGCAGACCGAATTATCGTGATGCAGCAAGGCAAGATTATCGAAAGTGGTTCTCACGCAGAGTTGATTACTCGCAGTGGCATGTATGCACAAATGCACGCGGTGCAGTTCTCAACGATGGATGAACTTCCAGCGCAATAGTGTTTTGTATTGCCAGATTTTCTTCATTAAAGCATCTTTGCTTTTGAAGAATTCTTTGCGCATTTTTGGGAGAAAACGCATTTTCGGACGTTTTCTGCAGCCAATTGAAGAGGTAAACTGAGCTGACTCTTTTACTACAAACGGTTCTAGTCCATAAGTACGTAGCTTATGCCCCCAGATCTGATCCATGGTGTCATCAATTGCATGAATCATTTTTGATGTATGTTGTAGCAAGGCTTTTGCTGCTTCGCGGTTAATGACATACCCTAAAGTGCCGCGAGGTTGTTCTAAATATTCAAGCAACTGATATTGGCCTGCATTGATTTGTTCTATTGTTTTTCCTTTACGTGGAAAAGTGCCTGCAAGCCGAACCAAATCCCAATTCGTTTGCTTTTCTAATAGCTTTTCGATGACTTCTTTGAAGTTGTGTGCCAACTCGACATCATCTTCCAGTATGCAACAATGTCGTTCATCGGTTGCCAAGAATTGTGCCCAAATAGCACGGTGACTTAAATAGCAGCCCATTTCACCACGACTGAGATCCCGGCCATAAAGGCGTAAACGCACTTTTTGTTGGTATATTTCAGGTGCATTGTTTTCACCTAGTTTGATCGCGTCAAATAAGACAACATCAAGTTGATGTTGTGAGAATTGTTCGGTGATATAAGCTCGTCGCTGTATTTCTTCGGGCAATGAAATGCAGTAGTAGATCATGTGGGTGGCATACAATTAGCTCAGGTGACTTTTATAACCGATTTTTGCTGCAATATGATGACTTCTTAGTGTAGCTTCTAATTTTTGCCAATTTTCAGCTTGTTTTGATCGATCATTTTCTTGATGCCACAAATGTAAAACGGGTACTGCATATCGACCATCTTTGATGGAAATACCTAAGCGAAGTAGCCGTACCGCAAAATCAGAGTCTTCATGCCCCCAGCCTGAAAAATCTTCATCAAATCCATTAATGGCAACAAAGTCGCTTTTCCAAACACCTAAATTACAACTTTTGACTACTTCCCAGCGTGAGTGCCGCTTCTTACGCATTATGCTCAATTTCAAGCGCAACCATGGCAGCGCCCGGTTGGTTTTTTTTTGTAGTTTAGCTGCCATCCACTGCCATACCGACCAATCCATAATCTGAATCGCATCGTTCTCACTGAGTAGCGTGTGAGTAAATGACTCGGAAAGCAGAACTCGATTACCTGCGATGTACCAACCGCTTTCTGCAAGCGATGCGTGCTGATTGACAAAATCAGGCATGGTCACACAATCACCATCTAGAAATACAAGGTAGTCGCCTGTCGATTGGGCTGCCGCTCGATTGCGAATCGCCCCCGCACGAAATCCAATATCCTCGTGCCATACATGCACTAAGTGACAGGGGAAATTGTTTTGCCATGCTGTAATCAGATCGGAAGTTTCTTTTTTTGAGCCATCATCTGCAATCAAAACTTCCCATTCGGTATTGGGATTGATCGCTTGCTTGGCAAGCCCTGCTAAGACTAAATTAAGTGCGGCAGGTCGATTGTAGGTTGTGACGATGATTGAGATTTTCATGCGTTTTCTTTTAAATACATCAGCTTGAGTTGGCGGTAGTAGGCACCCTCTGCATTAGAAACAGACAAGATAAAACCTTCACGACCATCTAGGAATCCACACTTAATGATGTAGCTGCGGATAAATGTCCAGACACCTTTAAAAATTGCGCTGCTTAAGCTTGAATTCGCACCTTTAGTCAAGCGTTGCTGAGCACCTGCGCTGGAATATCGATTGATTTTATCCAATACCGACTCTAAATCATCAAAAGAATAATGCAGTAGTAGTCCGTCTAAGTTGCTGACTTTGCTGGTGAAAATCAAACGTTCATGCACCAAGTCTTCAGAGTAATGCGCACTGCCTTTTTTAAATAAGCGCGGTAGGTAATCTGGATGCCAGCCAGTGTGCTTCATCCAGCGACCACAGTAGTTGGATAAGCGATTTAATTGATAGATATCGGTTTCGGGGTTTTCAATAGCATTTTGAATTGATAGCACTAGCGTGGCATCGACGATTTCATCGGCATCTAAAGCAAAAATCCAGTCCGTATCCAGCAAAGCAATGGCACGATTTTTTTGGATGCCAAACCCCGGCCAATCATTGCTTTGGTGGATGTGGGCGCCGTGTGCTTGTGCAATTTCTAATGTGAGGTCGGTGCTGCCTGAGTCTAGTATGACGACTCGATCACACCACGTCAGGGATTGAAGGCAAGCGGCTAAATGGGCTTGAGCATTTTTTGTGATAATGGCAACGCCAATGGTCGGCATAGTTGTTTCGTTTTTAACTGAATCAGGCTGCTATAATCGCTCTTCTCGCAATGTCAGGCAAGTCGCCTTGTAGTGGAGCGAACAAATTTATGAGAGTCAGCGGATTTACCTTTCTGCGTAATGGGACGATGTTGGGTTATCCCTATATAGAGAGTTTGCAGAGCTTATTGCAGGTTTGCGACGAAGTGGTCGTTGCGATTGGTAAAAGCGAAGACGACACATTGGAACGAGTCCGCGCCATTAATGATCCACGCATTCGAATTATTGAAACGGTGTGGAACGAAGGCATGGAGCAACGCGGCTTTGTGTATGCGCAGCAAAAAATGATTGCCCAGTTTAACTGCACGGGTGACTGGGCTTTTTATTTGGAAGGCGATGAGGTGATTCATGAAGACGATGCGCCAAAGATTCGCGCCATCATGGAGCAACACTTCAAAGACCCCGAAATTGAAGGAATCGCTTTCGATTACCACCATTTTTATGGTTGCCCAGATTTAGTCGCGCGTAGTCCGGCATGGTATCGGCAGGAGCTGAGAATTATTCGTAATACGATACGTAGCTTTGCACCTGATGGCCTATTTTGGGTGGTGATGGATAAAAATAAACGGGGTCGCTATGCACGCGCTGCGTTAGCGCATTGTCCGATTTATCATTATGGACATGTTCGCTCTAGCGAAAAAATGCAGGAAAAACATCGGCAAGTTGCTAAATATTGGAGCCATGCGCCCAAACCGCACGATTACTCTCAAATTGATGCTTCAATTTTGCAGCCATTTACTGGATCACACCCTTCGATTCTAAAGTCATGGCTGCGTGATATGGCAGAAACACAATTTGTGGCCGATCAGAATTATCAGCTCAATAAACGTGAAAAGCGGCATCGTATTTTAATGAAGATTGAAGCTATTACGGGGCTTGATTTAACGAAGAAACATTTTACCTGTGTAAAAAAATAAGGTTTTTTATAGTGCCTAATAAAAACATAGATGTAATGTGGTTGCTGGCGGCTATTTTGGGTTTTGCTCTGCCGGTTAGTACTGCACTCACTAATGTGATGGTTCCTTTGTGTGGGTTGATTGGCTTGTATTTGGGGCGCCATGATTTACTCGCCTTAATTCGCCGCTATCCGTTATTAGCATTGCCGTTAATGATCTGGCTGGCATTAGGCATAGGAGCCATTCTTTCCCCTGCGCCTGATGCATGGAGCTATTTTGCCAAATATAAAAAACTGATCTTCGCACCTTTGATAGCTCTGTTTTTTATCAAAGGTTCGAGTAAAAGCATCCAATATGCTATTGCAGGATTTTTGCTTGGTAATTTGGGTATCTTGTTTTTATCAACCTTTGTGTGGTGGACAGGGCAACAGGTGTTTTTTGGCTTTGAGCTAAGGCCTGCTTCTGCAATTTCTAAAAATGCGATTGCCCAAAGCTTGCTGATGGCTTTTTCTGGTGTGATGTGGTTAGGTGTTGGAATGTATCGCCGTAAATGGCTGATCGTGTGCTTTGCGCTTGCCGCGTGGCATATTGCTAATATTTTTCTGATGTCGCCACAGCGGACTGGCTATATGTCCGTAGTACTTATGCTGGCTTGTTGGGGATGGTTTTATTTGCAAAAACAATGGCGTATTGCTTTTGCCGGGATCTTATTGTTAGGCTTAGGCGCAGTTTTTTCTACTCATAACACTGCTGAGTTTCGTATCAAGCAAGGCATGGGAGAAGTGAAAGCATGTGTTGATGCGATTAAAAAAGCCTCCAATGCCAGCCAGTTTTGCTTTACCTCGGGTGGTGCGCGAACTTACTTGTATTTGACGGCTGCAGACCGGATTGAAGCATCTCCATTAGGACACGGTACCGGCAATGTACGAATTAATATTGGTGACGTGGAGTTTAGCAACCCACACAATGAGTATCTATTGCAAGGTCTGCAAACTGGAGTGTTCGGGATGGTCTTGTTCGCTGCCATGTTGGTGATGGCCTTTTTACTGGCTTTGAAATTGCCAAAAATTTGGCGTGCATTAGCTGTTGGCGCCATCGTGTCATACATGGTTTGCAGTTTATTTAACTCCTTGCTGATGGATATTACTGAAGGTAATACTCTGATCGTTATTTTGGCTTTAATTGTGGCTGCCCATGCTTTGTTGGTCGTGGGAGCGGAAAAGAGTGAAACACATGACTAATTCAGTCGGTATTGTGACGCCGAATAAGATCAATTTTGAAGACCCCATCACCCTCTCGTCTGGTGCAGTTTTGCCGCGCTATGAATTGATGGTGGAAACCTATGGCACACTGAATGCCGATAAATCAAACGCAATTTTGATTTGCCATGCCTTGTCGGGGCATCATCACGTGGCGGGTTATCACACGCCCGACGATAAAGCGCCGGGCTGGTGGGACAGTATGATTGGGCCAGGCAAGCCGATTGATACCAACCGTTTTTTTGTGATTGGTGTGAATAATCTCGGTGGTTGCCATGGCTCGACTGGGCCTTCGAGTATTAATCCAGAGACGAATCAGCCTTATGGTTCGGCCTTTCCGGTCGTGTTGGTACGAGATTGGGTCGAAACGCAGGCGCGCTTGGCCGATCGTTTAGGTATTGAGCAATTCGCGGCCATCATTGGTGGTAGCTTGGGCGGTATGCAGGCTTTACGTTGGTCGATTACCTATCCAGAACGCGTTCGTCATGCTTTGGTGATTGCCTCTGCGCCGAAACTCACGGCACAAAATATCGCGTTTAATGATGTGGCGCGGCAAGCAATTATTACTGATCCTGAATTTCATGGTGGTGATTTTTACCAGCACGGCGTCGTACCAAAACGCGGACTGCGTTTGGCGCGCATGCTGGGCCATATTACTTATTTGTCGGATGATGGCATGGGCGAGAAATTTGGCCGATTGCTGCGTACGGGTGAATACAAATACGGCTATGAAGTCGAGTTTGAAATCGAATCCTATCTGCGTTATCAAGGCGATAAATTTGCCAATGTGTTCGACGCGAATACCTATTTATTGATGACCAAAGCACTCGATTATTTCGATCCGGCGCGTCATTACGGCGGCAGCCTCTCGCAGGCGATGCGCCAAGCGAAAGCGAAATTCTTGGTCGTATCATTTACCTCCGATTGGCGTTTTGCGCCATCGCGTTCGCGTGAAATCGTCAAAGCCTTGCTTGATGCCGATCGCACCGTATCCTATGCGGAAATTGAATCGGCGCACGGCCACGATGCCTTCTTGATGGAAGATGCGCCATATATGGGCGTGATGCGGGCTTATTTAAATAATATTGCTGCGGAGATTGCGTAATGGCTCATCCAACTACGCTGCGCCCTGATTTAAAACACATCGCTGAGCAAATTAGACCCAACTCGCGCGTACTCGACTTGGGTTGCGCCGATGGTGAATTGCTCGCTTGGTTGCAAGCGAACAAACAAGTGCGTGGTATTGGTGTCGATGTGGATGTGAACTCGATTGTGACCTGCGTCGAAAAAGGCCTGAACGTGATTCAAGCCGACATGGAAAGCGGCTTGCAGCATTTTGAAGACGGCAGTTTTGACTATGTTGTGCTGTCGTTAACGATCCAATCGATGCACAACGTCGAGCTGATTTTGCAAGAAATGCTGCGCGTTGGCCGCTGCGGGATTGTGACGTTCCCGAACTTTGGCTTCTGGGAAAATCGCTGGCAAATCTTGCTCGGCCGCATGCCGGTTTCCGAAACGATTCCGTACGATTGGTATAACACGCCGAATATTCATTTCTGCACGGTGCATGATTTTGGCAAGTTGCTACATAAACTCGGTATGCAAGTCAATGGCCAAATCGTATTGCACCAAGGTGAGCCAGTTGAATTTTTGCCGAATCTGCTGGGTAGTTTGGCGCTGGTGCGATTTAGCCAAGCGGCAAAGATTTAAGCAAATGATCCACGAAACGATTGAAAAAAACGAAGTGCCAATCAGAGTCAATCATTTCGTGGACTGCATGCTTGGATTGGGCAGGGGTAATGCCTGATTGGTGTATTGGATTGAAGGCTAGTTAATATTTAACTTCTGTGGCAATACCTTTGAAAGGCGCGCTATGAATACGATCCAAACTATCCGTTTTGGCATCATCGGCACAGGTAGTATCGCGCAGCGTTTTGTTTCTGGTTTGGCGCAAGTACCCGATGCGCAAGCCGTGGCGGTATTTAACCGTACTGCCAGCAAAGCCAATCAATTCGCTGAATTGAATCAAATACCCAATGTCTATTTATCACTAGACGAGCTGCTCGCTAGCGATATCGACGCGGTTTATATCGCCACTCCCCATCCTAGCCATGCCGCGCTGAGTATTGCCGCGCTCAATGCAGGCAAAGCGGTGCTGTGCGAAAAACCCGCAGCGGTCAGCTTGGCCGAGTTGGGCGAGGTGATCGCCACCGCGCAAGCGATGCAGCGCCTGTATATGGAGGCGATGAAGCCACCGTTCTTTCCGCTCTATCAAACTATCCGTGAACGTATTGCCGCAGGTGCCATCGGTGACGTGAAGTTTATTCGCGCTGGCTTCGCTAACCCAACTATTCCAGCAGGCCACGCGGTGCTCGATCCGGCACAGGCGGGTGGTGGCTTATTGGATATCGGTATTTACGCGGCGTTTCTGGCGGTGGATTGGCTTGGTGCGGCGAGTGAAGTGCAAAGCTTAGGCCGTATCGGGGCGACCGGCGTGGATACGTTTGCCAGTTGGCAAAGTCAACACGCGAGCGGGATTAGCCAGTTGTATTGTGGGTTGGATGTGGCAGGTAGTGGTGAAGCTTTGATTTCGGGATCAAAGGGTTACGTGCTGATTCACGATAAATGGTGGAATCCAGCGCGCGCCACTTTAGTGACGGCCAGCGGCGAACGCGAAGAATTAGCACACGCGCCGATTGGCTCAGGCCTGAATTATGAAACCGCACATTTTTGTGATTTGCTGCGTAATGGGCTGCTAGAAAGTCCCGTCTTGCCCCATGCAAAAACTCGTGCAGCCTTGCAAATGACGCTTCACGCGCGCAATGCTTTGGGTCATGTTTGATGCTGAAGGAAATAGGTGTGTTGCTTAATTTGAAAGCGTCATCTTTCTAGTTACCATGGTCGCGCTAATGCCGCGTGGCACTTACTTTCTTTGCTTCGCCAAAGAAAGTAAGCAAAGAAAGGCGACCCGAGGCGCACATCGGTCCCCGATGCCCTCGCGTGGCGCGAGCCAAACGATAAGGCTGTTTGTCTCCCTTCGTGCTCGGTGTGCTTGGACGGGATTTTTAAGCCCCAGCTCAATCATCGCGGCACAGCATGAATTATTATCTGAGCATTGTTAGAGCGGGCTAAGTATTTGGCTGTAGGCTAATTCAATTAACGTATAGAGAGATACACATGAGCAAAGACTATTTACTTGATGAAAGCCGCATGAAGAAAGTAGCCACTGGCCATGGCCTGTGTGTTGCGAGTGATGAAGTGACGATTGAAGGTTATCCGGTTGGGCTGATGTATCGAGAAAAACCGAGCAAAACTGGCGATAGCGGCTGGCGCTTTTTTTCTGGCTGCGAAGATGACAAGTTTTTAAACAATCCAAAAAATCACAGCGAGTTGGATGTGAATGTCATCGCCAATTACGATAGTAGCGTCGTCGCCTTGCTGGATTCGCCAATCGGTAGCGTGTTTGAAAAAGGGCCTGATGCCGATGAGTTTGTTGCGGTGGCGGATTGGTCGCCCTTGGATTAATTACAGAATCGAATTAGTACTGAACGCTAGTATTGAAGATAAACACACACTAAATCTTCAGGCTTTGAATTGAATGAGGTAGAACCCCCAACATGGATGCGCTCACAATGAGTCTCCCAGCTGATCTGCAAAGCAATCAAGAAATTGCGATGTGGATTCGAGAGAATATCAAGGACTTGTATCCAGCGATGGACCTTGATGTCACAGATTATGATGTGCACGCCATGCTAGATAAGGTGCATATCAAAGACGTTGAAGTTGCGATGGGTTATGTTGCCGTAGGGTATGAATATGATTACTCAATTGTGAATGGCTGCAGAGATCTGAATTTTTCAGGCACATCGAAGCTGAATCGGATGACAGGCAACTTGAAAGGGCGCATTCTTACTTTTCCAATTCATCAATCATTACCGCTACGCTCTACCTGCGATGAGCTCTAAGCAGTGTTGAGCCATTTGCTCGCATGCATTAATAAAAACTGTACTCCCCTTGTAGGAAAAAATACAAGTTCATAGAGGGAACACCATCATGATTCGTATCTCCAGCCAGTTTGATTCAGGTTCTATCGACGTAGTCGATGCCAGCGATGCGGCGAATATCCGCCTGAAATTACGTCCCGATAACGCGTCTGATTTTGCGCAATGGTTTCATTTTCGCTTAACCGGCGCGCGCGATCAGGACTGTGTGCTGCGCATTGAAAATGCAGGGCAGAGTGCTTATCCTGATGGTTGGCCTGACTATCAGGCTGTGGCGAGTTATGACCGTGAAAACTGGTTTCGTGTCGATACCGAATACGATGGACAAACGCTGACGATTCAACATACGCCGATGACGGATGCGGTATGGTTTGCGTATTTCGAGCCCTACTCTTGGGAGCGGCATCAAGCTTTAATTGGCAGTGCGCTCAGCTATGCGCCGTGGGTGGATTTGATGCCATTAGGGGTAACGCCGGATGGATACGATCTAGACATGCTGCGCGTTGGAATACCCCTCGGTCATAAGAAAAACATTTGGATTACCGCACGCCAGCATCCGGGCGAGTCGATGGCCGAATGGTTTGTCGAAGGCTTGCTGGAAACGCTGCTTGATCCACAAAATGCCGTAGCGCGTAGTTTGTTGGAACACTGCGTGTTTTACATCGTGCCGAATATGAATCCCGACGGTAGCGTGCGCGGTAATTTGCGTACAAATGCCAAGGGCGCGAATCTGAATCGCGAATGGGGCACGCCAACGCTGGAGCGCAGTCCTGAAGTGTTCTGGGTTCGCGAAAAGATGCTCGAAATCGGCGTCGATGTATTTTTAGATATTCACGGTGATGAAGCAATACCGCATAACTTTGTCGCTGGCTGCGAAGATAATCCGTCATTCTCCAGCAAACAACGTGATGTGCAGAATACGTTCAAGGCAGCATGGTTGGCGGTTAGCCCTGATTTTCAAACTGAATTTGGCTATACCGACAGCCATTTTGGCCCCGAAACGCTGACGCTCGCTACCAACTGGGTTGGCCACACCTTTGATTGCTTGGCTTATACCGTTGAAATGCCGTTTAAAGACACGGCGAGTCATCCGCTACCCGAAGTGGGCTGGAACGGCGAGCGTTCCGCACAATTTGGCGCGAGCGTATTGACGGCACTGTTGGCGGTGGTGCCAAAGCTTTGATATTGTGTATTGCTTTGTAGCCAATATTTATTAATGGTTTGAGGTAAATACATCTACTTGTGTTGGCCAGCCCGCAATGTGAGTTGAGTGTGGGAGGCTTTAAATGTCGCGACGGTTGGTATTGTTTTTGATATTAATGGCTTTGCACGGACTGGCGATTGCGTATTCGCCTGAGTGGCTGGCGCCTTGGGTGGCTGCTACAATTTATGGGCCACTCATGCTGTTGCAGCAGCTCAACTTACCCGTTTTTGGGCTTGCCGCATCAGGTGGATGGGCTGCTCCCTCTTTTATTGCTTGGGCTATTTTAGTTTTATTTTGGGGCTTAATCTGGTTCGCTGTTGCCAGTTTGATGGCCCGTTATTTAAAAAAGTGGGCAAGGAGTGGATGATGAGCGATCCAAAAGTAGCGCAGTTATTACATGATCTGGCTTTGGCTGATCCAGACCGATTGGCGGTGGTCGAGGCTGCGCGGGCTTTGATTTATTCGCTATTGCCGGCAGCGACCGAGCGCGTCATGTATGGTGGGTTTATGTTCGCGACACAAACGGATCTTTGCGGAATTTTTGCATATAAAAAGCATGTTTCGGTTGAATTTGGCCGTGGCTGTGATTTGGCGGACGCTGCGTGTGTGCTTGAGGGCAGCGGCAAATTTCGTCGGCATATCAAGTTGCAGAGCACCCGTGATATTGAGGAAAAATCGCTTGCTCAATATATTTTGCAAGCTGAGCAGTTGGCTTAAGCGAATTGCACAGAGGAACGCTTCAGCAGCTTTGTGCCGAACCCGTTATACTGCAGCAGATTAAATGAAAGGAAATTGAATATGAACGCAAAAATCAAACGCCTCAGCAAGCGCCAACAAAAACGTTACTTATTGCGTGAAGCAGAAAAAATCTTGTGTGAGTTGCTCTTGAGCCCAACCGCGCCGACGAATGTGCAAATCGAAGCTGCGGTCACTGAGCGCTATAACGAGATTTTCAAAAAAGCGTAATTGGCTTTGGCTGTGAAATTTGCCGGTGAAAAAAACCTGCGACCATTCTGGCGCAGGTTTTTTTACGTTAGCCCAATGCATTGTGGATATTACCTTGGCAAATGCAGCGTAGGGGCGTAAGTTGAAGGCTGACCATCGCCTTGGAGGGAAATATGCTCAATCCTTTTGCTACAGAGTCGGTGACATTCGAAACGCCGGTCGCAATGCTGATTGCTTGCCATGATAGGGTGCGGCAATACGCTTCGCTGACCGAAAGTCTCGCCGTGCATCTACAACAAAATGGCGCCGATGCTGCAGCAGTGGCAGGGGCGCAATCGATTTTGCGCTATTTTGATATTGCCGCGCCACTGCACCATCAAGACGAAGACGATGATTTATTTCCGGCTTTACTCAGAAAAGCGACGCCACAATTGGCCAGCGTCATCGCAGACATTACCGCTGAACATGATGAACTTGGGGCGCTGTGGCAACAAGTGCGTGCTGCTTTGTTGGCAGTGATTGCGGGCGATGCAAAGGCTTTGGATGCGCAACTGGCTCAGCAATTTGCAATGCGCTACCCCGCGCATGCCGCGCGCGAGGAAAATGAGATTTACCCATTTGCTGCGCAATTATTGGATGATGCCTGTTTGGCGCAATTGGGTAAAACGATGTCGGCTCGTCGTCAAGCAGCCTAAACATGCGGTTTGGCCCAGCGATTCATAATTTCATTGAGTGCTTGCGCGGTGAGTGGCTTGGTGACAAAGTCATTCATGCCGGCATCAAGGCAGGCTCGCGGTCTTCTTGGACGGTGTTGGATGTTAAGGCCATAATCGATAACAGGGCTTTGTCATTTTGCAGTGCGCGAATCGCTCGAGTGGCGGTGAAGCCATCGATGATGGGCATTTGGCAGTAATCCATCAATACCAGCGAGAACTCTTGCTGCTCCTGCATTGTTAAATCAAACCCGCCGCAATCACGATCAACAAAGTGATGCCAAAGTGCCGAGAACTAAAGAGAGAAAATAAGCCCGTCATAAGCTCATTTGTCGGTGTGAATTGGCGCTGTAGCAAGAAAAGCACAGCGCCGCTGATGACTTAGGCGCGTAATTGTCGAGCAAATAAATCTAAAGCAAGTTGATTACCAATCATCGCCAATTGCGGATCATAACGATCGCCTTCATCGCGCATAAACGCGTGGGGGCCATTAAATTCATGCCAAGTGAAGGTTTTTTCCGCAGCAACCAGCGCTTGATAAACTTGAGCGCGGCCAGAGGCCGGAATATGTGGGTCTTGCTTGCCCCAAATCATCAATAATTCGCCGCTGATTTCGCCAAGGCGTTCCATGCTGTGTTGACCGGGCTGATTCGGGATCACATTCGTGTGTAAATCGGTCGCATAAAAGCAAGCTGTGGCTTTGATTTCTGGCTGCAAAGCCGCACGGAAAGCCAAATGTCCGCCAATACAAAAACCCATCGCACCAAATAGGCCATTGCACCAAGGTTGTGTTTTCGCCCAAGCGATGGTCGCGGCGTTATCCGTGTCGTAGCCTTCGACTGACTTGGCCATTTTATCGGCATTGCCTTTATCGCGACCTGCGTCGTCATAAGCCAGCACAGTACCAATTGGATTGAGTTCATGGAACACTTCCGGCACGAGCACGTTGTAGCCGTAGCCAGCAATCAAGCGCGCTGCACGCTCGATCGGCCCGGTTTGCTGGAAAATTTCAGAGTAAAACAAAATCGTAGGGTAGCTACCATTGTCGGCAGGGCGATGGATAAAGGTGCGCATCACGCCCGTTGGAGTGGCTAAGTCGGAAAACTCGCTTTTGATCATCATAATGAAGGTGTTCCTCTGATTAACACACAATAGAAAAACGCCCCGTGGGGCGTTTGCAGAAATTACTTGGTGAGCTTTTCGAGTGCTTCGCGGTATTTAGCCGCAGTTTTGTCGGCCACTTCTTGCGGTAGCACTGGCGCTGGTGGAGTTTTGTCCCAGCCTGTTGTTTCTAGCCAGTCACGAACGAATTGTTTATCGTAGCTTGGCGGGTTGCTGCCGGGTTGGTATTGGTCTGCAGGCCAGAAGCGGCTTGAGTCTGGCGTCAATGCCTCGTCCATTAGGCAGAGTGTACCGTTTTCATCCAGACCAAATTCAAACTTGGTGTCACCAATAATGATGCCGCGCGTTGCTGCGTATTCGCTGGCGGTTTTGTACAGCAAGATCGCCGTCGCGCTCACTTTAGCAGCGAGTTCTGCGCCCAAGATTTCTTCGCAACGTGCATAGCTGATGTTTTCATCGTGATCGCCCAGCTCGGCTTTGGTTGATGGCGTAAAAATTGGCTCTGGTAGTTTATCTGCTTCGCGCAAACCGGCTGGCAAAGCGATACCGCAGACAGTATTGCTCTGCTGGTATTCTTTCCAGCCGCTGCCAGCGATATACCCACGAACAATTGCTTCAACAGGGACAGGCTTGAGGCGTTTGCACACCACGGCACGGCCTTCAACTTGCGGTAGATCTTCGGCAGACACAACGTCTTCAGGTTGATCTCCAGTGAAATGGCTAGGCACCACGTCTTTGAGTTTTTCAAACCAGAAGTTTGAAATTGCAGTGAGGATTTTGCCTTTTTCTGGAATTGGTTCGGCCAAAATGACGTCAAATGCTGATAGGCGATCGGTAGCAATCATTAACATGCGGGTATCGTCAATTTCGTACAGGTCGCGCACTTTGCCCGAGTAGATTTTTTTTAGGCTGGTCAAATTGGTGGTGGTCAGGCCGGACATACGGGTCTCCAGTGGCAACAGATCGGCTGCATCGTAAAGCAAAAGTGTTCTTGCATCGTTGTCTCGCCTTGCAGTACTTAATCTACTGTCTGCGATTTGCCCGCCTTGCCATCACACTTTTGCACGTGTACGTGCTCAGCCAAGAATCAAAAATTAGGCTGCTATTTTGCCTGATTTTACTCACTTCTGCATGCTTGTACGATGACCGCAGTGAATCTCTGGCGATAAATTACAGCGCTTGTTCTAAGCGGAAGACTTTGGCTGCTTCGCCAAGGTGATCAAGGCGGGTTTCCCAACCTTCGGTGGTAAAACCTAGTTTTTGATAAAACGCCAATCCCGTTGTATTGCTTTCATAGCAAATCGTCGCAATCACTTGTGATTGATAGCGTTCTTTGGCAATGGTTTTGAGTGCGCTGATTAGAAAGTTGGCCACGCCACAGCGACGGCGCTCCGGATGAACAATTAAATGGCCGATCCATGCTTTTTGCGCGCGCGGATTGTACAAATTGGCAAAGCCAACGACGCGGTCTTGCTCGCAAACAACAAAGCCTTCTTCATGGCTCGCTAAGTGTTCAATCAGTTGCAGCGTTTCGGCTGGCCATGCGGCACGTGGAAACAGGTGGCGTAGTTCTTCGGCTGTGCGAGCCCATGAAATAACAAACAACAGGTCGTCGAGTGTAGCTCGGCGAAAGGCATATCGAGAGAGTTGTTTCATAAGGGTTTTTATCTAGAACGGCACTAAAGTCTTGATACTAACCGATGTTTGTCAGTATGTAGAAATTTAATCCTCAGAAAGGGCTTGTATGTTGCAATGCTTTAAGGCTTCGCGGCGCGAGAGCGCTAAAAGTAGGGTTTTATCGGCTGCGATTTTCCACCCGAGCTGATAAATAATTGCAGTGCGGCGTAGCCACAGATGGGGCGAGGTTTGCCATTGATCAAGCAGGGCAATCGGTGAGGTTTGCGGCGCGCTATAAGAGCAGGTGCTGATACTCTCAGCTTTAATAGCGCGCCAACATGCTAGAGGGTTTCTTTGATGGCACGGGCTTGTTCGAGTGCGGCATCGGCGCTGGTAGCCAATACGTTAAAATGCCCCATTTTTCGTCCTGGACGCGCTAGTTTTTTACCATATAAATGCAACTTAGTATTAGGCGCCGTCATCAAGATTTCCCAGTGCGGCTCGCTACCATCGTCACCCCATGAGTCGCCAAGCAGATTCACCATCACGGTGGGGCTCAGGAGATCTGTTTTGCCTGGATAGAGGCCGCACATCGCACGAACTTGTTGCTCGAACTGCGTGGTGAGCGTGGCGTTCAGTGTGTAATGGCCAGAGTTATGTGGGCGTGGCGCCATTTCGTTGATGACGAGTTCATCGCCTTCGAGTACGAAAAATTCCACCGCCATCACGCCAACGTAATCGAGTTTCTCTGCCAATTGCATCGCCATTTGGCGTGCGCGGTCGGCCAATGCCGTGCTAATGCGCGCTGGCACAATCGACACATCCAAAATGCCGTTAAGGTGTTCGTTTTCCGCGACAGGGAAACAGGCCACTTCACCAGCGCGGGTGCGAGTGACAATCGCTGAAATTTCACTCACCAGCGGCATCATTTTTTCTAAAACACAGGGCTGATGTTTCATTTCGGCATGTGCAAAACGCACGTCTTCAGCCGTTTTAACGCGAACTTGGCCCTTTCCGTCATAACCCAAACGCGCTGTTTTTAAAATGCCTGGCAAATACGCCGACAAATCACCTTCCAAGCTGGCTGCATTTTTAACGGCTAAAAATGGCGCCACATCCAAACCGGCATCGCGAATAAAGTTTTTCTCGGCGATTCGGTCTTGGGCAATTTCGACGCAATCCCCGCTGGGTGCAACAGGAATGTCTTGGGCGGCAAGCCAGCGCATTGAGTCGGCGTTGACGTTTTCAAACTCAGTCGTGATCGCAGCACAGTGTGTGGCCATGTATTGCAAGGCTTCAGGATCGGTAAAGGATTTACACAGGTGCACATCGGCAAACTCTGCCGCAGGCGCGTGAGAGTCAGGGTCGAGTACAGTCACGCCGTAGCCCATGTTTTTTGCGGCACTCGCAAACATACGGCCCAATTGACCGCCACCTAAAATACCCAGCATGGCCGGTGGTAGGATGATTTTATTGCCCATTTTCATTATTCCTTAAGTCCAATCACTGCTTTGCAGCTTGAAGCACACGCCTACCAAAAAACCAAGGATGCTGTATGGCAAACTACATTCATTTGCCATTTTGGTTTTTCCTTAATTTCATTTTCTGCTTGAAAGCTTGATGTGATTTATAGCCGTATGCACCCATGCCATAGAGTATGCCACCGACTATACCCACAGGCAGGGCGTCAATTACCCCAGCCATAAAAGAAGTTTGGCCGCTCGCGTAGCGCAGAGCAGCCAAAAGTAAAATACACGGGACACCCCAAAGTACGCATCCTCTGAATAAAACCCAATACCAAAACGACCGCATCGGGGGTAATTCTGATTCGGGCTTCATGTGTCCTCGGTTTGCTTGAGTGTCTGTGCGTCGCCAGACACCGTCTCTAATCAGAGTTTATTCTACTGCAGGTAGTTCCATTGCTAACACAGTTTGTTTCTGTGTTTCACGGAAGGCGTTCAGTTTGGCGGCCAACTCTGGATTTTGATTCGCAATCATTGATATCGCAAACAGCGCCGCATTGGCTGCACCGGCTTCACCAATCGCAAAAGTTGCGACTGGAATGCCTTTTGGCATTTGCACAATCGACAAGAGCGAGTCTTCACCACGTAGGTATTTCGACGGCACTGGCACGCCTAATACCGGCACAATCGTTTTCGCTGCCAACATGCCTGGCAAATGCGCTGCGCCACCGGCACCGGCAATAATGCAGGTGAGTCCACGTTCGGCGGCGGTTTCTGCATACGAAAACAATAAATCAGGGGTACGGTGCGCGGAAACTACACGGCACTCAAATTCGATACCAAACGCTTGCAGCTGTTTGGCCGCGTGCTGCATGACATCCCAATCGCTATTACTACCCATTACTACGCCGACTTGGATCATCGCGGCTACCCTCAAGGCAAAACACGCGATTTTACCGAAGAACACACCACTTTTGATAGCAATCTTGACCAAAGGCGGCAAAGATAAGACAAAATCAATAAATTATTAAATATTAGTATTGACTAATATTTAAATGGCTAGCAATATTGAACGCATGCAGTGGTTTGCTGCATGAAGTTTCGTTTCCATCCTATGTCTATTGAGCGCCAGATCGATTGATCTGGCGTTTTTTTTCAAGGCTCAATGATGATCTGTACGTAATCATTGTGCCAACCGGGTTTGGCTGGCTGATTGCCAAAAACAACAGACCAAAAAATGACAAGTGCCGATGCGCCTGCACTTGCAATGTTTCCGATTGCGGCATCGCCGTCAGGCGGTATGCCAAACACTTGGTTACAGGGACCTCCCCAGTTCGGGTCAAGGCAGAGTTGATAGCTTAGCAGTGAGCTTGGGTCTTCTCCCATGAGCTGTCGATGTTGAATGCTACCGGAGGTTTGTGACGGCCCTGCCTTTACTGTAAAACTGGTTGCCTCAGAGCAGAAAATTTGCATAAAAAATAGCGCACGCACGCCATTTATTGAGGTAATCGGATCGTATTGACCTATCGTCGCTTGAGGAGGGGTAACTGTGCAGGCCCCCCAACTGAGCGCACTCATAAAAACACTGAGAAAGAGTAGCCTAATTTTAATTGCCATCAATACTCCTTGGCGGGGCAGGTAATCGGCGCGATTTCAGTGATGAATTCGCTGGATGTTGGAATATACAATTCACCACTGCACAAAGTGGAATCAAATCGATGTAATCCTGCTGGAAGCGCTTCACTATAGAAGCGGCCATCTAAGGCCGTATGTAATTGCACAATCCCCTGAGCTGTCACAACATCAAGCAATTGATTTGATAATGGAAGGCCGTTAGCCAGAAAGAAACGCCCGCTAACAGCTGTGATTGAGGTGGCATCAAATTTAACGATTCGACCGTCATTATTACCCGTGAGTAATTCTTGTTGTACCGTACTCAGTCGATATTGGATTGGGATGTGGTCTTGTTCGATTCCTATTTGATGGAAACCGTAGCTAGCTAATTCTGGTATAAAAACCGTGCCGTCGGACGAGGTTCTACCGACCTCACTCCCGTTGTGCATTGCAGCTACATTTGCAATTTGAGGAAGTTCAATGACGGCAAAACTTTGTGAAATTGGGCGGGTGAGTGCATAGTGTCCACCCACGTAAGCAAGTGCGCCAGACCACGCAGCTTGCCAGTTGCTTGTCGTTGATTTAGCGCGTTGATTGCGCATCGCAGAGAGATCGATTTGACCATGCTGGCGCTTGTTTTGTATCCATGCTGTGTATTCTTCACCATCACGTTGTTGTTGTGCGCCAAAATTGTAGGCCCAGCCTTCGCCCGTTGTTGAGTTTTGACCAAAACTCATTCCAGCTAACACTTCCGAGTTTTCGTAGCGTGCGCTGCTTGAAATGCTCCGATTTTGATCAAAAAACCAAGCAAGATTTAAAAATCCTGACCATGTTTGCCCTGAGTGTCGATCTTGGAGTTGGGCTTGCGCAGAAAATGACAGCTGCTTGATTGGCGATATTGCATAAGCGAATTGGTAACGATTAAAAGTAAGTGCATCGGTTTGCCCCATCTGGCGACCGACATCGATACTGATGTTGCCAAACTGACTATTGCCCCAGCCTGCGCCGATATTTGCCGACCAATCTGGAGCGGTGATCACTGAGTTGTTTTTAAAAAAGTTTTTGTCTTGCCGACGCGCAGTAGCAGAAAGACTAAGGGATTGATTGAGGTAGCGATATTGCACTAATTGCGCATCGCCTGTGTTTTGTTGCTCATGCTGGGCCCATGCAAATGCACTTGCTAAAGTGCCATACGTTGAAAGCCCGAAGTTGGCAAGAATCCCGCCACTATTCCTCTCTTGGTTTCCACTAGCCTGAGCGCCCAAAGTAAACCAATCGGTAATCCCAGCGCGTTGGTAGATTGAATAAGTAAAACCATTGTAGCGATCAAAGCTGGCATTTTCCCGTTCCACGCCGGCGCTGTAATTGAAATCAGTAAGGCCAGCTTTGAGTAAAGAGTCGTCAAAATAATGAGGGACGTTGATTCTTTGTGTGTTACCCGCTGCATCACGTATCAATATTTCAATATTTTGCAGACCCGATACCAAATTTAAATTACCAAAGTTATAAATCCCTGGCTGTAAACTTTGAGTGCTTACACGTTGACCATTTAAATAAATCTCTGCGGTTGAGGGTTGGGTTACGGCTGCTTGAGTACTAAAGCTAGGGCTGCTCATAAAATTGGGCTGCATATTAAATGCGCGAGAAACACTTAAACCCGCCATATTTTGACTAAAGCCCAGGGCGCCCATAGATGGCGTAATGTCACCGGCACTCGCTCGCAGCATTTGATCCGGTCGATCGTAATCTAGTGTTGTCTTGAGCCTAGTCCATTGATGCTGGTTGTTTTGCGTACTATAGAAATGAGCGCTACGAAAGTTCCAAGGCCCCTGATTTAAATTGAGTGTGGGGTTAAGTTGGTAATCTAAATCATTCCCATCAACCTGGTTAAAAACCGTGATTTGGTAGTTGAGATATCCTGAGAATGGGGCAGGCTCAGGGTAAAGCTGATTGCGACTGTTGTTGAGGCTGATTTGCCGCTCACCAAATTCACTGGCTGAGGCCGTGAGCGAAAGACTTAAGGTTGCGGTATCGATTTCGCTCTCGATGCCGATAAGGCGATCGACACGAAAAAAGGCTTCTCCAGCAAGTACTTGCTGCTCTCCCTTGGGGGTATTGATCCCAGCTTCTTGAATTGTGTTTTCTTTAAGCCAATACCCGCCTTGATCGTAAATGGCTGGCACATCGCCTTGAGGGACACCATTGACACTCAGTTTCAAAAACAGGTTTTCGGCGGCTAGCGCTATCGAACACGATAGGCTAGCCATGATGAGTAGTATTAGTTTGAGCACACTTGCTGAGGGATGAGCAATTGTTGCGTATTATTTGAACGATCAGTTTCAATCACGATCCGTTGCGGGCTATCCGCGCAGGCATTTTTCGGAAGCGCTAATTGATAGTTGCGGCTAGATCCTGGTTGTAAGTACCAGTTGTCAAATTGGTTGATGCTGGCGCCCTGATTACCGATTGCAACGCGGCGCAGACGATGCGTCACGTTTCCGTCATTGCTGAGTGTAAACGTGAGTTTGCCTTGGTCGATTTGTACCGGTGACACTGTTAGCTTTGGGCTAACTTTGACGGGCTGAATGAAAACGGGCACACCAAAACTCACGGCCATAGCCAGTTGACCACCTTGTGAGCCATCTGCCGGCATGCTCGGTTGTTCGATGAAATAAAGTCGGTACGCTAGTTCTTTGGCATCGCTGGGTGCTCGGCGAGCAACGCGAACAACTTGCTTCTTTTTGGGAGGAATTTCAAATTGGCGAGGGAAATACACTAATTCATCAGGTGCTTCAGTGTAAGTATCATTGCCAGATGCGTCCTGTGTCCAGCGTTTTAATTCTAGAGAAACCCGCAATGGAGAGTCTCCGTTATTGCTTACCGTAATGGCTTCACTATTTCTTGTAGCAGGAAGCTCCGCACGAATAGGGCTTACTGTAAATTCACCAGCCAAACTAACTGCTGCAGTTGTTGCAAAGAGCGTTGCGAGAATCCAGCGCATAATCACCGCCTGTATATGAAATGATAGGATTTTTAGATTTGAGTTTTAATTATTCTTGAGTGCGCTAGTTATGCGGAGTGGTCAGCAGGCTAGCCAGCATCAGCACTAGAGGTTGATCGTCAAAATCACGGTATCGGTATAACCGTTGGCCACTGTCGCATTATTGATGTCTGTTCCTAGCACTGTAGCAGTCAACAGGATGTCTTTAAGGGTGCCAGGACCGGTGCCAACGCCAGTTGTTGGAGTCAATGTCAGGGTATAAGGCAAATAGTATTGACTACTTTGCATTTTTTTTTGTGTGCCTGTTGCATGCAAACCGTTGTTTAGGGTGATTGTGTAATTTACACCATTGCTACACCAGAACTGGGTTACGCCGTTTTTACTTTGATCGCCGGAGTTTGCACTGAGGGTGCCCATATCAATAATCACGTCATTACCATCTGCAAATGAGCATGAGCCTTTGACATTGGCTTTTACTTTGACATTGGTGCTGGCTGCAAAGGTGCTGGGGCTGATTGCGATTAAAGATAGAGATATCGCACTCGCTAAAAAAAAGTTTTTCATCGCAACTCTCCTAATGAGTTTAAGCCTGCCTTACTGAAGTAAGGTAGACCAATTGCATAATGATATGCATGCCAATAAAAAAAGGCGAATTTTTATCACTAGGGGGGTAATCCCCCCACCAAATAATCGTCGTTTTAAGTAGAATTTTCTCCCATCAGCACCGAGGAAGTTCTCCATGAAATCATCACGTTTTTCTGACAGCCAAATCATCGCTATTCTCAAGCAAGCCGAAGGCGGTTCACCAGTGCCTGAGCTGTGCCGCGAGCACGGCTTTAGCTCAGCCACGTTTTACAAATGGCGCGCTAAATTCGGCGGCATGGATGCTTCGCTCATGGCGCGACTCAAAGAACTCGAAGACGAAAACCGACGCCTCAAAAAAATGTATGCCGAAGAACGCCTCAAAGCCGAGATTGTGAAGGAGGCGCTCGAAAAAAAGTGGTAAAGCCATCTCAGCGGCGTGAGATGGCCCACCAAGCGGTGCAACGTCATGGCATGAGCATTGGTTTGGCCTGTCAGGCCTTTGGCATTAGCCAAACTTGTTATCGCTACCAATCCCGCCACTCTGCAGTCAATAATGAGATTGCCGATCATCTAATTCGCTTGACCCACAATCAGCGTAACTGGGGATTCGGGTTGTGCTTTTTGCATCTACGCAACGTCAAAGGATTTCACTGGAATCACAAGCGGGTATACCGGATTTATCGAGAGCTGGAATTGAATCTGCGCATCAAACCTAAGCGCCGCATTGAGCGCGCCAAGCCTGAAGCGTTGGCAGTGCCTGAGGCGGCGAACGAATGCTGGTCAATGGATTTCATGCATGATCAACTGGCGGATGGGCGCAGTATCCGACTGTTCAATGTCATTGACGATTTCAATCGTGAAGCGCTGGCGATGGAAATTGATTTATCGCTGCCAGCAGAACGGGTCATTCGAGCTTTGAATCAAGTGCTCGAATGGCGAGGTCAGCCCAAAGCGATTCGCTGTGACAATGGTCCAGAATACATTAGCCAAAAGGTCAAAGACTGGGCGGAAAAGCTGGGCATCCGACTGATGTATATCCAGCCAGGCAATCCACAACAAAATGCATATGTGGAGCGCTACAACCGGACGGTGCGATACGACTGGCTTAATCACTACCAATTTGAATCGGTAGCCGAAATCCAAGAATTCGCGACCGATTGGGTTTGGACTTACAACAATGAACGGCCAAATATGGCTTTGGGTGGCATTACCCCGAAACAAAAGTTAGCATTAGCTGCTTAACCGTCTACTTCAAACCGCGCTTAAAAATGGGGGGATTACCGGGGAAATTGAGTTGAATCGTTTTGCCATCGCTAGGGCTCAATTGTCAACAGAACAGTGTCTGCGTATTGGCCCACTGGGCGATTTTGGAAATCCGTTTTTTTAACGATGCCGGTGAGCAGTATATCGATTCTGTCGCCTGTGCCTACGCCCTGCTCGGGCGAGGCGGTGAGTGAATAAGGCAACCGTGCAGAGCTGTTAAGCTGTGCCATTTGGCGCTGCTGACCATTGGCATGAAGACCTTGGTTGAGCGTTATACGGAAATTAGTGCCATTGGTGCAATGAATGGGAACGACATTCTTGATGGTGATATCAGCATTGTTGAGGTTGCCAAAATCCTTAATTAAATCGCCGTTGGTTTCGAATCTACAGGCGCTTAAGACCCAGATTCTAACGTTCATCATATTGCTTGCCGCATGGCTAGTATTGAAAAGCAGTGCGGTCAGCAGAACTAAAAATCGTACAAAATTCTTTGCCATTCTGGTTCTCGAGTAACGCTCATCTTGGCCATTTCAGGTCCATTTTGACAGTGTAAAATGAGTTGAGGTGGGGTCTTGTCAAATGGCGTTTGCCATTGTGTTCCGCAGGTTGAAATAATATTGCAGCGTATCACAATATTTTTGCCAAATGCTGTGGGGACGAGCAAGAGTAGTACGAGAAATAGTCGCATAACTTTCACCTTTTTCAAAAGCTTAGCTTATTCTATTTTGTATTCAAAATACGCCAGACATAACTTTCTACTGATTGTCTGCTGCACGTTCAAAATCTAGCGAGCGAATTGTTAGGCTTTATAAAGTCTATGCTTCGCTACCATCCCATGTTGAATGAGTTTGGCGCTTTTTGTATGTGGCCAAATACTAAGGCGAAACTGTGATCACTATAAAATCGTCGTGCCAGCCGGGCATCGCAGGCTGATCGCCGTAGACCAAGACCCAAAAGAGTACTTGTGTGATTGCCCCCGGGCGCAACACGGTGCCGCTGAGCGCATTGCCGTTGGGTGGCGTGCCAAAAACGGTGTTGCACGGTCCTCCCCAGTTGGCATCAAGGCAAAGTTGATAATTAAGCATTGAGCTGGAGCTCTCTCCGCATAATTGGCGATGACTAATGCTGTTGTTTGCTGTATGAAGTTTCGTTTCCATCCTATGTCTATTGAGCGCCAGATCGATTGATCTGGCGTTTTTTTATGGATTTATGCTGATTGCAACGTAATCCACATATTCTCCGCCTTCGACCATTTGTTTACCAAAGACATAAATCCAGAAATACACCCCTTGTTGGCTTCCTGTTGCCGTTGCGGAGAGCGCCTCACCATCCGTGCCATTGCCAAAGACGCGATTGCAATAGCCTGCACCGGGATAGTCATGGCACATTTGATAAAGCAGCAAGCCCCCACCAAAGGTATTCTTCATTTGCCGTTTCTGGATCATGCCTGAGTTTTGCGAGGGACCCGCGCTAATGACAAAAGGCGTTCCTTGAGTGCAAGTCACCCAAAACGCCTGCTGAATGGCTACCCCTGAGTTATTGACAGAGGGTTCATATCCACCCAAATCACCGGTTGGTAGTGAAATGCTGCAGCTCGCTCCCCAACTAGCAAGGCTCAACGCCATTATTAGCAAACCTAGTATCCAGCGTTTCATTGTTCTTCCTTGCAAAAGCTTGAAGGGATTTCATTCACAATGTCGGTGCTGTGGGGAACCGTAATGAGCCCTGCGCACGTTCCACTGCGGAATTTGTATTGCCCAGGGGCTAAATCCTCAGTATAAAAATAACCGTCTAAGGTCGTTTGTAGCTCAAGTATTGAGTTGGCGGTATTGATTTTTATATTTCGATTGGCAAGGGCTTGACCGTTCTCATCTAGAAATTGCCCACTGACTGCAGAGATAGATCGAGCCGAGAATGAAATCGTCTGTCCGTCGTGATTGCCCGTTAAAAGATCTTTCCTGAGCTCAGGTAAACTATAATCGAGCGGAATTTCATCTTGTGCCAAGCTAATTTGATGCCAACTATTGTTCGCTAAGTCGGGCATAAAAACTCGCCCTGACGCATCTGTTTTACCGACTGGACTACCGTTTTGCAGTACGGAAACATCTGGGATGTTGGGTAGCTCAACAATAGCGAAGCTCTGCGTGATCGGGCGAGTTAGGGCATAGTGACCCTCGCTATAAGCAACTGCACCAGACCATGAGAGTTGCGCATTATTCGCAGAGAGATTGGCTTGGTCACTGCGTAGTAGTGATAGGTCGATCTGTCCATGCGCCTGTTTATTTTGAAGCCAAGCGGTATAGTCGGTGCTTTCTTCTTGCTGCTGCACGCTAGCGCTATACCCCCAACCAATACCGGAAGGTGCGCTTTGATTAAAGGTGGCACTATTAAAGGCTTTACCATCTTGATAGCGGCTGCTGGCGTACAGACTGCGACCTTGATCGAAATTCCAAGACAGATTGAGAAACCCGCGCAATTGGCTTTTATTGGTGTGCTGTTGGTATTGCAACTGGGTATTGATTGAGACTTTATTGCTGGGCGAGAACGAATACCCGAGTTGATACAGCGTAAAAGTCTGCTCCTCATTCGCACCCATTTGCCGGCCTAGGTTGAGGCTAACATTGCCGAGCGAAGACTGTCCCCAGCTGATCCCGACATTGGCGAACCAATCTGGCGCACTTAGCTCAGCAAAAAGCGGGTTTCTTTGTCGAAAGTTTTCATCTTGCCGTCGAGCATTCGCACTGATGCTCAAGTTTTGATCCACAAATCGGTATTGCAATTCCTGAGCCGAGCCAGAGTCTTGGTTTTTATGTTTGGCCCAAGAAATAGCACTACCCAGTGTGCCGTAGTTGCTGAGTTTTATATTGGCAAATAAGCCTGCGCGATGGCTGTCGGATTTTCCACTGGCTTGCGCGCCCATGGTGAGCCAGTCGCTGATGCCAAAACGCTGATAACCCGCATAGGCTAAGCCTTGGTATTGATCAAAGCTTCCATTTTTGCGCGCTACGCCCAAGTTGTAATTAAACTCACTTAAGCCCGCTTTGAGCAAAGAATCGTCAAAATAATAGGGCGTTTGATAGCGCCGAGTATTGCCGCTGCTATCGCGAATGACGATTTCTACATTTTGCAAGCCAGTGTAATAGCGCAGGTCATTAAAGTTATACACACCGGGTGGCAAGGTTTGGCTTGCAATTTGTTGGCCATTTAAGAAGATGTCTGCGGTTGATGTTTGCGTTACAGCGGTTTGCAATTGAAAGGCGGGGCTGGCGCTAAAATTGGGTTGCATGGCAAAAACACGCGCCACGCCCACACCCGCCATCGCTAGACTTTGCCCCAATGGGCCAGAGGCAGGGACGAGGTCGCCAAAACTCAAGCGCAGCATGGCTTCAGGAATGTCATATTCCAAAGTGGTACTGATGCGCCGCCATTCCGCTTGCTGATTTTGCTGTGAGTAACTGTGTTCACTACGGAAGTTGAAATAGCCCTGATTGATATTGATGCTGGGGTTAAATTGAAAACCCAAGCCATCGGTTTGGCTTTGTTTGAGTAGCGAAAGTTGGTAATTCAGATACCAAGAAAAAGGCGCGGGTGCTGAGTAAAGTTGCCTTGGATCTTGGTTGAGCACAATTTCATGCTCGCCGAAATGTTGTGCGGCAGCCGTTAAGTTCAACGTCATTTCATTCTCGTTGAACTGGCTTTGCAGGTCTTTGAGCGCACTGATTAAGACATAGCGCTCACCTTCATAAAGAATAGTTTGGGTGGTATCGAACTCAAGACCTTTAAGCGATTCGGCTGCAAGCCAATACTGGCCTCGCTCATAGAGCGCTGCGATATCTCCTTGCGGCACACCATTCAGTGTAAGTGCGAGCAGTAAGGGCTCGGCCGCGACTGCACATTGCAGTGCGAAGAAAAAAAGGCTGGCGTTTAAGGCTTGCACACGGATAAGGGGATATCTAGTGTCTGTTTAATTCGCGAGCGATCGGTTTCGATGGTGATGATTTGTGCCTCACTACGACAGGCGTCTTTTGGCAAGTCCAATTGATAAGCATGGCTTGCACCGGGTAGTAGGTACCAATGATCAAATTGCGCGATTTCTACGCCGTCTTGGCCGAATTGAATACGGCGTAACTTTTGTGTCGAATTGCCGTTGTTACTGAGCTTGAAATTAATAGTCTGCTTTTCAATCTGAATCGGCGACGCAATCAGACTAGGGCTCGGTTTGCTTGCTGCAAAAAATAGAGGTACACCAAAGCTCACGACCATCGAGACATTGCCGCTTTGGGCGCTGTCGCTACTGGCTGACGGTTGCTCGTTAAAGTACAAACGATAGGCTGATTCTTGATCTTGACTAGGTGTTTTTCGCGCGATGCGAACAACTTGCTTTTGCTTGGCTTGCAATTCAAATTGGCGCGGAAAATAAATTAAATCTTGCTGGGCATCCGTATAGACATCGTCGGCTGCTTCATTTTGAGTCCATTTCTTGAGCTGAAGTGCAATACGTAAGGGCGCGTCACCTTGATTGCTAACGGTAATCGCTTGGCTTTTTGTCTTACTGTCAAAGTCAACTCTAATCGGGCTAATTGAAAATTCACCCGCTTGTACGATGACAGTCGACAAAGAGAAAAAAAGTGCCAAAAGGTAGTGCATATATTGAGTCTCGCCGTAAGTAATTAATTACAGTGAATAGATCAGGCTGAATTTGATATAGCTCATCTTGGCGCACAATGCGCCAAGATGACGAACATTAACTTAGGGTGTTAGGGTCAATACAACGGTGTCGGTATAGCCTGTTCCCGCTGGCACATCATCGAGTGCGCTGTTCGCGATGGTGGCGGTGAGCGTAACGTCAATTGGCGTGCCTTTGCCAAGGCCAGTGCCATTGGATTTATCGAGTACTAAAGCGTAAGGGATTTTGTCAGCGCCTAAGACGAGGTTCTTCTGGCTGCCTTCTGCATTGCTGCCATCACTCGTTGTGAGCGTATAGGCAGTATCTTTGCTGCACCAAAAGCCGACTGTGGTGCTTGCGGGCGTGACGGGATCACCAGCTCTTAAGGGGCCAAAATCAATTGTTGCTGCGTCTCCAGTAGAAAACTCACAAACGCCCACCACATTGGCGTTGATAATGACGTTCTTACTTCCGGCAAAACCTGTGCTGCTTAGAAGCACTAAGGCGGAAGCAAAGAGCCCTTTTTGTATCATGTGTTTCATTATTCAATCCTTATGAAATTAAAAAAATGATGTGGATATTCATAGATTTAAAATCTTAAAAGGGTTGAGTGAAACAAACGCTGTAAAAGTACACCGAGAGAAAGGGGGGGATTTTTGAAACGGAAGCAAAGCGCCGTAAATGTGTGTGCTTGAATGAATGAGGACAGCTTCATTGGTACTGTATTAGTATTTGCTTATGATTTGGTTTCAAAGTTGCCGAGTGTTTTATGGGGTTATTGTAAGAACCACGGTATCGCTATAGCGACCGATGGGACGATTTTGATAGTCATTTTCACTGACGGTCGCCGTGAGCGTGACATTGATATTTTGACCGTTGCCTTGTCCAGCGTTTGGATTGACACTTAAACCATAAGGTAGCCACGCGGATTGGGATTCATGTTTCATTCGTCGCTGAGCGCCGTTGGGATAAAGTCCATCGCTGAGTTGCAGTTTAAATGGCGTACCGCTCACGCAATTGATTTGAGTGGTCTCGCTAATACTCTGATTACCGTAAGCCAAATCACCAAAATCCATTTTAATGTCGTTGGCGTTACTGAATTTGCAGGCCGATTCAACAAAAATGCGCACTCGCAAGCTTCCCCCTCCTGATGCGAAGCTGGTGCTGCACAGAACGATTGCGCAGAGTGTGGCTAAAAATCGTAAACAGTACTTGGCCATGATGCTTCTTTATTTGGGTAGGTTTTAACGGCTGGCTTTTGTTTTGAGCTGAGGCAGCTGAGCTGTACTTTGGGCGGCATCCGCTCACTGGCGGATTCCCATTTTGTTTGGCACTGCTCGCTTACATTGGCACGGATGATTAACTCTTTGCTTTGTGCAGAGCCGATGCAGCATAAAATAGTGGCAAAATAGAGCGGTGTTTTGGATTGCATCATTTATTTCCCAATGCAAAAACGACTAAAAATCACACCGAGCAAATCATCGGACGTAAATTCACCAGTGATTTCATTCAGGCTATTTTGTGCCAAACGCAATTCTTCGGCCAAGATTTCAATTTGGAGATAGCAAGCATCGGCGGTGTTGAGATGTTCGCGGGCCACGCGAATCGCGGCGAGGTGGCGCTCACGGGCGATAAAGACGCCATCGTTAATACCCTGCCAGCCTATCTTCTTCAAAAGCTTGTTTTTCAATTCTTTCAGGCCGATACCCTGCTTAGCAGAGACATGAATTTCATCTTCGGCAATATCACCAGCCGCATCGCCAGTCAGGTCAATTTTATTAAACACGCGCAGCACGCTCAGTGATGCAGGTAGCTTGGCCAAAATCGCGTGGTCATGTTCGGTAATGCCTTCGCGGCTATCAAGCAGCAAGAGCGCCAAATCGGCTTTTTCGACCGCTGCCCAGGTGCGTTCAATGCCAATTTTCTCAACCGTATCATCCGTGTCGCGCAGGCCTGCAGTGTCGATAATATGCAGTGGAACGCCGTCGAGCTGAATCAATTCGCGTACGGTATCGCGGGTCGTACCAGCAATGTCGGTCACAATCGCTACGTCTTCGCCAGCGAGCGCATTCATTAAGCTGGATTTGCCGACGTTAGGCTGGCCAATCAGCACCACGTGCATGCCTTCACGAAGCAATTTGCCTTGCGTGGCGGTGTCCATGACGCGGGCGAGTTGGGCCGAAATTTTGTGCAGTTTGCCGCGCGCGTCGGCGGCTTCCAGAAAGTCGATGTCTTCTTCAGGGAAATCCAAGGTCGCTTCGACCAACATACGTAGATTGATTAAATCATCAACCAGCGTATGCACTTCACGAGAAAACGCGCCGTCGAGCGATTTAAGTGCTGATTTGGCGGCGGCTTCCGATTGCGCGTCGATGATGTCGGCAACGGCTTCGGCTTGTGCCAGATCGAGTTTGCCGTTTAAAAATGCGCGTTTGGTAAATTCACCCGGCTCGGCGTGACGCGCACCCAGCTCGATGCAGCGTTTCAGTAGCATATTCATAATGACAGGGCCGCCGTGGCCTTGTAATTCGAGTACGTCTTCACCGGTGAAAGAGGCCGGATTGGGGAAAAATAGTGCGATACCTTCGTCGACGGTGCTGCCGTCTGCCGCTTTGAAATGCGCAAAGTGCGCAAAGCGGGATTTTAGTGGCTTGCCAATCAAGCCGTCGATTAAAGGTTGGATGTTTTTACCAGAAACGCGAATGACGCCCACGCCACCACGACCGGGGGCGGTGGCAATCGCGGCGATGGTGTCGGGGGTATAAAGCATGATGTAGTCCGATTCTTGATGTATTGCCTTGTAGCCAATTTTATTTAATGGCTACAAGGCAATACGTAATGATTGATTGCCTTGCGAATAACAAAACGCCGCCCGAAGGCGGCGTTTTATGCCTTGCTAGCTATTTTTGGCTAATTTGGCTTGATTCTCAATTTTCTTGGTAATCACATACTGCTGAATGATCGACAAGATATTGTTCACCACCCAGTACAGAACCAAACCAGCTGGGAAGAAGAAGAAGAATACCGAGAATGCAATTGGCATCCACTTCATCATCTTCGCTTGCATCGGATCCGGCGGTGGCGGTGACAGCATCGTTTGCACGTACATCGAGACAGCCATAATCAGCGGCAAGATATACAGTGGATCTGGGACTGACAAGTCATGAATCCAGAACGCCCACGGTGCTTGACGCAATTCAACCGCAGCCAACAGCATCCAGTAGAAACCAATGAACACCGGAATTTGTACCAGCATCGGCAAGCAACCACCGAGCGGATTGACCTTTTCGGTCTTGTACATTTCCATCACAGATTGCTGGAACTTCACGCGGTCATCGCCATGACGTTTTTTCAGCTCTTCCATGCGCGGTGCAAGCAAGCGCATTTTAGCCATTGAACGGTAGCTCGCGCTCGCCAATGGGAAGAACGCAGCTTTTAACAGCAGGGTTACGATGATAATCGACCAGCCCCAGTTACCCACCAAGCCATGGATGAACTCCAATACGGCAAATAGCGGCGCTGAGAAGATCTTGAACATGCCGTAGTCTTTAACAAGGTCAAAGCCAGGAGCAACAGCTTCTAGACGATGGCTTTCTTGCGGACCCACAAAGATCGGTACCGTGCGCTCGTATTTCGCGCCCGCGGCGATTTGCGGCAAATCGATGATGGCACCCACCGAGAACATATTGTCTGGTAGTGCTTTCATTTCAAAGCGGCAGTCGTTCGGCGTGCAGGCAGCAGTGCCGTTTGTTGGCGAGAAAATCCAGCCAGAGACAAAGTAATGCTGAATCATCGCAATCCAGCCATTGTTTGCGCTTGGACGGAATTTAGCTTCACCTTTTCTGATTTTTTCAAAGTCGACTTTTTGGAATTTGTCTTCTTGAGTAAAGAGTGCTGGGCCAGTAAAGGTGTGCGTACCAAACATGCCTGGATTTTCAACCTTACCATCGCGAATCAAGCGATAGTAAGCGCTGGTCGTCAGTGGCGTGGTGCCGCTGTTGACGATTTCATACTTCACATCAACCAGATACTGGTCACGTTTGAAGGTATAAATCTTGGCAATTTTAACGCCGTTCGGACCTGGTGCTTCAAGACGAACCGCAACTTCATTTTGGCCTTCAGCCAGCGTATAGCTAGTTTGTGCCGCAGTGAATAGGCTTCGGTGTGTTGGCATGCCTTCGCCGAGCAGACCGGTTTGCGCCACATAAGTGTGCTCACCTGAGTCTTGCAACAAAACAAACGGCTTGCTTGGGTCGTTAGTTGCGCCGATTTTGAGCAATTCAACCTGACGCAAATCACCGCCGTTGGCGTCGATTTCGGCACGGAATAAATCAGTAGTTACCGTAATCCGCTGGCCTTTAGCGAGTCCGCTGGTTTCGGCAGGGGCGGCTGCATTGGTGGCATTCACGCCGCTGGCGGCGGTGCCTTGTGCGCTAGCTGATGCGGCTGTGGCGACTGCACTGGCTGTTTTGGGTTGCGGGTAACGCTCCTCCATATACTTTTGCCAGAAAAACAGAATGCTGAAAGACAGCGCAATAAAGAGGATTAGTCTCTTAGTATCCATTTGAACGGAAGAGCTCCCAACTCGGCGGGTTAAGTAGTAAAACAAAAAGGGTCTAAATGCGGCTGTAACGGCTCGCGTTCAAACTTTTGCACAACTTATATTACGGAACAGGATCATGCCCACAACCACCCCAAGGATGGCATCGGCACAGACGTTTTGTTGTTAGCCAACTGCCTTTTAATGGGCCGTGTCGACTCACTGCTTCAATCCCGTATTGCGAACACGTGGGCGTGAAGCGGCAGCGTGGCCCCAGCAAAGGACTGATCATCAACTGATAAAGTTTCAACAGTGTGATGATAAGGCGCGACATTGCTTTAATCGTTTAAATAAACTGAGTAAGGCGAGTCTCGCCGCGGCACCCTCGCGAGGTTCGAAAGGTTTGCGTGATCGCACGACTACATCCAGACCTAACAGATATTCCGTGTTTTGGCGGAACAACTCACGGACAGTGCGCTTGATGTAATTACGACCAACGGCACGTTTGTCGGTTTTTTTACCGACGACCAAACCTAAGCGAGCATGCTGGCTTTGATTGGGTTTGCCTAATACTTGGAAGTAATCATTGCTCACTGACGCTCGCAAACTAAAAACGGATGAAAATTCATCCGTTTTTAATAAGCGTGCATCACGCGCAAAGCGATAGCGAGGTGCGCTCTGCATGCCGTTCAAAACGGAAGCAGGTGCTTGGCTTCGCAACAGCTTAAGCCGATAAAACTTTGCGGCCCTTGGCGCGGCGTGCGTTCAATACGCGAACGCCACCAACAGTTGCCATGCGAGCACGGAAGCCGTGAGTGCGCTTACGTTTGATTACAGAAGGTTGGAAAGTACGTTTCATGACTAAATCCTAAGTGCTAATTGGGCAGTAAACACGTGATTTAATCAGTGTTGCTAGTGTCTTGTCAAGTCAGAGCGAGGATTAAGCGAGTCGACTTGCTGATCTTGCTTGTGGATAAGTCCTGCACTTGCAGGTACAATGTGCTGTTACTAGCTTACTTCTCTGTGGCACAACTGGCCGTTTGGTATGGATTGAGCAGCATTCATAGATACACCTGATGGTTCGCCCACCATTTTTCATGCCCATCGATCTTCATTTCATCGCCGTATTGGGCTTTGATTCTTGTGCCAATAGATTATTCTCCGTGGTGAAACGCGCTTTATGTATTTAATTTCTCGTCGCACGGTTGATGCGCTACTGTCATTCTCCATTGTCCAAGGTGATTTTTC